>JANYJB010000087.1 GCA_025361935.1 Verrucomicrobiota bacterium
CAGCCGGGGTTCAGCCAGCGCACGCCCCGGACGTCCACCTCGTCGGCGGGGACATGGGTGTGCCCGTGCAACAGCACCCGCACGCCCGCCGGCGCCTTGCGGGGCGGGATATGCACGAGGTGAAACGCCACGCCGCCGCGCTTCAGGTCGAGCGTCACCGGCCAGCCCGAGGAAAAATCGTCGTTGTTGCCCAGCACCACGCGCAACGGCACCCCGAGCGCTTCAAACTCCGCCAGCGTGTCCGGCGCGCACACGTCGCCCAGATGCCAGATCTCGTCCGCCCCGCGCAAAAGCCCCGGCAGTTCCGGGAAATAACGGTTGTGGGTGTCGGCAATCACCGCGATACGCATCCCACCACCGTGCAGGAGCCGCCGCGGATGTCATGTCGGATTTTGGGAAACGGACGCGGGCTTAATCGATCCCTGGCAACGTCGATTCCGTCCAACGTCAAAGATCAGAGAATGCACGTGATTTCTTTTCCGATTTTCCGAATATTTTTTCTGATATACCGATAACTATCCCCATGATAAGACCAGGAATCGCGACAAGACCGGCACAAAAAAATGCGTATATCCACCCGTTCCATTTCGGAATTTCGTCGGAATGTCCTGTCATCGTGCTCGATAAAAATCCGAAGAATGCGCCTATTAGCATTCCGATAAAAGCAGCCTTAAGCGCGAACTTCATAGTTTTTTGCCGAATAGTGTTATTCGCACAGACTGCGTTTTACGGGATAAAACGACAGAGTGCAGTTGGTTGATGACCTGCCGCTTTCAAGGGGCGATTTTAGGGATTCGGTCATGGTGAAATCACCCGCGCGGATTCGGATTCCGATGGGCGACAGGAAGACGCGGGGCACGTTGGAAGTCGAGTGGATTGGGCCCCCGCCTCGCGCCGCGCCAAACCCGCCCTTGACAGCCGCCGCGCGCTTCGGCACTTCAGTCACCTCTTAACCACTAAAAGACCATGCAACCCACCTTCCGCCCGCACCGCCTTAAGCGCGCCCGCAAGATCGGTTTTCGCGCCCGCAAAGCCACCAAGGGTGGCCGCGCGGTCCTCGCGAACCGTCGCCGCAAAGGCCGCAAACGGCTCACCGTCGTCTAAGCCGCTGCCGCCTTCCGGCGCAGCAATCTCCTTCCCTGTCATGCGTTTCCGCGCCGAGCAACGTCTGCGGCGCCAGTTGGATTTCCAGCACGTCAGGACCCACGGGCGCCGCCATGATTGCGGCGCCTTTATGCTTTCCTATGCCCGCCAGGCGGATCTGGCCGACGCCGCGCCCGCCCCGATCGCACGCCTTGGCGTGGTCGCCTCCCGCGTCGCCGTGGGCAACGCCGTCCTGCGCGCCCGCGCCAAACGCCGCCTGCGCGAAGTTTTTCGCAACCATCAGGAACTTGTGCCCGCCGGGCATGACCTTCTCCTCGTCGCGCGCGGCTCGCTCAATCGGCTTGAGTATCGCGAGATCGAACGAAAGTTCGTGGACGCCTGCCGCAAGATTTTCCCGCCCGCCCATGCCTGATACCTTCCACCCGCTCCTCCGGTTCGTCGCCCGCCTGCCCGCGCGCGCGCTCCTCGGGCTCGTCTGGCTGTATCAACGCACGCTCTCGCCGGTGCTCCCGGCGGTGTTCGGCTCCGCGTGCGGCTGCCGCTTCCACCCAACCTGCTCGCACTACGCCGCCGAGGCCGTGCGCACGCACGGCGCGCTCGTCGGCCCATGGCTCGCGGTGCGCCGCCTGCTGCGCTGCACCCCGCTGCACGCCGGCGGCCTCGATCCCGTGCCCGTGCCCGCGCCCCGCCGCAGCTCACGCCCGATCTGCGTCCGCAGCTAACCTTCCCTTTCGCTCTTCGCCTTTCACCAACCTTTATCTTCATGGACAAAAAGAACACGACCATCGGGGTCATCCTGCTCCTCCTCGCCTTCGCGAGCCTCTACTACACGAGCAAGCACGCGCCACAGCCAGTCCCCGCACCGGTCGCAACGGCGACCCAAGCCGCTCCGTCCGCACCTGCGGCTACCGGCGGCGGCCAGACTGACGCCGCCGCCACCGCCATCGGCGCGGTGGCCCCCGCGACCGCCAACACCCCGGCCTTCGCCGCCCTCGTGAGCGACAACGCCCACGCCACCACCACCACCCTTGCCAACGACTACGTTGAGCTGCGCCTCACCGATTTCGGCGGCGCCATCAGCAACGTCGCCTTTAAGAAATACACCGAGGCCAAGGACAGCGCCGAGCCGTTCGTCTTCAATCAGACCCACGCCGCGCCCATCCTCGCCTTCGGCGGTTTCTCCGGCCTCGACCAAAGCACGCGTTTCCAGCTCGTCAGCGCCTCCGCAACCGAGGTCGTTTACCGCGCGGTTTTTGAAAACACCATCGAGGTCACCCGCCGCTACGTCCTGCACGCCCCGGGCGACACCGCCGGCGATCCCTACCGTATCCGCCACGAGACGACTTTCCGCAATCTCACCAAAGACGCCGTCCTTTCCCTGCCCAACGTCCTCAACCTCGGCACCTCCGCCCTCGTCAGCCCCAACGACGCCGGCCTCTACCTCAACGTCGCCACCTACGACGGCGAAAAACCCGTCGTCACCGACACCTCGGAGTTCAAGGGCGGCGGCTTCCTGAGCGCGATCGGCCTCAAGGACAACCCCGCCAAGTCCGTCATCGAGCACCCCGGCCCCGTCGTCTGGGCCACGGTTAAAAACCAGTTCTTCGCCAGCATCTTCACGCCCGAAAAACCGGGCACCGGCATCATCGTGCGCCCGGTCGAGCTTCCTCCTCTGAAGGGCAGCACCCTGCCCAACATCGGCCTCACCGGCAGCATCAAGCTCGACCTGCCCCCGCTTCCCGCCAACGGCACCGTCACCTTCGCCGGCGACCTCTACGTCGGCCCCAAGGAATACACCCGCCTGGCCAAGTTCGCCCACAACGAGGACAAGGTCATGCAGTATGACCGCTATTTCTTTAACCGCATTTTCTTCAGCGGTTACGTCGCCCCCGCGATGAACTGGCTGATGAACGGCATGCACTCGTTCGTCGGCAACTGGGGTGTCGCCATCGTCCTCATGACGTTGCTCCTGAAGGTCATCTCCCTCCCCTTCACCCTCGCCGCCTCCCGCTCGGCCAAGCGCATGCAGAAGCTCCAGCCGCTCATGCAGGCCGTGCGCGAAAAGCATAAGGACAATCCGCAGAAGATGAACCAGGCCACCATGGAGCTCTTCAAGGAGCACAAGGTGAACCCGATGGGCGGCTGCATCCCCGTCCTCATCACCATCCCGCTTTTCGTCGGCTTCTTCAGCATGTTGCAGGGCACCGCCGAGCTGCGCTTCCAGGGTTTCCTCTGGGCGCACGATCTCTCCGCGCCCGACACCATCGCGCGCATTTTCGGGATTCCGCTCAACATCATGCCGATCCTCATGGGTGCCACGATGGTCTATCAGATGCGCCTCACCCCGCAGCCATCGATCGACTCGGCCCAGCAGAAGATTTTCAAGTTCATGCCGATCTTCTTCACGCTGATCTGCTACAACTTCTCCTGCGCGCTCGCCCTCTACTCCACGATCAACGGCCTCTTCACCATCGGCCAGCAGCTCGTGGTCAACAAATACACCGTCGATCCCACGCCCACCCCGCTCGGCGTCCCCAGCGGCACCGGCAAGGGCGGCAAAAAGATTAAGAACGTCACGCCCCCGAAGAAAAAGTAAGCGGGCGAAAAAACCGGAGTTTCTTTCCCTCCCCATGGCCGGCGCCCGCGAAAATAAAATCCCTGCGCCGCGCCAGCGCCTGCTCGTTCCCGCGCTGGCGCTGGTTCTCTTTCTCGGCGTGCTCGCAGTCTTCAGCCGCGCCACATCGTTTGGTTTTCTCAACTACGACGACAACCAATATGTGCGGGACATCCCCGAGGTCGCCGGCGGCCTCGGCGCAGCGGGACTGAAGTGGACGCTCACGCACGGGCACGTCGGCCAATGGCATCCGCTCACAACCCTCTCGCTGATGCTCGACGTCTCGCTCTTCGGGCTCGACCACCCGCAAGGCTTCCACCTCGACAACATCCTGCTCCACGCGCTCGCCACCGTGCTGCTGTTTTTCGCCATCCGCGCGATGACCGGCGCCATCTGGCGAAGCGCGCTCGTGGCGGCGGTGTTCGCCATGCACCCGCTGCGCGCGGAATCCGTGGCGTGGATCGCCGAGCGCAAGGACGTGATGAGCGGCGTGTTTTTGGCGGCCACGCTGTGGGCCTACGCCGCCTACGCACGGCGGCCGTTCTCCGTCGCCCGCTACGCGGTGGTGTGGGTCGCTTTCGCACTCGGCCTGCTGGCGAAGCCCATGCTCGTCACCCTGCCGGCGGTGCTGCTGCTCCTCGACGTGTGGCCGCTGCAACGCCTCGATCTGAAAGGCGGCCCGCGCGCCATCTGGCGGCAGGCGCGCCCGCTCATCGTTGAAAAACTTCCTCTGCTGGCCCTGTCGCTGGCGGCGGCGCTCGTCGCGCTGCGCGTGATGGGGGAAATGTTTATCAAACCCATCCCGCCGCTCCACGTCGCGGAACGCCTCGCCTACGTCCCGTCCTCCTATCTTTTCTATCTGTCAAAACTGGTCTGGCCGTTCGGTCTCGCCGCGCACTACCCGTATTCGCTGCAAGGCCCCGCCGCCGTGCAGTGGCTCGCGGCGCTCGGGTTGCTCGCGGGGCTGACGATCCTCGCACTGCGCCAGCACGTGCGCCGGCCTTTTATCACGGTCGGCTGGCTGTGGTTTCTCGTCACGCTGCTGCCGGTCATCGGATTTTTCTACAGCGGCATCCAGATCCGCGCCGACCGCTACACCTACGTTTCCCAGATCGGCCTGGCGGGGCGGCGGTCTGGTGGGCGAGTGAATGGCTGGAAGCGCGAAAGGCCTCCGTGCGTGCGCGCGCTGTGATCGCCGCGGTGGCGTTGACCGCGCTGGCCGCACTCTGCTGGCGGCAGACCGCCCGCTGGCAAAACGACGCGGCGCTCTGGACCCATGCCGTCGCCGTCACGAAGGACAATTTCTACGCCCAGTCCAAACTCGGCAACGTTCTGGAAAGTCAGCATGATCCGGCCGGCGCGGAAAAAGCCTATCGCGAGGCGCTGCGCATCTATCCCGACGGCATCGAAGCGCTCAACAACCAGGGCAACCTTCTGCAGGCGCGAGGCGAGATCGACGAAGCCATCGCGCTCCAACGGCGGAGCATCGCGCTGTTCCCCGGCTGGCACACGCCTTACTACAACCTCGGCTGCTCGCTGTTGCAAAAAGGCGCGTTCGCCGAAGCGGAGGCGTGTTTTCTCAAGGCACTGGAACTGGCCCCCGATGATTTCGGCTCCTGCAACAACCTCGCGGCGCTGCTCGCCGAAAATCCCGGCGACCACGACCGTCTGGAAAAATCCGTCCGTTACGCGGAACGCGCGATTCACGTCCGACCCGAATCGGCCGGCATCCACGCGACCCTGGGACGCGCCCTTTATTATCTCGGTCGCCTCGACGAGGCCGAGGTCGCCTTTAGGCGTTCGCTTGCACTCGATCCCTCGAACAGCGACGTGCGTCAAAACCTCGACGCGACGATCCGGCGTAAAGCTGCGCCGTGAAAGCGGCGGGCCGTTCAGCCCAACTCGAACGGAAAGTTGACCGCGCCGAAGTGCCGGAACTGCAACTTGTGGATGCGCTCCGCGACGTGCGCGGGCACCAGCCGGTGTTCGTCCATGTAGGCGCGCAACCGGCCGAGATAAGTCTGGAGATATTTTACCCCCAGTTCGCGATGCTGCACGGCGACCCGCTCCGTCGCTTCGCGCAGACCGTTCAAGCCGATGGTCTCCAGCATGGCGCCCATCTCCATGATGCGGTTGAACTCGGCCTGCACCTCGGCGATGCCGAGCGTCCGCACATGCTCGATCCTGAGGCGGAAACCCACCACCGGCACGCGCGGCAAAACCGCCGCGGCCTGCGGAGTCTTCAGAATGGCCCGTTGGTAGCGGTCCGCCAGATCGTTGATCAGGGCGATCACGTCATCGAGTTCGCGTGCGGTCGCCAGCGCGCGGTTGATGGACTCGTTCGCGGGACGGGAGAATTCACGGCGCTGCCAGTCGTAGCCCGACGAGACCATGTTGCGCGCCTCCCCGAGCTGGCTTTGCAACGCCGCGAGCTTGATCACGAGACGGTCAAGCAGCGCAGGCCAATCCACAAGATGGTCCAAGGCGGAAAGCCCCCGCACATAATCCGCCGACACCTTGCGCACGTGGCTCTCCAGCTCGTTTTCCAGAGCGGGCACGATCATCGCGTGCAATTTCGACATCGTTTCCTGCGCCGAGGCGACTTTGGCCCGCTCCGCCTTGCTGGCCTCGATCGCCGCCAGCTCGGCGGGATTCCCGATCGTGGGCAGAAAACGCGTGCGCGAACTCAACGACTGCTCAACCGCCTTCGCCCGCAGCTCAAGGTCGTCGCCAAGCTCTTTGAGCAGGCGCGAGGCATACCGCACATGGCAGTCATCCAGGAGTAGTTCGTCGAGTTTGCCGGGCAGTTCAGACATCGGAAAGCACCCATCAAACAACCCGCCCCCCGCGTCTCAAGCCTGCTTATTCCACACGATTTCCCTGAACGCGGGAAAATTTTGTGTTCATAAGTGCGCATTAGCGGTTACTCCTGTTTTCCAATCATGAACGATGCGGACGACGATCTTCTCGTAAACACGCGCTCTGAGCCCGGCGAAGTCGGGCTGGTGGAGGCGCGTGATTTCGTCGCGGGCACGCCGTTCACCTTTGACAACGGGCAGACGCTCCCCGGCTTCACCCTGCGCTACGAAACCTACGGTCGCCTCAACGCCGCCCGCGACAACGCCATCCTCATCTGCCACGCGCTCAGCGGCGACCACCACTGCGCCGGCATCCACTCTCTCAACGACCGCAAGCCCGGCTGGTGGAACAACCTCATCGGCCCCGGGAAAGCGGTCGATACCAACACGTTTTTCGTCCTCTGCGCCAACGTCATCGGCGGCTGCCAGGGCTCGACCGGCCCGTCTTCCCTCGATCCGCGCACGGGCCGCCCCTACGGCATCACCTTCCCCGCCGTCACCATTCGCGACATGGTGCGCACGCAAAAACTTCTGCTCGATTCCCTCGGCATCCAGTCGCTCTACGCCGCCATCGGCGGTTCGATGGGCGGCATGCAGGTGCTCCAGTGGGGCATCGAATACCCGTCCTTCGTTAAACGTCTTCTCGCCATGGCCACGACCGCCCGCGAGGGAGCGCAGGCCATCGCCTTCAACGAAGTCGGCCGCCAAGCCATCATCCAAGACCCCGAGTGGAACAACGGCTATTATCCCAAGAGCGGCGGCCCGCGCGTGGGCCTCGCCATCGCCCGCATGATGGCGCACATCACCTATCTTTCCGACGCCAGCATGGACCGGAAATTCGGCCGCAAGGCCGTCGCTGCCCACCACAAACCGGCGCCAGCCGCCGCCATGGACGTCTCCGAGCTTTCCATGGAGGGCATCGACCCCGTCGCGCCTCCCGCCGCCTTCAACGTCCAGTTCGAGGTCGAGAGCTACCTGCGTTATCAAGGCCAGAGCTTCATCAACCGCTTCGACGCCAACTCGTATCTCTACATCACGCGCGCGCTCGACCAGTTCGATCTCGCCGCCGCACACGGCTCGCTCGAAAACGCGTTCGCCAAGGTCGAGGCCGCCACGCTCGTGGTCGGCTTCACCAGCGACTGGCTGTTCCCGCCCGACCAGAACCGCGCCATCGCCCTCGCCCTCCTGCGCGCCGGCAAACGCGTGAGCTACGCCGAACTCTCGACCGACCTCGGCCACGATTCCTTCCTGCTGGAATCGCCCCAACTCTACGACCTCGTGCGCGGATTTCTCAACTGACGCCCCCCATGTCCCTTCACGCCATCAAGCGCACCGTTGATATGCAGATCATCGCCGAATGGGTTGACCCCCGCTCGCGCGTGCTCGACCTCGGCTGCGGACGCGGCGTGCTCCTCGACTACCTGAAGCAGACGAAGGACGTCCACCCCGTCGGCGTGGATCTCGACTTTGATAAAATCTCCGCCTGCGTGCGTCGCGGCCTGACCGCCTACCAGGGCGACATGATGGCGTTCATGCAGGCGTTTCCCGCCGGCCACTTCGACCGCGTGATCTTCTCGCGCACGCTGGAGGAGTTGTCCGAACCCGGCGCGGTGATCGCCGAGGCGCTCCGCGTCGGCAAGTCGGTGACGGTCGGCTTCGTCAACCACGCTTACTGGAAAAACCGCGCCGACATCTTCCTGCGCGGCCGCAAGCCGCTCAACCCGGTTTACACGACCGAGTGGTTCGAGAGCCGCCCGACGAATCCCGTGAGCATCGCGGATTTCGAGCACTTGTGCGCGAGCCGAAAAATCCGCATTGCCCGCCGCGCCCACCTGAGCGGTGACTGGAAAACCACCTGCGGCTTCGCGCCCAACCTGCTCGCCGGCTACGCGCTCTACGACCTGACGCAGTGAGGATTGGGGTGGAGCGGGACCGCTGGGCCCGCCGAAAAAAGCCGGCAATCGCCTCCCCACCCGGTCGGCCCAGCGGTTCGACCCTACCTCAGCCCTTCCACGTGAGCAGCCGTGCGGCCTGGATGAGGCACACGCAGTTGCTGCCGTCGGCCGTGTGCATCCAGTAGAGATCAAGCTCGGGAAACGCCTTGTCCATCGCGCGCTGGAGGCCGCCCACCTCGATGAGCACCACGCCGTGCGGCAGCAGGCGCGTGCGGGCCTGGAGGAGGAGCTTGCGGATGATGTCGAGACCGTCCGCGCCGCCGTCGAGCGCCATGCGCGGCTCGCGGTGGAACTCCGCCGGCAACGCGTCGCAATGCGCGCTCGGCTCGTAGGGCGGATTGCCGATGATCACGTCGTATTTTACCTTCGGCACGGAGTCGAAGACGTCGCTCTCGTGCAGCTTCACGCGACGGGCGAGCTTGTGGTTTTTGACGTTGATACTCGCGACGGCGAGCGCGTCCGGG
Organism: Verrucomicrobiota bacterium; assembly: GCA_025361935.1. Taxonomy (GTDB): domain Bacteria; phylum Verrucomicrobiota; class Verrucomicrobiia; order Opitutales; family Opitutaceae; genus Rariglobus. The sequence continues at coordinate 8,996 of JANYJB010000087.1, forward strand.
GACAGGTCGATCGCATCCACCTTGGCCTTGGAAAAATGATGCGCGAGCAGGATGGCGAGGCAGGAGGAGCCGGTGCAGACATCCACCACGCGTTTCACCTTGGCGGGGCTGGGCAGCCAGGCGTTGAGCTGCTGCGGGATGATCTCCAAAAAGTAGCTGCGCGGGATGATCACGCGCTCATCGACATAGAAACGATATTCGCCGAGAAACGCCTCGCGCGTGAGGTAGGCCGCCGGGATGCGCTGGTCGAGCCGGCGATGCAGCACTTTTTCGACCGCCATCGTCTCGGCCTCGGTGAGCTTGTGCTTGAGCACGGAGGGCTTGCTATCGAGGGGAAACGCGAGGGTGCGCAGCAGGAGATAAAGGGCCTCGTCGTGCGCGTTGGTCGCGACCTGGCCGAGGGCGGCGCCGGTTTCCTTGTAGCGGACGATGGCGTGCTTCAACCAGTCGCCAAGGGTGACCGGTTGGGAGATTTTTTTGCGCGCCTTGGGACGGACCGGCGCCTTTTTTTTGGAGAAAGCCACGAGGAAAAACCGCTGCGATTCGCCTAAGCAATCAGCCGCCCGCCCACTTGAACAGCAAAACCAACGGCGGGAATCAATTAACCCGCCTAGGCCTTCGGTCCGCCCGATTCAACCACGTGCGTGTGGTTGAAAATATGGTCGGGGCAATAGCACTGGTCGCCCGCGCATTTCGAGCAGTAGCGGAAATCGAGGTCGCGATGGGTGTCGCTGTTTTTTTCGCACACGTGGCAACGATGCCGCGGGCCTGCGGGCGCGGATGAACGCGCGATACGGTCCGTCTGCACCGCCATGCGGCGGCGGCGCAGCACCATCGTCTGAAAAATATCCCCGCCGAAAAACAGCAGGAAATTCCCCGTCGAGGCGAGGATTTGCAGCCGCGTGCCCCATCCGCCCAGGATGAGGCCGACCGTGTAGCCCGCCCACGTGATCAGCGCCAGCCACTTGATCTTCACCGGCAGGATGAAAAAAATAGAGATCTCGAAATCGGGATTAAGATAGGCAAACGCCAGAAAAACAGACCCGGCGATGAACGCGTTGGCCACCGGAAAATCCGGCGTCAGAAAACCCACCGCGACCGTGAACAGGTAACCGATGAAAATAAAAAGGTTGAAGCGGAACGCCCCCCACTGGCCCTCGAGCGCGCTGGCCATCAGGTAGAACATATACCAAGCGAAGGCGATGAACAGCGGGCTGGACGCCGGCGGCACGAAGAAAAACGTGATGAACCGCCACGCCTCGCCCGCACGCGCCAGCGAGGGATAGAGCAAGAGCTGGTTCACGTCGATCGAGCCCAACATCCAGAGCAGGTAAACGCCCACCTGCCCGATCACGAGATACAGCGACAGGTGGGGGATGGCGTAGCGCCCGAAGAGGCGTTCAAGTTTGTTCAGCATCGGAAAATGATCGTCACAAAAATCCCGCTCCGCCGACCGATGCGAACCTATTTATTCGCCTCCGCGTCGAGTTGCTCGGCCAGCTTTTGTTTCTGCGTCTGCAACGCGTCCTCCTTCACGGTCAGCAGCAGGGTGCGCACCTCGGCGGACTTGCCCTGCTTGATGAGGATGTTGGCCTCGTGCAGGCGGATCGTCTGCCTCGCGAGTTCGGTGGACACTTTACTCTCCAGAGCGCGCCAGTTGGCCAGCGCCTGCTCCCACTCGGGCACCTCAAGGTCGTAAAACGATTCGCCGTAACGGTAGGCGTAGGGGATGTTGCCGGGCGACAACGTCATCGCCTGCTCGAAGGCGTCCTGCATGGACTTGTCCAGAGTGGCGCGCGTCCACTCGCCGCTCTTCAGAAAATCATCGCGCGCCTCCGTGATGAGCAGGCCGATCTGGTAATGGTAAAGCGGCTCCTTCGGCGCGAGCTTCACGGCGGCGAGATAGTAGTTAAGCGCCTCGATGGGCTTGCCCTCCTCGGCGAGATAGTTGCCAAGCTGGTTTTTCACCACGGGCAGGTCGGGGTTGAGCTGGTTGGCCTTGAGCAGAAGGGCGGCGGCACGCTTGCGTTCGCCCATCACGGGTTTTGCCAGAAACAACGCATAGCTCACGTAGCCGGCCGAGAGATTCGGGTATTTGCCGAGGTAGTCCTCATAGTCGTTCGTCAACTGCTGGAACTGCACGTGCAAGTCTTCGAGTTCGGCCTGGCTCGTCTTCGTGGCGGCAATGGCGAGCAGCGCCTGCTGCCGGTCGTAAATCGCCCGGAGCTCCTGCGCGGCGCCCGCCGGAGCCTCGTCGGCCGCGGGCTTGGGCGCCGTCGCCTCGGCGCGCACAGGCGCGACCGGCAGACAGACCAGCGCGAGAACCATTATGAGGGACGTCTTCATGGGAACAGGTGCGACAGGTTGCGGCCATGCAAGTGCCGCGTAAACATCCAACCTTGCCCGCCGCCCCCGCCCCGCCTCACTTGGAGCCATGCCTTCCCGCGAACTCGTGATCGGTTTCGACGCCGACGACACCCTCTGGCACAACGAAACCATTTTCGAAAACGTCCACCGCCGCTACCGGGACATGCTCTCCCGCTACCACGACGCCGCGACGGTGGACCGCACACTCTTCGCCACCGAAATGCGCAACCTCGAACCCTACGGCTACGGCGTGAAGGGCTTCATGCTCTCCGCCATCGAGACCGCCATCGAGCTCTCCGACGGCAAAATCAGCGCCGGGGAAATCCGCGAGCTCCTCAAGCTCGGCCGCGCGATGCTCGAACATCCGGTGGATCTGCTCGACGACGTCGCGGCGACCGTCGCCACCCTCGCCGCCACGCATCAGCTTATTCTCATCACGAAGGGCGACCTCCGCGATCAGGAGCGCAAGCTCGCCAAATCCGGCCTCGCGCCCCACTTCCGCCATGTCGAAATCCTATCCGAGAAAAACGAGGACGCCTACTCCACCATCCTGCGCCGCCACGCCATCGCCCCCGAAAATTTCCTGATGGTGGGCAACTCCCTCAAATCCGACATCGCCCCCGTGCTCGCGCTCGGCGGCGCCGCCGCCCACGTGCCCTACCCGCTCACCTGGGCGCACGAACACGTGGACGAGCTGCCGCCCTCCGCCGGCCGTTTCTTCGAGCTAAAGTCCATCCGCGAAGTCCCCTCCATCCTCGCCGCGCTTTAATTCGCCGTCCTTCCCGTCCTGCCTACCGTTGCTGTCGAAACCATTGAAACTCTCCCTTGATCTCTCGCACACCGCCCACACGGGTGCGCGCACCGGCATCCAGCGGGTGTGCCGTTCGCTGCACGCCGAACTGGCCGGTCGCGAGATGGCGTTGCAGGCGTTGACCTACGATCCGTTTCAACGGGCGTGGCGACTTCTGGAACCCTGGGAAGAACACAGCCTTTCGGGCAAAACCGCGTCCCAAAAGAGAAAAACGTCCTGGCCGCAAGGCGCGCGCTGGCGCGGCCGCATGCGGCGCCTGCTTGGCAGCTCCGCGACCGCCATCGCCCGCGACACGGGCCTCATCGTGCCTGAACTTTTTGTCACCGATGTCGCCCGCGCCCTGCCTTCGCTGCTTGCCCGGCTGCAGGGACCGCGCGTCGCGATTTTTCACGACGCCATTCCGCTGAAACTCCCCGCGTTGAGTCCGCCCGCCACCACCGCGCGCTTCCCGGCATATCTGAAAAACCTCCTGCAATTTGACGGTGTCGCCGCCGACTCGGAGGAATCGCGCCAAAGCCTCCTCGATTATTGGCACTGGGCCGGCTGGTCGGATCACCCGCCCGTCGTCGCCATGCCGCTCGGCATTGATCTGCCCCCGCCGGGCGAACTCCCCGCCGTTTCCCGCCGCCCCCAAGTCCTGTCGGTCGGCTCTCTGGAAGGCCGCAAGAACCACCCCGCGTTGCTCGCCGCCTGCGAAACCCTTTGGGCCGAGGGGCTCGATTTCGAACTTCACCTGATCGGCCTCGTGCAGCCCCAGACCGGCCGCGCCGCCCTCGATCAACTGCAACGCCTCCAGGCCGCCCGCCGCCCGCTTTTTTACCACGGTTCCGTTGACGACACCTTTCTCAAGAACGCCTACGCGGCCTGCACCTTCACGGTTTATCCTTCGCTCATGGAAGGTTTCGGCCTGCCCGTTCTCGAAAGCCTCGCCCGCGGAAAACCCTGCATCTGCCTCGGTCACGGCGCGCTCGGCGAATCCGCGCGCGACGGCGGCTGCCTGGCGCTGCCCGACGTGACCGCGCCGACTCTCGCCGCCGCCCTCCGCGAACTGCTGACCACGCCCGAGACTTTGCAACGCCTGCAAACCGAGGCGCGCGCGCGTCACTTTCGCACATGGAAAAACTACGCCGACGACCTGCTCGGCTGGATGACTAGCCTCCCGCGCCGTTCGCCCTGAGCACGGCCATGATTTCCGCCGCAGTGTCGCTCCAACGCGGCAACGCGCGGCCCGCCGCCTCCGCCGCGAGCTTGTTCCGCATGTCGTCCGCAAGCACGCGCCCGAGCGCCGCCACCCACGCCGTGTGGTCGTTCACCGGCGGCAGCACGCAGCCGCCGCCCGCCGCGTTTTCCCGCAGGCTGGGCAGGTCGCTCGCGACGCAGGGCACGCCCCGCCACAGCGACTCCAGCAGCGGCAGCCCGCAGCCTTCCGCGATCGTGGGAAACACCGTCGCGTGCGCCCGCGCGTAAAGCTCCGCCAGCTCCTCGTCGCCGATTGCCGCGTGGTAATTCAACCGCGGAAACTCGCGCTGCAAACGCCGCAGCTCGCGCTCGACCGGCTTGCCGAAATGCGGATTCACCCGGCCGACCACGTGCAGGTCAAAATCCGCCCCGGCCCGCCAAAGCTCCGCGCAGACTTTCGCCAAAAACAGCTGGTTCTTGCGCGGCTCCAGAATGCCCACGCACAGCAATCCGCCGCCACCCGCCCCGGCGGCGGATCGCTCCGCGCCGTCGAAATCCGCCCCGAGCGTGATCGCCGTGACCTCCGGCGCGCGGCTTCTCCCCTGCCAGCGCCAAAAACCCGCCAGCTCCTCGCGGCTCGCCGCCGAGACCGCCAGCACGCGGTCGCAGTGCGCGAGCAATTCCATGTAGGGCACCTGCCGCGACACGCTTTTCGGCCAGGTCACGTCCGGCAGCCGAAACGGAATCGCGTCGTGAAAAACCGCCGCCGTGCGCACGGATTTTCCCGCAAAAAACACGGTTATTCCCGGCCTCTCCTCCTCGGAAAACAACTCGGCGGTCAACAGCCAGTCGTCCGCCGCGAAACCCGTGGATTCCCCGTCGTCGCCGGCGTGCCAGCGTCCGTTTTTCCAGAAGACGGGCCGCGCCGCGCCGCCCAGCGCGGACAAGAGCCGCCGCGACACGCGCACGAGACCGGAGTGGTGGCGGGCGCGACGGGTGTTGGTCGTGTCGAAATAGATCACGGCCGGATCGCCTCCTCAAAAAGCGCGGCGATTCGCGCGGTGTTTTTATGGGCGTCAAAGTTTTCCTCCACCCAACTTCGCGCTCCCTGGCGCAGCCGTGCGGCGAGTCCGTCGTCGTCGCGCAGCGCCACGAGCGCATCCACCCAGCGCGACGGCTCTTCGGGCGGGAGCACGCGGCCGGTCGCACCGTCGGTGATCGCCTCGGTCGTCGCGGCGACCGGCGAGGTGAACACGACGACACCCGCCGCCATCGCCTCGGGAATCACGTTGGGCAGGCCGTCGCGGTCGCCGTCGGCGGCGATCACGCCGGTGTGGAGCATCACGTCGGCCCACGCGAGTTGGCCCGCGATTTCCGCAGGCGGACGATGGCCGAGGAAGGTCACGTCGTTTTGCACGCCGAGTTCCCGCGCGAGCCTTTCCGCCTCGCCGCGCAGGGGTCCGTCGCCGGCGATGCGCGCCTCGAAGGGAACGCCCGCCGCCTTGAGCGCGGCGTAAATGCGCAGCTGGTGGCGCACGCCTTTCTTCGGCACCAGCCTCGCCACGCAGAGGAGGCGCAGCACGGGACGCGGCATGCGCAGCGGCTTGCAGGCGGGGAATTCCGCGAGGCCGCTCAGGATGGCATGGATTTTTTCCGGAGGCTGCCCGCGCACGATCAGGGTTTTTCTCACCATCGCAGTCGAGGTGTGGACGAATCGTGCGGCGGCAATTTTTTTATCCAGCCACCAGTCGCCGTTGTCCTGATACACATCGTAGGCGTGGCATCCCATGCTGTATGGCTGGCCGCCGAAGCGCCAATACAGCCAGGCGGCCGTCGCCGGCGCCCCGCCCCACGCAGCGTGAAAAAGCGCCGGCCGGTCGCGGCGAAAATGCTCCGCGTAAACCGTCGCAAAGGCGGCGCCGAGGAGATTCTCCAGCAGATTCACCCGCGAAGGCGGCCGACGGGTGAACAGGCCCGCGAACACTTTCCAAAAGGTCGCCGGCCAACGGCACGCGTTCATCGGCGCGAGCCAGAGAACCGAGATGATTTTCCACTTGGGAAAGCGCGTCACCGGAATCCCCTCGAACTCGCCGCCGCCGCCCCAGAGCGAGTAGATGCGCAGGTTCACGCCGCGCGCGCGCAGGCTCGTGATCTCGCGCTGCATGAACAGTTCCGTCGGGTTCGGAAACGTCGTGAAAAGATAGGCGATGACCGGTCTCATCGGCCGGGATCAGCCCGCGGGACGGAGCACGAGGCAGACGTTGGCCCCGCCGAAGCCGCTGCTGTTGTTCAACACGACGCCGGGTGACGCGGCCTGCGTGGCGCGGACGATGTTGAGCCCTTCGCACGCCGGATCGAGCTCGGTGATGTGCGCGGAGCCGGGGATGAAACCCTGGCGGATCGCCAGCGCGCAAAAAGCCGTCTCCATCGCACCCGCCAGCGACAGACCGTGGCCCGTGAGCGCCTTCGTGCTGCTCACCGCCACCCGCGCGGCGTGCTCGCCGAGGACGGCGCGGAGCGCCTTGCACTCGGAAGCGTCGCCGATGGGCGTCGAGGTCGCGTGGGCGTTGACGTAGCCGAGATCGGCCGCGGTCACTCCGGCGGATTTTAACGCGCGGCGCATCGCGGCGGCGAGGCCGAGGCCCTCGGGATGCGAGATGGCGACGTTGTGCCCGTCGGACGCCTGCCCCCAGCCGAGCAATTCGGCGTAGGGCGTCACTCCGCGGCGCATGACTTCCTCCTCGCTTTCGAGCACGAGGCCGACGCCGCCGCCGGTGCCGACGAAGCCGTCGCGTTTTTTGTCAAAGGGCCGCGAGGCGGTCGCGGGATCGGCATTCGGCGAGAGAGCGCGCATCGCCGCAAACGGCAGGATGGAGTCGATGTTTCCATCCTCCGCGCCGACCACGAGCATCCGCTTCTGCCGCCCCAGCCCGATCTCGTCGAAGGCGAAGCCGAGCGCGTGCGACGAAGACGCGCAGGCCGAGACAAAGCCGCCCGAGGCGCCTTTGATTTTCAGGTGGGCGACGAGGTTGAACTGCACGCTGCCCGCGATACTCGCGACCACGCCGAGCGGCGGGCAGCGCGTTACGCCCGCTTCGTGCATGCGTGTGATGTTGCGCGTGAGCGTCCCCGGCGACCCGGCGGAGGCGGCGTAGAGCCCCGTGTCGTCGTTGGAAACGTCGGCGGGGGACAGTTTCGCGTCGGCGATGGCCTGCTCGAGCGCGCAGGTGGCGTAGAGCACGTTCGGCCCCATGCCGCGGAGCTGTTCGCGTTTCAATTTATAGGGCGCGGGGATGACCCAGTCTTCCTGATCGGGCGCGTCCGTCTCGAAACCGCGCACGGGCGCGGCGACTTTGACCGGGATGTTGTCCGAGGCAAACGGCGCGTAGCTCACCAGGCCGTGGCGCAGTTCGCGCAGGTTGGTTTCCACCGCGCCCGCGTCATTGCCGATGCTGGTGATGAAACCGACGCCGGTGATGAAAACGCGGGGCATCAGGCGAGAGTCGCAGGTGCGGGTGGCGCGGCATCCACCAGGCCGAAGGTCAGGGTGATCTCCTCCGCGCTCACGGCCTTGTCCTGCCCCACGCGGATGCTGCCTTCAAACACCGCGAGCGGCGCCTTCACGCGCTTGGGCTTGAGTTGGAGCGTGAGCACGTCGCCGGGCTTGCACACGCGGTGGCAGCGCACGCCGTCGGTCGAGGCGAAGAAAATCGTGGCCGGTCCCACCGTCTTGCCCGCCTCCACCGGCAGGCCGGACAGCAGATACCACACGCCGAGCTGGCCGAGCGCCTCCAGCATGAGCGACGCGGGCATCACCGGGTTGCCCTTGAAATGCCCCTGCAAAAAA
>JANYJB010000018.1 GCA_025361935.1 Verrucomicrobiota bacterium
ATCCTCGCCGCCAACGCCAAGGGCAAGATCAAGGTCAAGCACGTGGACGACAACACGTCCGAGTCCGTCGAGATCATCGTCCACCTGCCGCAGGGCGCCGACGCCGACCAGGTGATGAACCAGCTCTACGTGTTCACTGACTGCCAGGTGTCCATTTCGCCCGCCGCCTGCGTCATCGACACCATCGAAGGCCAGGACAAGCCCGTCTTCCTCGGCGTCTCCGAAATCCTCCGCCGTTCCGTGGACAAGACCGTGCAGCTCCTCAAGCAGGAGCTGGACATCAACCTCGGCGAGCTGGAGCAGCAGTGGCACTGGGACTCGTTGGAGCGCATTTTTATCGAAGAACGCATCTACCGCCGCATCGAGCAGTCAAAAACGTGGGAGAGCGTGCTCGCCGAGATTCACGAGGGCCTGAAACCCTTCGTCAAAAAACTCCGCCGCGCCGTCACCGACGACGACGTCACCCGCCTTACCGAAATCCGCATCAAGCGCATCTCCGCCTACAACCGCTTCAAAGCCGACGAGGCCATCAAAGCCATCGAGGACGAGATCAAGGCGACCAAACACGATCTAGCGCACCTCACGGAATACGCGATCAAGTGGTTCGAAACCTTGCAGGAAAAATACGGCAAGGGCCGCAAGCGCCGCACCACCTGCGACGAGGTCGAGCAGATCAGCGCCGCCGCCGTCGTCTCTGCCAACCAGCGCCTCTACGTCAACCGCGAGGAAGGCTTCATCGGCCTCAACTGGCGCCAGCACGAGTTCGTCATCGAGTGCACCATCCTCGACGACGTCGTGGCCTTCATGGGCGATGCGACGTGCAAGATGGTGAAGGTCGCCGAAAAGGTTTTCATGGGAAAGGACATCAAGCATGTCCACGTCGTGCCGAAGGACGGCGACGACCGTTTTTACACGGTCATCACGCAGGACAAGGAGAGCGGCAAGGCCTTCGCCAAACGCTTCCAGCTCGGCGGCATGACGCGCGAAAAACTCTACAACCTCGCCGCGAGCGACGGCTCGAAGCTGGTGTTCTTCGACGAGACGAAGAACCAGGACGCGATGCCGGCCAAGGTCCGCGTGCAGTTGAGCGGACGCTGCTCGGCGCGCATCAAGGACTTCGAGTTCGACCTGTCCGAGCTCACCATCGGCAGCCGCGGCGCGAAGGGCCTGACCGTCACCCAATACCCGATCAAGGAAGTGACGCGGGCGTAAACCAAGCTCGACACGCTATGTTTGTTATAACAAACATAGCTTTATGTCCGATGCTTCTCCTTCGTCTCTCCTGCTCGCGCTCCGCCAAAAACAGGGCTGGAGCCAAGAGCAACTTGCCGCCCGCCTCGGCGTTTCCTTTGCCACCGTCAACCGCTGGGAAGGCGGCAAGTCCGCTCCGCAGCGTGCCCAGCGCGAGGCCATCGCCAAGCTCGCGGACGAACTCGGTCTCTCTGCCGATGCCAGTTTAGCCACCACGGAAACGGCCGATTCTGCCGACGCCCCGGCCGCTCCCAAGCCACGTCGCGGCACCCACCGCTCCACCGTCCTCGGCAACAAATCCATGGAGCAGATGCTTTGGGACGCCGCTTGCGCCATTCGCGGCGAGAAGGACGCGCCCAAGTTCAAGGACTACCTGCTGCCGCTCGTCTTCCTCAAGCGCCTCTCCGACGTCTTCGACGACGAGGTCGCCCGCCTCACCCAGACCTACGGCGATGCCGACACCGCCACCATTCTCATCGAGGCCGACCACGGTCTCGTCCGCTTCTACCTTCCCCCCGAGGCCCGCTGGCCCGTCCTCTCCGGCCGCGCCCCCCACGCCTGGCCCGAGGGCAAAAAGCCCGCCAGCCTCGGCGAACACGTGACGACCGCCACCCGCGCCGTCGCCCGCCAGAACACCCAGCTCATCGGCATCATCGACCAGGTGGATTTCAACCACGTCGGCGCCGGCGGCGAGCGCGAGATTAGCGACTCCGCCCTGCGCGGCGTCATCGAGATCCTCTCCGATCCCCGCTACCGCCTCGGTCTCAAAGACGTCGAGCCCGACTTCCTCGGCCGCTGCTACGAATACCTCCTGCGCAAATTCGCCGAGGGCGCCGGCCAGAGCGCGGGAGAGTTTTTTACCCCCACCGAGGTCGGCTTCCTCATGGCCGAGATCCTCCAGCCCCGCCCCCGCGAGGACGCCTACGACTACGCCTGCGGCTCCGCCGGCCTCCTCATCAAGCTCCAGCTTGTCGCGGAAAAACGCGACCCCGCCGCCAAAAAACTCCCCCTCCGCCTCCACGGCCAGGAGCTGCAAGGCTCCAGCTATGCCATCGCGTGGATGAACGTCATCATCCACGACCTCCAGGCCGAGATCGTGCGCGGCGACTCCATGCGCAACCCCAAGTTCCGCGCCGAGGGCGGCACCCGCCTGCGCCAGTTCCCCCTCATCATCGCCAACCCGATGTGGAACCAGACTTTTGATCCCGACGTGTTTGAACACGATGGCTTCGACCGCTTCGAGCGCCAGGGCGGCAACACCTCCGGCAAGGGCGACTGGGCCTGGCTCCAGCACACCGCCGCCAGCCTCGCCGACGGCGGACGCGCCGCCATCGTGCTCGACACGGGAGCCGTCTCGCGCGGCTCCGGCAGCAAAAACGAGGACAAGGAACGCGCCCTCCGCCAATGGTTCGTCGAGCAAGACCTGATCGACGGCGTCGTCCTCCTCCCCGACAACCTTTTCTACAACACCACCGCCCCCGGCGTGATCATTTTTCTGCGACGCGGAAAACCCAAGGACCGACGCGGCCGCATCACCCTCGTCAACGCCGCCGGCGAGGCGAAGAAAGGCACGCCGAAAAACTACCTGCCGCCCGAGGCCGTGCAAAAAATCGCCGCCGCCTACCACGCCGGCGCCGACGTCCCCGGCTTCGTCAAAACCATCACCACCGCCGAAGCCGCCGCCAACGATTTTAACCTCAGCCCGAGCCGCTTCGTGGCGGCGGAGGTAACTAATACAGATCGAGAACTGGAGGTCATCATCGCCAATTTGAAGACCCTAGACTCCAGGGCTCGCGAGCTTGACGCATCCGTAACCGCCGCTCTGGCCCAACTCACCAAATCATGAACTGGCGTGAAAGCACCTTGGGTGCGGAGGTTAATCTGGCGTATGGGAAAAGCCTTCAGGCTTCAGATCGCGAAGGCGGGACTATTCCAGTTTACGGATCAAACGGCATCGTGGGCTGGCACAATGAAGCGTTGCTAGACGGCCCAGGAATCGTTGTCGGCCGCAAGGGTTCCGTCGGCGCGATTAACTACAGCGATAAGCCTTATTGGCCAATCGACACGACCTATTACGTCGTCAACAAGGCAAATCACGACTGGGGGTTTTTGCATTTTCTCCTGCTCACCTTGGGACTGGATAAAATGAACGGGCACGCCGTGGTGCCTGGGCTCAATCGCGAAACGGCATACTCGGTGCCTGTCACAATGCCGCCCCTCGACGAGCAACGGAAGATCGCGGCGGTGTTGGGGAAGGTGCAGGCGGCGGTGGCGGTGGAGGGCGACCTGGTGCGGGTGGCGCGCGAACTCAAGCAAGCCGCCCTCCGCCAGCTCTTCACCCGCGGCCTCCGCCACGAGCCCACCCGCGAAAGCCGTTTCGGAACCGTGCCCGCCGCGTGGGGCGAAGCCGTCCTAAGCGAGTGCGCCTACGTCCAAACCGGCATCGCCAAGAACTCGAAAAATCACCGCTCGGACGACATCGAGATTCCCTACCTCCGCGTTGCCAACGTGCAGGACGGTCGTCTCGACCTGAGCGAGATGAAAAACATCCAGGTCTCCGCCAAGGATGCAGAGGCGTGCCTGCTTCAAGTCGGCGACGTGGTGCTCACCGAGGGCGGCGATTTCGACAAGCTGGGCCGTGGCTTCATCTGGGAAGGCCAGATCGAACGCTGTGTTCACCAAAACCACGTCTTCGCCGTCCGAACCAATCGCGACCGTTTGGAGCCGCGTTTCTTCGCCTACCTCGCACAGAGTCCCTACGGCAAAGCCTACTTCCTGTCAGTCGCGCACAAGACGACAAACCTCGCCTGCATCAACACGACGAAGCTCCGTGCGTTTCCCGTGCTGCTGCCACCGCCCGCCGAGCAACGCGAAATCGCCGCCTTGCTGGCGACGCTGGACGCGAAGATCGCGCACCACGAGGCGAGGCAGGTGCTCCTGCGAGAACTCTTCCGAACCTTGCTCCACGACCTCCTCACCGCCCGCCGCCGCGTCAAGTCCCTCGACCTTTCGAATTTCAACTTATCGCCAAGCCCCGCACTTTAGCCCAAACCACATCCATGCCCGCAAAACGCTTCTCTGACTCAGCGGTTAGCGCCGCTTTCCCCGAGCTTTCCGGCATCCGCCACATCGACGCCGGAAGCTACAAAAACGTTTACACCGTCATCGCCGGCTCCGGCCGCGAGGAGATGCTTAAGATCGCACCAATTCCGCAAGACAAGAGCACCGATGAGGCGCGCGCTCTTCGCCAGCAGGAGATCGGGCGATTGGTGCGAGAGACCAAGGTGCTGGGCTCCTGCCGGTCCCCTTTCATTGTTCACTTGGGTTCCATCAGTCCGAGTATCCGGCAGATCGAGGGCGAGTCCTGCTTCGCCTATTCAGAAGAACGCCTGCCCGGCTCCAGCTTGGAAACCGTGATCGAACTCGGGGCTGGTGCGAAACCCGCCGAGGCCGAGATCAAAAGCCTGCTGCGCTGCCTGGTGCTGGGCATTCAAGCGCTGTGGGCATCGGAACATAAAACCGTCCACCGGGACATCAAACCCGCCAACATTTTCAGCACCCGATTGCCAGACAGGCCCTATGTTTTGATCGACTTGGGCATCGCCTACAACGTTACCGAGCCCGGCCTTACCGTGCGAGCGGATCATTTTCCCCACACTCCGCTCTATATGGCCCCGGAAATGGTTGATTCCAATTTCCGTGACACCCTCAGCTATCGCGCGGATTTATACGCGGCGGGAGTAACTGCGTTCGTTTTCGCCACCGGCGGAGTCCACCCGCTCGCAAAACACGGAGAAGGTCTTTCCAAAACCTACCATCGCATCATCACCCAAGAGCCCACCCGCCTAGCCGCTGAACGATCCGATTTATCGCCGGAACTCTGCGGTCTCGTGGACCAATTTCTAAAAAAGAAGCCCGCGTTACGTCCCGGTAATTTTACCCTTATCCTCAACCAACTCGCCTGACCATGAAACTCTACGCCCAGCACGGTTTTCAGCCTGGCAAACGCATCACCCAAGGCTTGGCGGACGGCCTGATTGATGGAGTCATTTATAGCGCCAAAGATACAGATCCATCCCGACTGGATGAAATGCTACGCGGGCAAGCCCCCCGGTCCGACCGGTTTCTCGACCCACAATATTACGCGTGCTTGATCGCCACGCAGCCCGGCGCCCGGCTTGGCTGGTTACTCAGCGAGGAGGATGGCTATCCATACTTCCGGGCCAGGCGTCGCGCCGAGCTTGAGCGCGAGGTGAATGTGCAAGCAGACCTCGAAGCCTGCATCGCGTTTCAAGCACCGCTTCCGCTTACGGCGATTATCGCGCCCAATATTGTGATACGCCGATCCTTCGATTCAGTCGAGGGAACCATCGCCAAAGATTTCATCCGCAACACGGCGATTGTCGCCCAAAAAATCGCGCCGGGAAAACCCATCTATGCAACCCTCGCGGTGTCCACGGCTGCGCTTGGTGATCGAGTGGAACTACAGAATTTCCTGCAGGAAATCACGGAAATGGAGTCCCCCCCCCTGGGCTTCTATCTTTTGCTTGAGCGGCCAGACCAAGCGATCCCGGTAAGCCTCACCGAACAGGATGTCTTGTCGCGCTGGATGCTAATCAATCATACGCTGAAGATAAACGGATTCAAATTAATCAATGGCTATACCGATGGGATTTCGCCCTACATCGGAGCGGTGGGCTGTGATGCAGTAGCCAGTGGTTGGTTTAATACCCTGAAGGCGTTTTCCCTGAAAAAATTCGAGCCGGCGGTTGATCAATTTGCGCGTCGCGCCGTGCCTCGCTACACGAGCAAAGTCCTACTCCGAAGCATTCGCTACACGGAGTTCCACGATTTGCGCGATACATTCCCCGAGGTGCTAAACGGCCTTCCCACCGATGCCTACTTCGACAAGGCCGAAGGCTCTGAACCGGCTGAGGCAGCTCACGAAGCACTTCAAAACTGGGATGCTCTCCGGCTAATGATCAGCCAATGTGCTTCAGGAAGTGTGGAAGACGCTCTGACAAATTGCCACTCGGCGCTGAACGACGCACAGGATCTCTACGGGCGAATCACAGGTCGAGGATACACCCTTCGCGATAGATCCAGCGACGCTCACATCGAACCGATTCGCTACGAACTCAATAAGTTCGCAGAACTAGCCGAGATCTAGGTGGCGATGAATAATCTCTATCGCCTTTTCGCGGGCACGTTCGTTCAGCGGACGGCGAACGCGGGGCGTGGTATGTTTGATGAGCCGCTCGGTTGCGGCGTCAAATTCCCACAGGCCTACGTTGAGACTGCGAAATATCTCAAGATAACCGAATGCGATACGCGCGGTGTCGGGCGGCAATACGAGCAACGCCCGGTTTGCAAAGTAGCGATAGCGGGACGCCTGCTGCAGGCCTTTTCTCCAGTCCTTCAACTTCGCCTCAACTGCGGTTACATGTATTCGCTTGCTCAAGGCCAATGCCGAAAAATCGCTCGAATCGGGCGTTTTTTTCCAAGCAATCCAAAGGACATCGGCACGCCCATAGCCATCCAAGCCAAATTCCCGGCCGGCAGCGAACTCGTGACCGGCAAGACCCGTTTCCTGCGCGAAGTAGGCGCGTTCGAACCGGGCAAGAAAGTTGCTTTCGCCACGCTTCGACGCGGACGCAGCCGGAAGGTTTCGGCGCGTGTTATGGGCACCGAAGCGAATGACGCGGGGAAGGTCGGAGGTCGTCAGGCGCATGAGAACGTCAGGATGAAAAATGGGTTGAAATTTGTGCAGGTCCCAAGCTCCAAGATCTCACCCTTGCGGGCTGCCGTCCTTGCGGAGGGCCTGTATGCCGCTTGCGCTTACCTGCGGAAAGAATTTCGCACGATGTGCGATTTCGCACAAGCCACGAAATACGGCGATGCCGTAAGCGGCGTCGAAATCGCCCGGTTCGGAGAGTCCATTTTCGCATGAATCGCTGCGTATTTATTTTATGAAAAAAGAACTCATTACTCACCTTCACGAACGGTTTGAGGCCTGCGCCCATCAAAAGGACGGCGTCGCCTACTGGCTTGCCCGTGAACTCCAGGAACTCCTCGGCTACACCCAGTGGCGCAACTTTGAGCAGGTCATCGACAAGGCCAAGGTCGCCTGCACCAACGCCGGGCAGAAGATCGCCGACCATTTTGCTGACGTCAGCAAAATGGTCGATGTCGGCTCCGGAGCCCAGCGCGAGGTGGTCGATATAGCTCTTACGCGCTACGCAGCCTATCTCGTTGCCCAGAATGGGGATTCGAAGAAAACGGAAATCGCCTTTGCGATGAGTTACTTCGCCGCGCAAACGCGCAAGGCCGAGGTCATCGAGCAGCGGTTGGCCGAGTGGGAGCGGTTGCAGGCCCGAGAAAAGCTCAAGTTGTCCGAAAAACAGCTTTCGGGCGTGCTCTACGAACGAGGGATCGACGGTCAGGGTTTCGCCCGCATCCGCAGCAAGGGCGACGCGGCGCTCTTTGGCGGGAGGACGACGGAGGATATGAAGGGCAAGCTGGGCGTGCCGGAAAACCGTCCGCTGGCCGATTTCCTGCCGACGATCACCATCAAGGCGAAGGATTTCGCCAACGAGATCACCCACACCCAAATCCAGCAGAGCGACCTGCGAGGTGAGCCGCAGATCACGCGCGAGCATGTGAAGAACAACATCGATGTGCGGAAGATTTTGACCGACCGAAACATTGCCCCCGAGTCGCTGCCGGCCGCCGAGGATTTAAAGAAGGTCGAACGCCGGTTGAAGTCGGAGGAGAAGAAACTGCCGGGGACAACGCCGCACCTGCCCGAGGGCGGCGGCAACGATTGAAACGCATTGCCATGACCAACCTCGCCCTCGAAGCCGCCACGGTGCAGTTCCCACTCGTCCGCCATGCGGTGGACGCGGGGTGGGCGTTTGTGTCCGAGGCCGAGGCGCTCGTGCGTCGCGGCGGCGAGGGCGGGCTGTTTTTTCATGACGAACTGCGAGCGGCGCTCCTGCGGCTCAACCCGGGCGTCGTCACCGCCGAGAACGTTGCGTCGGTCATCGCCGAAATCGAGGCCGCGCCGCCGACCATCGAGGGCAACAAGCAGCTTCTCGAATGGCTGCGCGGGCAGCGCACGACCTTCGTCGCATCGGAAAAACGCTCGCGCAACGTGCGGCTGATTGACTTTGGCGCGCCGCTCGATGCCACGCGCAACGTGTTTCAGGTCACGGTCGAATGGGCGTTTCGCCAGCAGTGGAAAAAGGGCAACCGTCCCGACATCGTTTTCCTCATCAACGGCGTGCCGGTGGCGCTGGTGGAGTGCAAGAATCCCAAGCTCAAGGGTGCGATGGAGAAGGCGCTCGTGCAACTGCGCCGCTACGAGAAGGAGACGCCCGAGATGCTGGTGGCGCCGCAGGTGTTCAACCTCACGCACCTGATCGAGTATTTCTACGGCGTCACCTGGAACACCGAGCGCAAGGGCGTTTTCAACTGGAAACAGGACTTCGTGACGGCGAAGGCGGCGGGGTATGCGCAGCCGGCGGGCGCGGCGATGGTCACCAGTGACGGCGAAGCGAAGCCCGAAAACCTCCCGCTGGCCGCCGAGGACGGCGCGGGCGCGCGGCCGACGAGCTACGGGGAGCACGTGCGGACGTTTTTCGACCGCGAACGGTTTCTCACGCTGCTGCGAGAGTGGATCTTATTTTATACGAAGGACGACGAACTCAAGAAAACCGTCCTGCGCCAGCACCAGACCCGGGCGGTCGAGAAGGTGGTCGCCCGCTGCCGCGATCCGCAGAAGACGCGCGGGCTGGTGTGGCATACGCAGGGATCGGGCAAGACGTTCACGATGATCACGGCGGCGCGGTTGTTGCTGGCGGGGCAGGGGGCCGACACGGCGCCGACGGTGTTGCTGGTGGTGGATCGCAACGAACTCGAAGGGCAGCTGGCAGGCTGGGTGGACCGGTTGCTGGGGGAGATCAGCCAGGCGGGCATCGCGGTGGAGAAGGCGTATCGGCGCAGCCGGTTGCAGGAGCTGCTGACGGCGGATTTTCGCGGGCTTATCATCACGATGATCCACAAGTTCGACGGGATGCCGGCGCGCATCACCACGCGGAAGGATTTTTTCGTGCTGATCGACGAGGCGCATCGTTCGACGGGTGGCGACCTCGGCAATTACCTCATGGGCGCGCTGCCGGCGGCGACGTTCATCGGCTTCACGGGCACGCCCATCGCCAAGACGGAGAAGGGCGAGGGCACGTTCAAGACCTTCGGCTTGCAGGATACCGACGGCTACCTCGACAAATACCCCATCGCCGAATCTATCCGCGACCGCACGACGCTCAAGCTGCGTCACAGCCTCGCGCCGAGCGAACTCACGCTCGACGAAGGCTTGCTGGAGTCGGAATTTCTCGCGCTGGCCGAGACCGAGGGCGTGTCCGACATCGACGATCTGAACAAGGCGCTCGACCGGGCGGTGAACCTCAAAGCGTTCCTCAAGGCCGACCACCGCGTCGCCAAGGTGGCGGCGTTCGTGGCGGGCCATTTTAAGGAAAACGTGGAGCCGCTCGGCTACAAAGCGTTTCTCGTGGCGGTGGACCGCGAGGCGTGCGCCAAATACAAGCAGGCGCTCGACCAGCACCTGCCGTCCGAGTGGTCGCAGGTGGTTTATACAAAAAGCCCCAATGACACGGTGGAGCGTCCGTTGGTGGCCGAATTGCAACTCGACGAGGTGGCGGAGAAGGCGGTGCGCAAGACGTTCCCCAAGCCGGGCACCGAGCCGAAGATCCTGATTGTTACGGACAAGCTGCTCACGGGTTACGATGCGCCGATTCTCTACTGCATGTATCTCGACAAGCCGATGCGCGACCACGTGCTCCTGCAGGCGGTCGCCCGCGTGAACCGGCCCTACGAGGATGAGCGCGGCGTGGAGAAACCGTGCGGCCTCATCATCGACTTCGTGGGCATCCTCAAGGATCTGAAGAAGGCGCTGGCTTTCGACTCCGAGGATTACACCGGCGTGATCGAGGGTCTCGACGTGTTGCTGGGACGTTTTCGCGAGCTGATGGACGGTCCTGCCAAACGCTACTTGCCTAAAGCGACCGGCAAGGACCGTGACGCGCAGCTCGAAAAGATGCTCTACGAAACGCTGTTTCGTAAGGAAGCGCGCGAGGTGTTTGCCGAGTTGTTCAAGGAGATCGAAACGCTCTACGAAATCCTGTCGCCCGATCCGGCGCTGGTGGACGACATCGAGCACTACAACCGCCTCGCCGACCTCTATGCGATGATGCAGGCGGCCTATGGAAAGACCACGAGCTTCATCGGTGAACTGGCCAACAAGACGGCGGCGCTGGTAGAGAAAAACGCGGTGGCGCACGGGCTCGACCGGCTGACGAAGACGGTGGAGTTCGACGAAGCCGCACTGGCGGCGTTGCGTGCGCGCAAAGGTCCGGACGAGGAAAAGGTGATCAATCTCATCCGCAGCCTGCAAAAGGATGAAAACGAAAAGCCGGAGCCTCATCTCATCTCCATCGCGGAGCGCGCGGCGGGGGTGATGGAGGCATTGGACGAGCGGCAGGCCTCGACGCAGCAGGCGCTGGAGCAACTGGAGGCGTTGATGGGCGAGCGGTTGGAGGCGGAGCAGGCGCGGAAAGCGAGCGGACTGGAGGCCGGGGCATTTGGCGTATTTTGGGAACTCAAGAGAGAAGGCTACGACGAGGCCAAGGCGCGGGCACTGGCTCTGGAAATCGAAGAGGCTTACCGGCGTTTTCCCAACGCCGATGCCAATGCGGACGAACTTCGCCAGCTCAAGGCGGAGATTTACAAGGTGCTGCTCAAGGTGGTGAACGGAGCCAGAATGATCGCCTTGGCGGAGAAGGTCATGCGGGCGAGGCCGTCGTCATGAAGCGGGTGTTGCTTTCTCCGATGGAGGAGTTCCGGCACCGGGTTGCGCAATGGTCGAGGCGGTTGCAGGCGCAGCCCCGTCAAATCGTGGTCATGCGGATGACCCGAAAATGGGCCTCGTGCTCGACGCGGGGACGGGTGTGTTTTGCCCGTGATCTGCTGGAGTTGCCACCGCGTCAGCAGGACTACGTGATCGCCCATGAACTCCTGCATCTCCGCCATCCCAACCACGGCAAGGTGTTTCACGCGATGTTAAGCGCGTATCTGCCGCATTGGCGGAACGTTCACTCTCAACTGGAGAGAAGGCGCGTCACTCGCGCCTGACGCCGGTTGGCGGAGGCAGGATTTTCTTGAGGGCGTCGAACCAGCGGACGGCCATTTTTTCGGCGCCCTGGGCGTTGGGGTGGACTTGGTCGCCGACAGTGTCCGTCCTCCAATCGAAGCCGGTTGCCTGGTCCACGGAGATGACCGGCGAGGCGGCGAGATTGAGTTCGGCAGCAAGTCCGGCCACCGCTTTGTTGTAGGCGGGGATGTAGGAGTATTTGGGCAGTTTGCCGCTGGTGATGACCTGCGCGAGGAGGATGACAACCTGCGGATTGATCGCACGAGCATTCGTGATGATGGCCCGGGTGTCATCGATCATGCCGGGAATCGGCCGCTCTGCGGCGAAATGATTATGCCCGGCGTGAATGAGGATGATGTCGGCCGGGTTTTTGCGGTAGAGCGCCTCAAACCGGGCGCGGAGGAAGGCCACGTTTTGTCCGGCGTAGCCCTCGTGAGGCAGCACGCCGAGCGGCGAGCCGCTGACCGAATGCGTGGCCTTGGAGCCGACGTAGGCGACGTTGTAGCCGGCCGCGCGGAGTTTTTCCATGAGCGGATAACGATAGACGATAAACGTGTCGCCGCCCTCGGTGATCGAGTCGCCGAGCGGCATGATGGTAACAAGTTTCGCGGTTTGCGGTGCCTTGTCGGCGGCCTGGATCAAGGGAAGAAATAAGCAGATAAAAACTGCAAGAAATGGAAATGATTTCATTTAAGGGGCTTTTTTACGGCAGGGTGGCATGGCTTTGACCGCGCCGTCTTCGATCTGACTCATGGTGTGAGCGTGGGGTATGTTGGGAAGGCGTCGTTTCAGGCGGCAGACTGGCGCGATTCTCGGTTCAGTGAAACTCAAAACAGAGCATGAAGTGTGTGGCGCGATAAATTCCGGCTCGCCGTGTGCGTGAGCCATGCGGACACTTCGCTTCATGTCCACCACGCCCAATCTGCGCACGCTTGCTGAGTTTTATATCCGAGGCCTCACCGAGGGTTTCGTCACCGCCGCCGAGGTGATCGCCTGGGCCGACGAGGTCATCGTCGCCGCCGCCAAGACCGAGGACTGGATGCTGGACATCTCCACCGCCGGTCCCGAGGACCGCATGGCGGTGCTCCACCACCTCCACGCCGTGCAGGGCACGGTGGACGAGGCCGCGCTGGCGGCGTTGCTGGCCGCGAGGAAATGAAGGCCCGTCAGTGGCCCGCGCTCGGTGGGTTTTTGCTACTCTCCGTCGCAGTCTCGGCCATCGGCGGGGCGGTGACGGCGTTTAGTGTGGGAACTTGGTATCACGCGCTCGTCAAACCCGCGTGGAATCCGCCGAACTGGCTGTTCGGACCAGCCTGGACCGCGCTTTATTTGATGATGGCGGCGGCGGCGTGGCGCGTGTGGCGGTTGCGCGAGACTAATCCGGCGGTTCGCGCGGTGTTAGTCGGCTACGGCGTGCAGCTCGGGCTTAATTGCCTGTGGTCGGTGTTGTTTTTTGGGCTGCGCTCGCCGGGGGCGGCCCTTGTGGACGTGGTGCTGCTGTGGGGCGCGCTCGTGTGGCTGCAAATCAGGCTGGGCCGGATCGATCGCATTGCCGCCAGTCTCTGGGCGCCCTACGTCGCGTGGGTAACGTTTGCCTCGGCGCTGAACTTCGAGATCTGGCGGATGAACGGCTAGCGTTATTTCGCAGGCGGCACGGCAGGGGTGTCGGCTTTTGCCTTGGCGTCGAGGGCGGCTTTATCGGCGGCGAGCTTGGCTTTGGTCGCGGCGACTTCGGCCTTGGTTTCCTCGGAGGCCCAGAAGTAGTAGCCGTGACGGTTGTGATCCCAGCGGATGTAGCCGGCGGTGATGGCCAGAACGACGACGAGGGTGGTGATGAGTTTGCGGCGGCGGGCGGCTTCCTTGTCCTCGTAGGGATCAGTGAGGTCACGCTTGGCGTTGGCGGGCAGGATGGCGCGCTCGGTGAGCTTGGTGCCGAAGGGGATGTTGATCTTCACGCGGCCGTTGATGGCCCAGCCGTTGCCTTCTAGGATCGGGCCGAGGTTGCGCTGGCGGAGCTTGAGCCAGGCGATGAGCATCGAGGGCAGGGAAATGGCCGCCATGAGGCCGACGATCACGAGCGGAAGCTGCAGCGGGCTGAGCTTGGCCAGATTGGTGGCGACGGCTCCGAGGGCGCCGCCAATGGCGCCGACGGCGACGCCCAATGCGGCGACGGTGCCGATGTCGATTTTCTTGGTCTCGGGCTTGCCCTTCTTGTCCGCGTTTACGGTGGTGTCCGCGACGGTGGCGAGTTTGGTGTTGGCATCGGCATCGGCGGCGGCGGCGCGTTTGGCGACTTGTTCCTCGATGAGGCGGACAAACTTTTTATACGGAGACCAGAACGCCTGGCGGATGCTGATGGGGTTGTCGGCGATGCTGGTGATGGTGGCGTCCCAGTCCTGGCCCTGGCGGTCGTAGAAGACGCCGTTGCGACCGACGAAGAGGTAGTCGCTGTCGCCCTGGGTGAAGCAGGCGGCGATCTTCATGGTCTCGCCGCCGATGCGTTTGCAGTCGCAGTAGGCGATGTAGGCCTTGCTCATGGCCGCGAGCGGGCTGGGGGCGGCGACCTTGATGCAAAACTCGGTGCTGCGGCTGTCCAGGTAGAGCGTGCCGGCCTGGAAAATCGCGGGCTGCTCGGGCGAGTAGAAATCGAAGAAGTTGACGAAGTTGTTCAGCAACGCGCGGAAGTCGCGGGCGAAGCGGAGAAGTTTTTCGACCGAGGAGATGGCGGTGAACTCGGGGTCGAGGGACTTGTCTTGCGCGACGAGGGCGGTGAGGGCTGGTTGGAGCGTCGAGGCGGCGGCGAGAATGGCGTTCACGCGATCGAGGCCGAGTTTCTCGACGGAGGCGCCGGCTTTCGCGGCGGTCCAGGTCTCGTAGGCGGAGACCTTGGACTTGAGGGCGTTCCACTCGGTTTCGGAGAGCGTGGTCTTGGCCGCACCGAAGACGGGCGTGACAGCGTCGCGGTGGAGAGCGGCGAGGGCGTCGGCCCAGGCGGGATTGACGGCGGTGAGGAGCGGGAGGGGCTGGCCGGCGGCGATGCGGGCGAGGGGGAAGCCGGCGACTTCCTGCGCGGTGATGGACATGTCTTGCGCGGCGAGGGCGAGGTAGTCGTTTTCGGAGCGGTTGAGGGCGGCGAGGGCGCGGGCGTCGTAGGCGGCGAGGCGGGTGCGGGAGAAATAATCGTCCGCTTTGGCGCGCACGGCTTGCACGGCGGCGAGAGCGGCGGCGGTGCCGGTGCCGAGGATGAGCACGTCGGGCGAGGAGCCCTTGTCACTCCAAGCGGCGAAGGCGGTGGCGTCGGCGAAAAACGAGTCGATGCGGCCCTGGTCGATGCCGCTTCCGCCGCTGCGGTCGGTGAGGCCGCCGAGGGAGGAAACGATGTCGGCAATGAGGAGCTTGAGGGTTTCGTCGGGTGCGGAGTCGGGCGTGATGATGCCGTCGCCGTTGAACTTGGTGGTCGAGAAAAGGCGGACGGTGTCGATGGCCTCCGCGAGGGAGATTTCGGTGGCGTCGGGTTTGCCGAGGCTGGCGAGGATGCGGCGGGCGGAGGTGAGGACGGCCTTGCCCTCGGGCGTGGCGGTGTTGAAGGCGCTGAGGGCGAGGGCGTCGCGGCCCTTGAGGAGGGCGCCGACGTCGGCGAGGTGGGGAGCGGCCCAGTCGATGGCGGCGAGAAGCTCGGGGGCGCGGATGCGACCGTCCTTGTCGGTGTCGATCAGCGCGAGAGTTTTCTCGTCGAGTTCGAGGCCTTTGACGGGGCAGGAGAGGGCGACCCAGAGTTTCTGGTCGAGGTGTTTGAGGGCGAGGAGATCGGCGCCGGTTTCAATGGCCGCCTGATCGAGGCCGCCGATACGAAAGAATTTCCAGACGTGCGATGAAGTGGATGGCATGGAGTGTTTTTTAACGGTCGGATTGTCGCGGGCAATCGTTGTAAGGCAATCAGCTAAGTGTGTTTTGTGCGTCCGGCGATGCGGGATATTGTTGTTGGTTGGCGGCGGGTTAGGCTCGATTTGAAGGTGTGCCGTGCATTGAGTGACAGCCGCGCCCAGCACGTTCATCCATGAAAAAGCTACTGATCATTTCGCCGCATTTCCCGCCGATCAACGCTCCTGATATGCAGCGGGTGCGGCTGGCGCTGCCTTACTTGAAAGAGCGCGGGTGGGAGCCCACTGTTCTGGCGGTGTCGCCGGAGTCGATCGAGGGCGGGGTCATGGACAAGCACCTCGAGGACACTTATCCCGCAGACATTCGGATCATCCGAGTTACGGGAGTGCCGTCGCGGTTCACCCGGTGGGCGGGCATCGGCAACTTGTGGTGGCGCTGCGGGCGGGCGTTGACGCACGCGGGCGACCAGTTGTTGAAAAACGAGAAGTTTGATCTGGTTTTTATCAGCACAACGCAGTTCACCGCGTTTAAACTCGGACCGCGCTGGTTGAAGAAATTCGGGGTGCCCTTCGTGCTCGATTATCAGGATCCGTGGATCAACGACTACTACCAGCTCACGGGTGTGCGTCCCCCAGGCGGGCGGATCAAGTTTGCGCTAAGCCAGTGGCAGGCGGCGCGGATCGAACCGGTCGCCTTGCGCGAGGCGGCGGGCATTATCTCGGTGTCGCATTCCTACGGGGCGATGCTGGCGGATCATTATCCGTGGTTCATGGCGAACCGGGTCAAGCTGCTGCCGTTCGGGGCATCGCAGGCGGATTTCGACGCGCTGGGGCAATACCAGCCGGTCAAGCCGCTGATCGATTTCAAGGACGGCTGCTTTCATCATGTTTATGCGGGGCGCTGCGGACCTGACATGACGTTTGCGCTCACGGTGCTTTTCCGCGCATTCAAGCGGTTCAGGGAAACCAATCCGGAGCAGGCGGCCAAGGTGAGGTTTCACTTTATCGGCACCGACTATTCTCCGCCGCCGTTGGGGCGCGACTGGGTCGTGCCGATCGCGAAGACGGAAGGCGTCCTTGAATATGTGAAGGAGCACCGTTACCGCGTGCCGTATTTCGATTCCCTTTATTATCTGCGAAACTCCAGCGCCTTGGTCGCGGTGGGCTCGAACGACCCGACTTACAGTGCGTCCAAGTTTTTCCCCTACGTGCTGGCCCGGCGGCCGATGCTCATGATTTTCCATCGTGACAGCCCGGTATTGCGATTCGCGCTGAAGGTGGGGGCGGGGGTCGCGTATGGTTTTTCGGGTCCGGAGGATATCACGACGCTTGCCGATGAAATCCAACGCCGGTGGTTCGTCGAGGGTGGATGCGACCAATACGTTTCCTTCGACCATTCCGCGTTCGAGCCGTTCTCTGCGGTGCGCATGGTTGACGGCCTGATGGCGGTTTTTGATGATGCGTTGAGAAAACGGAACACCGAGGAATGAGCGCCGGGCGAGACCCGGCTTGATCATTTCCCGTTTCCTTCCAATCAATCGTGGCGAGTTTTACCGTGATCAAATCAACCCCCCTCCTGCGGCATTTCGTTCAGATCACCCTGTTGCTGGGGGCTATTTTCACGTTTGATTGCCTGACGAGCTACGAGGTCAACATCGGTCCGCTTTACATCGTTCTTGCGGGCTACGCAGCCTGGCAACTGGGGTTCTGGTGGGGGATATTCTTTGCTTTTCTATGCATGTCCCTGTGGGCGCTGGGGGATTATTACAACGGGCACCGTTTTTCGCAGATGTGGCTGCTATATGAGAATGCCGCGATCCGCTTTTTCACCTATGCCATGGCGGTGTCCGCGGTCTTTGTTTACAAGAGAACCCTCGAGGCGCACCGGCGGCGGCTGGCCATGCTGGAGCGCCTGCTTTCGGTCTGTCCCGGCTGCGGCTGCATCACGGTGAATCAGTCCGGCTGGCGCAAAGCCTCGGAGTTCCACCAGCAGCCGAAACAGCTTTATTCCCTCTGTCCGACCTGCGCCGCAACCCACAAATCCGATGCCCCTGCGGATACTCCACGCGCTTTACACGGTTGATCCCGGCGAGGGCGGGGCGATGGAGAACGTCCGGCTGCTGTCGGCGGTCTGCCGTTATCTCAAGCACCGCATCGAGGTGCTCGCGTTCGCCTGCGGGGACGCGGCATGGCGGCGGCAGTTTCCCGGAGTGGTTCACGAAGTCGGCGCGGGCTGCGCGCGCGGGGAAGCCACGCAACGATTCATGCTGTGGCTGCGTGAGCATGCACGGGATTATGACTGTGTGCTGGTCGGCGGCGCGGAGGGGCGCAACGCCTACCGTGCATGGCGGGTGCTGCGCGAGACGGGCGTCCCTTATTTTGTTTTTGCCCCGCGCTACCTTGGTTTTTCCAAGGGGGTTCCCCGTGAATGGGCGAAAACCAAGCAAAGGCTTTTCTGGCCGCTGGCCGGGTATCCGCTGTTTCGCGATGCCCACGCGGTTTTCTTTTCCAGCGAGGAAGCCAAGCGCGAGGTGCGCGGGTGTTTCTGGCCCTACGATTGCCACGAGTTCGTGCTGACATGCGGCGTTGCGGATGTTCTTCCCGGCCATAATACTCAGGGCGGAGCCGGTTTTCCAGCGGCGCATCCCGAGTGGGCGGGGAAGCGTGTTTTCAGCGTGCTGGCGCCGGGGGCGGATTTGATTCCCGATGCGCTTCTGCGCGCGGTGCGCACGTTGGCGGAGGCCGGCCTATGGAACCGCGATTCGATGCGACTGGTGCTCGCGGGGTTTGATGACGCCGGCGCGGCGGACGCTCTCCGCCGCGCCGTGGAGCGGCATGGATTGGGCGGCATCGTGCATGGAGTAGGCACCCCGGGCGCCTCGGAGCGGCGGTCGTTGCTGCAAGCTTCCAAAGCCTTGGTGCAGCCTGCGCAGGCGGAAAACTCCGGGCGGGCGGTGGCGGAAGCGTTGGCCGCCGGAAAGCCGGTGTTGATCGCGAGGGGGCTGAACCTGTGGCGTGAGGTGCTCGGCCACTCGGTGGGTTTGGCGGCGGAGGATTCGGAGGCGGGTTATACGGCGCTTTTCAACGGCTGGTTACGCGAGTCGCCCGCCGGGCGCGCCGCCTTCGGCGCGAATGCCCGCCGGTGCTACGAAACGCACTACACCGAGCAGGCTGCGGCGAACACGTTGACGGCGGTGATTTATCTCCTGATCGGGGCGACGCAGGCAGGCGGCCAGTCGGTCGCCCCCGACATTTTCAGGCACGAGATGGACTTTCTTTGATCGTGCCGTTCAGGGTGCGGCTGGCTTGGCGGCGCCGCCGACCGGCGGGAAAAAGACCGAGGGCGTTTCGGCCGGAGCGGGCGGAGTCTTTTCGGGAAGGGCGGCGGCGAGGAGGGCGTTGAAGGTGAGGTCGGGGTTTTTCTGCGCGAGCATCCACGCGCAATAACGAAGCACGAGGGAGTGGCTGCGGATGTTGCGGCCGAGTGACCACTGGGCGGACTTGAGCACGAGCTCCCGCATGACTTCGGGCGTGGGGGCCGTTGCTGTCGGGTTGGAGGCTTTCAGACGGTCGAGCGCCCCGAGAAAGCGGTGCATGTGCAGCGCGGAGGCGATGCGCTCGACCGGCGCAAAGGCGCCGGTCGCTAAAAACCGTCCCCAGAGCAGGTCAACCTGCATGGGATCATTCAGTTCGCCGCTATCGGCATCGGGCCACGGGCCCTTGCTCAGGCCGGCGAAGGTCGAATCATGCCGCCACGCGTAGCCGAGGATGAAGAGGAGCAGGGTGCGATCGGTTTCGTTGGCGTTTTTGAGTCTCTCCAGAAAAACCGGCGTCAGCCAGGGGTTCGCCTTGAGCAACTCCTCGTAAAATCCGAGGACGGGGGGCCAGGCGTCGGTGTTGTTTTTCGGGAGAATGGCGGAGATTTTGAAAAGAGCGGGCAACGCCAGGGCGGGCGTTGGGTTGAGGTAATACGAGGTCATCCATGCGCCGGGTTTGAAATCGGCGGGCAGGACGGGTTCGACGTAGGGCATGACCTGCACCGTCCTGGTTTTGCGAACCGTGGCGCCGCCCGACACGCGGTCGTGAACCGACACGGTGAAGGTGTAGTTGCCGATCGGATCTCCGGGATCGGTGCTGAACGACGCGGTCTGGCTGGCGTAGGCGAAAAGGTTTGGATCGGGCACGGGACCGATACTGAGACGGAGGTCTTTGCCGGCCTGCTGCGTGCGTCCGTCCGGGTAGGTGATGTCGAGATCGTAGAGGACGGCGGCGCGATTCGCCGCGTTGACCTCGTAGTTTTTGGCCAGCACGACGAGGGCGACGGTCTGGCCGGGAAAAACCTGCGTGACGTTTTGAAAAACCGGTCCCGTGTAGTCCGTCGTGTGGGTGTAGAAGTCGTGCGTCGCGTATTGCGTGGTGGCGACGAGCGTGACCTCCAGCGGCTTGTCCGCTGCGGCGTGCGCGGGCGAAAGGGAAAACGCGATGAGAAGCGCAAGCAGGAGCCGTGAGGAATTCATAATCAAAGGAAATGAACGCTAATGAACGCGCCCGCGCGGTGTCGATACCGCGCGGGCGCC
>JANYJB010000026.1 GCA_025361935.1 Verrucomicrobiota bacterium
GCCAACTCGCCAAAATGGGTTTCCCGATGGGTTACCTCGATGTCGGCGGCGGTCTCGGCGTCGATTACGACGGCTCCCGTACGAACTTCGAGTCGTCCATGAATTACACGCTCGGCGAATACGCCCGCGACGTCGTGTTCAATATCCGCGAAATTTGCACCGCCTCGGGCGTTAAAGTTCCCGACATCGTCACCGAGTCCGGCCGCGCGGTCGTCGCCCCCCACTCCATGCTCGTCGTGGAAGTTTTCGAGCGCATCAACAAGCGCGAAACCCTCGGCGTGCAGCACCAGCCCAAGGAAAAACACAAGGTCGTCACCGACCTCGAACTCCTCCTCAAGAACAAGGCCAAGCTCGGCAAGCTCGAGCGTTTCCACGACGCCATCCAGAAAAAGGAAGAATCGTTCTCCCTCTTCAATCTCGGCTACCTCAACCTCGAAAACCGCGCCGCCGCCGAATCGCTTTTCTGGCAGGTCTGCGAACAGATCGCCAAGGAAACCCGTGACACCGGCTACGTCCCCGAGGAACTCCGCGGCCTCGCCGCCCTTCTCGCCGACCAATACGTCTGCAACTTCTCCGTCTTCCAGTCTCTCCTCGACCACTGGGCGCTCAAGCAGCTCTTCCCCATCGCCCCGCTCCACCGCCTCAAGGAAAAGCCCACCGTCAACGCGGTGCTCGTGGACATCACCTGCGACTCCGACGGCAAGATCAGCACGTTCATCGACCTCCAGGACACGAAGGACTACCTCACGCTCCACCCGCTCAACGGCAAGCCCTACTACCTCGGCGTGTTTCTCACCGGCGCCTACCAGGACATCATGGGTGACCTCCACAACCTCTTCGGCCGCGTGAACGAGGTCCACGTCTTCCTCGAACCCGACGAACCCAACGGCTTCTACATCGAGGAAACCCTCGCCGGCAGCCGCATCCGCGACGTGATCGACGGCGTGCAATACCAGTGGGAAGAACTCTGCCGCAAGATGAAGGCGCAGATCGACGCCGCCACCAAGAAAGACCTCGTCAAACCCCGCGAAGGCGTCCGCCTCGTCGAGTTCTACGAGGAGCAAATGCGCTCGAAGACTTACCTCAACATCGAGCGCCTCCCCAAAAAACGTCCGGCGAAAAAAAACGCCAAGGCCTGAGTCCGAAGCTGTGAAATAAAAACCGGCATGGATTTCCCTCTGCCGCCTTCGATAATCTTATCCGATCAGCTTCTCGTAAGCCGCGGCGTCGAGGAGCGTCGAGACCGCCTCAGAGTCCGCCAGCTTGATCTTAAGAATCCAGCCGCCCTCGTAGGGGGCTTGATTCACGGTTTCCGGCGCGGCATCCAGCGCGGTGTTGACCTCCACGACCGTGCCGGCGACCGGCAGATAAAGATCGGAGGCGGCCTTGACCGACTCGACGACGCCGAAGGTCTGGCCGGCGGCAAACGTCGCGCCGACCTTGGGCAACTGGACGTAGGTGATGTCACCGAGGCTGTTCTGGGCATAGTCGGTGATGCCGACCAAAGCCGTGCCGTCGCCGGCGGGCTTCAGCCATTCGTGGGACTTGGCGTAACGGAGATCGGAAGGAACGTTGCTCATGAGGATTTCTTTAGTTCAACAAAGGGAGGTTTGACGAGTTGCAACTGGATCAACGTGCCGCGGATGTCCACCGCAAGCGGCGACGCAGACGACGCGGTGGTGACGAGGGCCGAGCCGATCGCCTCGTTGATGATGGGCAACAACGTGCCCGAGAGCACGCGCCCGACCTGCGCACCCAAAGCGTCGAGCACGGGAGTGTCGGCGCGCACGATGCGGCGGTCGCCGGTCTTGAAGAACACGACCTTGTTGGGTGCGCCGTTTTTCTTTTCGGCAACAAGGGCGGCGTGGCCGTTGAAGTCCGCCTTGTCGAGTTTGACCGTCCAACCCAGGCCTGCGGTGAGCGGCGAGATGTCGGCGGTGATCTCGTGTCCGTAGAGCGGATAGCCGGCTTCGAGGCGGAGGCTGTCGCGGGCGCCGAGGCCGACCAACTCAAGCCCGTGCGGCGCACCGGCCTTCAGCAAAGCCTCGGCAAGGCCGACGGCGTCGCCCTTGGCATGATACAGCTCAAAGCCGTCCTCGCCAGTGTAGCCGGTGCGGCTGATGATGCAGTGGACGCCGGCCACGGTGCCCTCGGCAAAGTGGTAATACTTGATGAGGTCGAGCTTGGCGCCGGTGAGGGACTGCACGATGGCGGCGGCTTTCGGACCTTGAATCGCCAGTAGCGCGTAGTCGTCGGAACGGTCGGTCACGGTGACCGCAAAGCCCTTGGCCTGCTCGTGGAGCCAGGCGATGTCCTTGGCGATGTTGCCCGCGTTGATACAGAGGAAGTAGTCCTCGGGACCGCGCATATAAACGAGCAGGTCATCCACCACCCCGCCGTTCGAATAACACATCGGCGAATAAAGCACCCGGCCGGGGAAGAGCTTGGAGACGTCGTTTGTGACGAGGTGATTCAGAAACTTGCCGGCCTCGGGGCCGCGCACATCAACCTCGCCCATGTGGCTCACGTCGAACAAACCGGCGGCGCGCCGCACGGCCTTGTGCTCCTCAAGAATGGACCGGTATTGCACCGGCATCTCCCAGCCTGCGAAATCAACCAGCCGGGCTCCGTGGGCCGCGTGAAAATCCCGCAGCGGGGTGCGTTGCAATGCGCTCATGACCGCCAGACTACGCGAAGGCGGGTCACTGTGCGCAAGCCCCTTCGCGCACAGATTTGAAAATCACCGCCCGCACCGCTTACTTGGTGTAAAACTTGACGATCTGATCGACGATATACTTGTGATCGGCAGGGGAGATTTCCTTCGCGGCAAGCATGGCGTCCGCCTTGAGTATCTGGAGACTCATTTCCTGATAAGAATCACCGCGATCTTCAGCCGAGAGAGCCGGGGACAGCGGCACCTTGATGTCGCTGGGCGTAAGATCGGTCATCGCGCCTAGGCGATAATCAAGCCCCCAGCGGAGGTAGCGTTTCTCAAATTCATTGCCCACCGGCATGATGACGATGGCGGCGGTTTCAAAACCGTCCTTGCGAAGCTCGATGGTCGCGGCGTTGGTGCGCTTGAGCTTGATCTTAAACGGGGTCTTGCCGACCTCGATACCGTTGACCAAAGCCGCGGCTCCCTCGGGGGCTGAGCGGACAACCACCATCTGGGTGGTGCCCTTGCTCATGAACGCGCAACCAGAGCCGGTGAAAAGAATAACGCCGGCAATAAAGGCCGGAACCAACAGTCGGAGTTTCATATGGGGATAAGTCCGCTAGGGACACGTCAAAGTATTTTTCCCCAATCCCGCCGGTCAAGGTCAATAAGTTCAGAATATCGGTTTCACTTTAGATTCGTAAACCACGCGGAAGGCATACACTCGGCTCCTATGTTCTGGTTTGTCGTAGCCATCGCGTTCACCTTCACCATCTCCTTCGTCTGCTCGCTCATGGAAGCGCTTATCCTGAGCACCTCGGTCATCGAGATCGAGACGCTCAAAAAATCCCGTCCCCGTCGCGGCGCGCTGCTTGAACAACTGAAGGTGGGCCTCGATGAAACCATCTCTACCGTTCTCACGCTCAACACCATCGCGATAACCCTCGGCTCCATCATCATAGGCGGTCTCGCCACCAAGCTTTTCGGGGAGGCGGCGCTCGGCATGGTTTCGGGGATACTCACGCTGACGATCCTGATTTTTGCCGAGGTGCTTCCGAAAAACCTAGGCGTCTCCTACCGGCGCGCGCTCCAGCCCCACGTGGTTTACCCGCTGACCTTCCTGCGCAACGCGCTTCGTCCGATAACTTATCTTTGCAACGTGGTCGTGCGCATTTTTATACGCACCGCGGAGTCAAATCACACCTCGGATGAGGAAATCATCCTGCTCGCCGAACGCGGTGCCATGGAAGGGTCGCTCACCAAAAACGAATCCACGCTAATCGCCAACGCGCTGGCGTTGGACAACGTCCGCGTGAGCGAAATCATGACCCCGCGCTCCGTCGTCACCGCACTGCGCAAGCAGGCCACCGTGGGCGAAGTTTTCACCGAGTTCCCCAACGTCCCGTTCGCACGAATCCCCGTCTACACCCGCAATCTCGACGACATCACCGGCATCGTGCGCCGCCGCGACCTCCTGAAGGCGAAGGCCGCGAACCAAGACCCGGAGCCCGTTGAAAAGTTCATGCAGGAGATCCATTTCATCCCCGAGACCGTCACGGTGGCGAACGCCCTTCAGGTTTTCCTGAAAACCCATCAGCAGCTTCTCGTGGTCGTGGATGAATTCGGCCTCACCGCCGGCGTGGTCACCATGGAAGACGTGATGGAACAGCTCCTCGGCCGAGAAATTTTCGAAAAGGACGACGTCGCGGTGGACATGCGCGAGCTCGCCCGCTCCAAGCAGCAAAAGCAGGCCCGCCCCCGCCGTCCCGGCGATCCCACGCCTGCGGCTTTCCTCCCTCAGCCCCCCAAGAACTGAGTTTCCCCTCGCCCGCTCTTCTTTAAGCCAGCGTCACTCATGTTTCTCGCATTTTGGGTCAACAACCTCGATCCGCTGATGGTTCACATCAGCGGCAACTTTGGCATTCACTACTACGGAGTCGCCTACCTGATGGGATTCATCGGCGGCGCTTTGTTACTCCACGCCTACGCCCGCGCCGGCCGCTCCCCTTTGACCCCCGAACAAATCGCCGACCTCATCATCGCGATCGTGGCGGGCGTAATGGCGGGGGGACGGCTCGGGTCGTTTTTCCTCTACGGCGGCATCGAGCGATTTTCCGCCGACCCGTGGTGGATTTTTCGTGTTTGGGAAGGCGGCATGGCGAGTCACGGCGGCTTCATCGGCGTGGCGATTGCCCTGGCATGGTTCAGCCGGGGGAAGAAAATTTCCTTTCTCCAGCTCGGCGACCTGATCGTCTCCGTGGCCCCCCTCGGTCTCTTTTTCGGCCGCATCGCCAACTTCATCAACGGCGAGCTCTGGGGGAAAATCTCCGTCGTCCCCTGGGCTGTGATTTTCCCGCTCAGCGCACCCGAAGGCACGCCGGTTGAACACATTCCGCCCCGCCACCCATCGCAGCTTTACGAGGCCGCGCTCGAGGGACTGGTGTTGTTCGCCTTCATGCAATGGCGATTCTGGCGCACCGACGTCACCCGCCGGCAACCCGGACGCCTCGCCGGCGAATTCCTCATCGCCTACGCCGTGGTGCGCGCCATCGGCGAGGTTTTCCGCGAACCCGACACCGGTCTCACGCTCATCTGGGGGCTGAGCCGCGGCACCTTCTATTCGATGTTCCTGATCATCGCCGGCCTCGTGCTGGTTTTCCGCAAACCGCGGCAAGCTCCCGAAAAAGCGTCTGCCTGAACTACACGCACGCTTTCACGTCCACACCCTCGTGTCTCAACGCCGCGCGCACCACGCGTGCAAACGCCACCGCAGCGGCACCGTCACCATGCAGACATAGCGTATCCACGCCGACCGTCGCCACGCCGCCGTCCAAAGTTTTCACGCGGCCCTCGCGAACCATCAGCAGCACCTGGGCAACTGCACTCGCCTCGTCTTGGATTAACGCATCGATCCGGTCTCGCGGCGCGAGCGAGCCGTCGCGTTGATAAGCGCGATCGGCAAATACCTCGCTCTTCACTTCCAATCCGCGGGTGCGCCCGGCCCGCAAAAGTTCACCGCCCGACAACCCATAGAGCGCCAATCCTTCGCCCAGCCCGAGCACCGCACACGCAATCGCATCCGCCACTTCAGGCGTCCGCGCCGCCATGTTGTAGAGCGCGCCGTGAGGTTTCACATAACGCACCGCAGCGCCCTCCTCCGCCGCGACCTCTTGCAGGGCCCTGACCTGCACCTGAACCAACTCGATGATTTTAACGGGGGACAGTGCGAGTTCGCGGCGGCCAAAATGCTCGCGATCCGCGAACCCCGGATGCGCGCCTATGACCACGCCGTGCTTCACCGCCAATTTCACCGCCTCGCGCATGCTCGCCCGATCTCCGGCATGTCCTCCGCAAGCGATGCTCGCCGAAGTCATCGCCGGCATCAGTTCGCCGTCGTGGCCGGCGCCTTCGCCCAGATCGCAGTTGAGGTCGAGGCCAGGCATTTTCAACGGCGCAGCCTTGCCTCCACCGCCGTCCTAAACATCGCGATCGAGTGCTCCTCCTTCACGTAAAGTTCCTGCGCTTCCGCCAGCGAAACTTCCGCAAAACTCACCTTCGCTCCCGTCCGCGCCTGCACAAGCAACGGCAGGTCGGCCGCGATCACGTGCGCGATTTTAGGATACCCGCCCAACGTCTGCCGGTCCGCCATCAGCACGATGGGATGGCCGTCCGGCGGCACCTGCACGGAGCCGAACCCGACGCCCTCCGAGACCAATTCGCGCGGCTCCTTGAGTTTCAGCACCGGCCCTTCCATCCTCATGCCCATGCGATCCGAACGAGGCGTGATGACAAACGGCTTCGACGTGAACACCTGCCGGCTGGCCGCCGAGAACCACTCCCACTGCAATCCGCGGACAAACCTCACCTTCGGCTCATCAGTGCCCGCAGCCCGAAACTCCATGCCCGCGCTCCATCCGCCGACGGTATCGTTCATGGTTGCTGTTTCCGCCGCGAGACGATCACCCGCCAGCAGGGACCGCCCGCCCAGCCCGCCGATTCCCGCGCGCACCAGCGTTCCCATGCCGCCGAGCACTCGGGGGATTTCCAAGCCTCCGGCCACGGCCAGGTAAACGCGCACACCATGGTCGATCCGCGCCAGTGAAATCGTCTGCCCGGCCCTCACCTTGAGAGGGCGCCAGCCTTCGACACCTTCAATGTGTGCGCCCGTCACAGCGATCCACGTGTCGCTCAAAAATTTCAACTCAGGCCCGACCAACGCCGCCTCCAGCAGCGGATCATCCTCGGCGTTTCCGAGCAGCAGGTTGGCGATGCGCGCCGACCTGCGATCCATCGCCCCGCCCGCCGGAACGCCCAAGTGCTGCCATCCCGTGCGCCCCAGATCCTGCACCGTGGTCAGCGCCCCGGGCCTGATCACCTCGATCACCGCCGACTGCTTGGAAAGCTTCTGGGTGACGAACGGCTTTGGAACCCCCTGCTCTTTTGCCAGCTCTCTTTCCGTGACCGGCTTGAAGCGAACGATGTCGCCCGGCTCCAGCAATGTCGGCCTCGATGCCTCTTCCGGTCGAAACAGCCGCAGCGATGTCCGCCCTATCAACGACCAGCCTCCCGGTGTGGTCAGCGGATACACGCCCGTCTGCGTCGAGCCGATTCCCACGCTCCCCGCCGGCACCTCGACACGAGGCGACGAACGCCTCGGCATGTGTAATTTCGATGGCAGCCCGATCAAATAGGGGAACCCCGGCGAAAACCCCAACGCCGCCACGCGGTAGGTCGCCGTGCTGTGCAGGCGGATCACCTCCGATTCCTTGAGCTTTGCGTGTTTGGCCACCTCCGCCAGGTCCCGTCCGTTTTCGCCTCCGTAGCAAACCGGAATCTCCACTTCACGCCCGCCTTTGTTTTTGCGTTTTGATGCCGCCGCTGCCGCCGCCTCGATCGCCGCCATCATCCGGGCCGCCGGCGAGCCGGCTCCCGGCGTAACCAGCGCGGGTTCGTAATGAACCGTGATCGTCGCGTAGGCCGGCACGATGTCGGTCACCCCTGCCATCGCCGCCTCCGCCAGAGACTGGGCGATGCCCGTGGCTTTCTCCAAGGCGGCGATCTCAGTCTTCGCATTGAAGCCGACCAGCACCGCGGTGTCACCCAAAGGCGTAAGTTGCATCGGCCTGTCTTAAAGCATCCATCGCTTCAGCTCAAGACCCGTCACCGCATTGCCGCCAAGAACGATAGTGGGTGGGAGAATTTGACAATAAATGCGCAGCATAATCGCCCTGATTGGTTTAACATCAAGAATGCCGGAATCGGAATCCCATCCCGCCCACCACCATCTATGTTCACACCAAAATCCACCACCCAATGCGGCGCCTGCCACACGGATTTCCCCGCGCTCAACGACATGGGTCGCCAGTTCAAGTTGAGCGGCTACACGATGGGCAACGACCAGTCTAACCTGCCTCCCATCGCGGTCATGCTTCAGCCATCATACACCCGCACGCAGGCATCACAGCCGGGCGGAGCCGCCCCGAAGTTCAAAAGCAACGACAACTATGCGTTGAGTCAGGTCAGTCTTTTCTACGCCGGACGACTTTTGGGCCCGTATGCATCCAAACTATTCGATCAGGAAACCGCCACTTTCCTGAACAAGATCGGCATCTTTTCCCAAACCACCTACGACGGTGTCACCAAGACCTGGGCATGGGACAACACCGAGATTCGCTACGCCGACATGGGCGCCATCGCCGGCCACTCGGTCACCTATGGTGTTTACGTGAACAACAACCCCACGATGCAAGACCCTTGGAACGCCACGCCGGTCTGGAGCTTCCCCTACTCCGGCTCAGGCCTCGCCCCCACGCCTGCCGCCGCCACGCTCATTAACGGCGGCTTTGGCGGTCAGGTCGCTGGTCTGGGGACCTACGCCATGTTCGATAGCCATTTCTATATTGATGTAGGCATCTACCGAAGCTTGGGAACCCGATTTCAAAACAACATGGGGGTTGACCCGACGGGCGAAGCGGAAATCTCCGGACTGGCTCCTTATTGGCGCGTTGCCTACACGACACCCGTTGCCGACGCCACGTGGGAAGTGGGGTTTTTCGGCATGAGCGCCAGCACCTATCCGGGCCGGGACATGACCGCCGGAACGGACAAGACCACGGATTTCGGCTTCGACTCGCAGGTGCAAAAGGTAAGTGGATCCCATGACATCACCGGCCTTCTGAGTGTCATCTATCAACACTCGAACTGGGATGCGAGCCAAGCACTCGGCAACACCACCAAAGCCTCGGACTCGTTGATCGAATGCAAAGCCACGGTGGATTACCTGTGGGACAAAACCTACGGTGGCGCCGTGCAGTATTTTTACACCCGGGGAAGCAGTGACGCCCTAGCTTATTCCAGCAGCGTCACCGGCTCGCCCAACAGCGACGGATTTATCCTGGAGGCCAACTACCTTCCCTTTAACAAAAACGGCGGGCCCTCCTTCTGGCCGAAAAGCAGCGTCAAACTCTCGCTCCAATACGTGATCTACAACCACTTCGACGGCTCCACATCCAACATCGACGGCACCGGCCGGTCCGCGAGCGACAACAACACACTGTATCTGCAAGCATGGATCGTATTTTAAAATGCTCTGCTTACTTGAAATTCTCCCGTCTTGACGAACACTTGGCTTCCAAAGCCAATCTCAAATCCCGACCATGAAAATACTCAGGCCATTTTCTCTCATCATCGCGCTGCTGCCGTTTGTCAGCGCCCAAATCGTCCGCGCGGATGCCGCCGCCGACGCTCAAATCGCCAAAGGCAAAAGCCTTTATCAAAACTGCATCGCCTGCCACCAGCCCACGGGTTTGGGCGTGCCCACGGTGTTCCCCCCTCTCGCCGGTTCCGAGGTAGTCAACGGCAACGAGGAACATCTCATCCGCATCGTGCTCCACGGTCTTTCCGGAAAAGTAACCGTCAATAAAGTCATCTACAATGGCAATATGCCCGCCTTTGGCCAGGGTCTCGGTTTCAACTGGACTGACGAAAAGGTGGCCGCCGTGCTGACCTACGTTCGCCAGGCTTGGACCAACAAATCCGGTCCCATCACGAAGGATCAAGTGACGGCCATCCGCACCAAATCCGACCGCAAAAAAGCATGGACGGCGACCGAACTCGAAGCGATCAAGTAAGTTTCATCGCCCGGCCGAAACGACGGTTTGTGTCATGCCAACCGTCGCCACGCCGGGCTTTTTTGCGCCCGAAGAAGGAGGATTGATTTGCAGTCCGCACGCTAATGGAGGAGTTATGGGGTTCCATGTTTTTGCGCGTTCCCATTCTCATCTCCATATCGGTTGGACTATTTTTCACCACAGGCTGCCGTGATGAAAAAATCACGACCTATCGGGTGCCCAAGGAAACTCCGCCGACATTCCCGGCTCACGAATCCATGAATGCGCCGGCCGCCGCCGGCCCCTCCTCAACGACAGACACTCCGGCGATCTCGATCACCTGGCAGGCTCCGGAAACTTGGACGGCCAAACCCCTGGGCCCGATGCGCAAGGGCAGTTTCCTCATTCGCGGCGATGACGGCTCCGAAGCCGACGTCTCGATCATCTCCTTCCCGGGTGCCGCCGGTGGACTCGGCGAAAACATCAACCGTTGGCGCGGGCAGCTTAAACTGCCGCCACTCTCAACAGAACAGATCGCGGCCGCGACCACCGAGTTTTCATCGGGCGATCTCAAATTCACCGTCGTGGACTTCGTCGGCGAAGGCTCCAACGGCCCCACCCGCATCCTCGGTGCAGTGCTACCTCTCGGTGACGAGACCTACTTCTTCAAGCTGATGGGGCCGGATGCTCTTGCCGAAAAATCCCGCCAAACCTTTCTCGGCTTTATTAAAACCGTCAAAAACCGCTGAGCCATGCGTGAAATCCGGGATTCCTTCGTAAAGTTTTTTGTTTCGCTGCAGCTAACCGTGGTGCTGTTGACCCTGTCCATGGTTCTTGTTTTCACCGCCACGCTTGATCAGGTGAACCTCGGCATCTGGGCCGTGCAGGAAAAATATTTCCGCTCCTTCTTCGTCCTCTGGAACATCAAGGGCTTTCCCGTCCCCGTGTTCCCCGGCGGCTATTTCATCGGCGGACTCCTCTTCATCAACCTCGTCTCCGCGCACGCCTACCGCTTCAAGCTGGCCTGGAAAAAATCCGGCATCTTCCTCACCCACTTCGGACTCATCCTGCTGCTACTCGGCGAACTCTTCACCGGCCTGTGGCAGAAGGAATACCAGCTCCGCCTCGACCAGGGCCAGACCCGCAGCTACTCCGAAAGCTACCGCGACAACGAACTCGCCATCACCGACGCCTCCGACCCCAAGTGGGACGAGGTTGTCGCCATCCCCGAAAAACGCCTCGCCTCCGGCGAACCCATCCAGGTCGCCAAGCTGCCGTTCCGCGTCGCCATCCGCTCCTACTACGCCAACGCCACCGTGCAGATGCGCGACCAGTTGCCCAACGCCCCCGCCGCGCCCGCCACCCGCGACATCGGCGCCAAGCTCGTCCTCTTTCCGATGGCGATCACCTACAAGCAGGATGACCGCAACCTCCCCGCCGCCGTCATCGAACTCTTCGGCCCCGAGGGTTCGCTCGGCACCTGGCTCGTCTCGACCATGCTGATGGAACCGCAGATCTTCGACTACGCCGGCAAAACCTGGCGCCTGTCCTTCCGCTTCGCGCGCAACTACCATCCCTACGCCATCACCCTGCTGAAGTTCTCGCACGACCGTTACCTCGGGACGGACATCCCGAAAAACTTTTCCAGCAAAATCCACGTCCGCTCCGACGACGGCATGACCGACCGCGACGTGCTCATCTCCATGAACAACCCGCTGCGCTACGACGGCATGACGTTTTACCAGCAGAGCTTCGCCAACAACGACAACACCTCCATCCTCCAAGTCGTGCGCAACCCCAGCTGGCTGCTCCCCTACGTCGCCTGCATCCTGATGGGGCTCGGCCTGCTCGTTCAGTTCGGCATCCACCTCTTCGGCTTCTTCGTCAAACGCCGCACGGCTGTCTCGTCATGAAACGCCTCATCCCCCTCCTCGTCCTGCTCCTCGGCGCACTCTTCCTCGGCGGCTCCCTCCTGCCGCACAAAACGCCGTCCTCCTTCGACCTCGACGCCTTCGGATGCCTCCCCGTTCTCACCAACGGACGCATCAAACCGCTCGACAGCGTCGCCCGTAATTCCCTGCTCCTTCTGCAGGGACGCCAGA
>JANYJB010000035.1 GCA_025361935.1 Verrucomicrobiota bacterium
GGGTGGTTGATGTTGGCGGGGATGATGGCGCGGCCGCGGGCGACCTAGGAGCGGACGAATTCGGGGGTGATTTCCTTGGGAATGGCCGCGCCGAAGGACTGGCCGCCGTGCTGGCGCCAGAGGGAGTTGCGCGGGCCGGCCTCGGTCATTTCGAGGAGTTCGCGTTCGCGCTGGAGCTTGGTGTTTTCGCGGATGGCGATGTATTCCATCTCGGGCGTGATGAGGCCGGCGCGGGCGTATTGGAGCTGGGTGACGATCTTGCCGGGCTTGGCGCGGAGGACGCGGCGCTGGCTGCGGTCGAAGAAACGGATGGGGTTGCGGCGACCTTCGGCCTCGGCCTGGGCGCGGTGGGCTTCGGAGAGGTAGCCGTCGTCGAGGGGTTTGACCTCGCGGCCGGCGACTTCCTCGACGTCGGCGCGTTCGCGTATCCAGGTGTCGCGGATGGGCGTGAGGCCTTTGGAGGAATCGGCGTGGAAGGCGGTGTCACCCCATTCGCCGGCGGTGTCGTAAACGCGGACGGGTTCGTTGGGGACTTCGGTGCCGTTGGGGAGCTTGGTGGGCGAGAGGGTGATCTCGCGCATGGGCACGCGGATGTCGGGACGGCTGCCGGTGATGTAAACGCGGCGGGAGGCGGGGAAAACCGTGTGGGCGGTGGCGGGCGATTCGGTGGACGAGGAGGACATGTGGGAGGGAGCTTGAGGATTCGCAGCCGGCACGCCGGAAGGAAAAGCAGCTCCCGTCGCTCGCGCGCCGGGCCGTTTTCCCTTCGACGGTGCTAACCGCATCAGGTTCGAAGACTTCAGGGACGGATCGTGTCCCCATCTCAGCCCGACGCCTCGGGTTCGCCTAAACAAATGAGCCGCCAAGCTCGGGCGGGGCGGCGTTTTTTTCAACGCTATTCTTGGAACGGCGGTTCGGGGTTGAGCGCGGCGCCGCGTTCGTGATTGTGAGGCAATGATTTCGCTTCACGAAGGCAAGGGCTCGCGTCGGAAAAAACCGGCGGCGCAGGCGCTTGTCCTCAATCTTACGGTCGCCGGTTGCGCGCCGCGCATCTGGCGGCGGTTCGTGGTGAAGGAAACGATGTGGCTGGCGCGGTTGCACGATTCGATCCAGGTGGCGTTCGACTGGTTCGACTACCAGACGCACGTTTTCACGCTGGAGGATCTGCGGCTGGGGAATCCGGCGAAGCGCGACGGACATCTGATCGAAGACGACCGTGACACGACGCTGGCGGATCTGGATATGGCGCATCGCGCGGGG
Organism: Verrucomicrobiota bacterium; assembly: GCA_025361935.1. Lineage (GTDB taxonomy): Bacteria > Verrucomicrobiota > Verrucomicrobiia > Opitutales > Opitutaceae > Rariglobus. Next base: position 1,261 of record JANYJB010000035.1, read on the forward strand.
ATGGTTTACGATTATCACTTCGGCGAAGGCTGGCGGGTGGAAATCCGCGTGGAGAAGCTCGCGCCGCTGCAAAAAGGGCTGGCTTATCCGCATTGCGTGGCGGGGGAGCGGGCGGGGCCGCCGGAGGATTGCGGCGGGGTGGAGGCGTATCACGACATGCTCGCGTGTATCAAGGAACCGGGCACGGAGCTCGGGCGCGAGTGGCTGGAGTGGCTCGGTCCGCAGTATGACGCCGAGCGATGCGACGTGGCGGCGATCAACAAGGCGCTACGGAAGTTTGGGAAGTAACAACGGCGCAACAAACGAGTCGGCGGAGTTGACGGGCGGGAGGGAATGGCCTTCTTGGCTGTGTTCTTTGCCACGTTCGTGGTCAGCAGGGAGGAGCAGACATTCGTGTCGCGCTTCTCCATCTGACCATGAACAAGACCAACCGCACGATCACGGTCGCGCATCCGCTGAGTGTCCTCGGGGCATTCGTCTTCCGGGCTTTCCTAGTGAAAGCTTCGGGCCGGACGGATTCACCGGTCAAGGGCAGGCTCGGGGCGTATCGTGAAGCCGCGACGGCCACACAGGCCGCCCGCCTTGAACAGGCGTTCGGTTATGGATGGTCGTCCAACCCGCGCACTTCGGCCTCGCGGCCGGAGGTCGCGGCATAAAGCAGTAAACAACGCCGCCCGGGAGCACAGGCTCCCGGGCGGTTTTTCTTTCCTGAAAAGCGAGGGCCGATCAGAAGCTGGCGCTGAGGCTGAGGCCGAGGCCGAGGTTGGCGGTGCGATAGCTGTAATCCACCGGCGAGGCGCCGAGTTCCTTGCGCCATTCGGCGCTGGTGAAGGCGCGGGCCGTGGCCCAGGTGGTGAGGTTGTAGCTGGCGCTTACCCCGAGCGAGAGGGTGCGGTCGCGGCGGTCGACAGATGTGAAGCCGGCTTCCTGATAGTGCGTGTAATCGGAATTGGTGAGGCGTGCGTAGGGGCTGAACACCCAGCGGTCCTTGATGTAGTAGTAGGCGACGTCGAAGTAGAGGTCGGTCTTGTCGTTGCGGTCGCTGTTATAGTTGAACGGGGCGACGGGCACGTCGGACTTGGTTTTGACCAGATTGACGCCTGCGCCGAGGGTAACGAGCTGGTTGGCGGTGAGGGGGATGATTTTGCGGGCCGACAGGGAGGTGGTGATCGCCTGGTAGGTGAGGTTGTAGGCGGGCTCGATGCTGTAAACAGCGGTGCCGGTGACGCCGAGGTTGAACTCCCAGTTGTCGCCGTAGCGCAGGCGCAGGCCGAGGGGGAGGCTGTAGGCGTCGAAATCCAGGTTTTTGCGGGCTTGGTTGCCGGTGCCGATGGAGTGGTTGTAGTGCTGATAGGCGAGGCCGACGGAGGGAGTGAGCAGGCCTTGGCCGACCGGGGTGCTGTTGAAATCGGCGCGGGCCTGGAGGGTGTTGGCGACGACCACGGCTTCGATGGGGTTGCCGGGCTGGAGGAAGACGTTGGAGGTGTAGAAGACTTGGACGTCGTAGGCGGTGACGAGCTTGAAGGGCAGGTTGCGGGCTGCGGCGATGCGCTGGGTGCCGCCGTCGAGGTCGCCTTTCTCATCCTTGGATTTGGCGGTGGCGGAGGTGTCCGGATTGGTCGTGACGCCGGGTTGCTGGACGCGGTTGATGATGGCGTCGTTGGCGGTCTGGGCAAAGAGACCGGCGGCGGGGAGGGCGGTGCCGAAGAGGGCGGCGAGAAGGATGCGTTTCATGTGGTGTGGGTGAAACCGGAAGGGTTATCGGGGTCTTTTGAACTGATAGATGTTGATTTTGTTCTGCTCGCTCAGGCCGGGCAGGGTGGTGGCCGTGACCGGAGTTTCGCCGTAGTTCACATTTTGGATGAAGTTGACGTAGCCGACCTTGCTGGAGCCGAAGTTGGCCTCGCCCAGTTTTGAGACGAGGTCCACATGGGAGCCGTCGGGGAAGGTGGTGTTGGCGAGGTTGATCGTCGCGGCGGCGATCATGATGTCGCTGACGTAGGAGCCGAAGCGGACGTTGTTGAGGGAAACAAGATCGGCGGCTTGGAGCCAGACGGAGCCGGAGCTTTTCCCGTTGCCGGAGTTGAGGGCCACGTTGTCGAGGAGGAGGTTGCGGGTGGCGCCGATGCGGAGAAAGCTGTCGCCGTCCGTATCGAAGGTGACGTCGTAGATGGTGACGCCCTTGCCGCCGTTGTTGAAGCCTTCTCCGGGGAAGAAGAAGTCGTAGCCGTAAACGGTGGAGTTGTTGCCCTTGGGGAAGTCGCTTTCGTTGAGCGCCTCCGGGATTTGGTCGTTGTAATAATAGCCGTAGAAGTAAGACTCGAGGAGGTTTCTAAGGCCGAGGGTATCCGTGCCCACGGCGGTGAAGTTGCCGTTGCCGAGAATACCCAGGTCCGAGAGGAACGTGGTAATCTGGTTGTCGGAAACGTCCCAGTCACTCTTAAGCTCAACGTAGAGGTTAAGGATATCAGTCAGGCTGGCGGCGAGTATGCCGTTGCGGAGGAGCTCCAGGAGCTGGGCGTCGGTGTAGCCGCCTTCTTCATGAATCGGCGGACCGTCGGTCAAAAAGACGCGGAAGCGCGCTGGGCCGTTGCGGAGGCTGTAGAAGGCGGAGGCCTGTTCCTCGGTGAGGGTGGCGATGTAGGCGGCGATGGAATCGAAGCCGTTGTTTTGGGAATTCTGCTCAGTAACGGCGTCTTTGGCGTCCTTGGGGTCTTCGGGTTTCGCGGCGGGCTCTAGCGTGGCGAGCACACGGTCAACCAGCGCCTTAAGCTCGGTCGGCAGGGTGATGCCAAGGCTTTCGGCGGTGGCGAGGGCTTTTTTGAGGGCCTCGGCGTCAACGCTTTCGCCGGATTCGATGGCGGTGGCGATGGCGTTGATGGTGGTCTCGACCCATTTCTGGGCGATGGCCTTGTCGGCGGGGGAAAGGTCGTTGACGTTGGTCACGTTTTTGGTCGTGCCGTCGGCGCCGGTGATGGCGAGGTGGCCGATCCCGAGGACGACCTGGCGGCCGTCGGTGAAGTTGAGCCAGATGGTGCCGTGCTCGACGACGACCGTCTGGATGCCGGCGGCGTTCATGCCGACGGTGAAGGTGGTGCCGCGTGCGCCGGCGAGGCCACGGGCGGTGCGGATGCTGTAGTCGTAGGCGACGCCCGCAGGTTTGTTGAGGTCGGAGACGACGGCGCCTTCCTTGAGGTCGAGGACGGCGTGGTGGGTGACCTCGGTGGCGGAGGTCTTGGATTCGGAGACGCTTTCCAGGAGGATAGTGGTGTTTGGCGTGATGATGGATTTGACGCCGGGCATGGGGGTGAGGACGACGCGGCCGTCGGCACCGGTGACTATGCGGGTGCCGATGACGACGGTCTCGCCCTTGACGATGGCGCGCAGGGCGGGTTCGTCGGGGCGTTGGATGGAGGCCTGGCCGCTGGCGAAGACGACGCGCACGGATTGTGCGGAAAGGCCCAGCGAGGTCAGGAGGGCCAAGGTGAGGGTGGCGATTAAGTTAGAGAGTCTCATAAGAAATCTGTTTAAGTTGAATCTTGGAAAATTGCCGCCGATACAAGTGGTTTTATCTTGTGAAATCATCCGTGCAAAATCTTTTCCAAAAATTGCCGCCCGCCTGGAGGGCGCGGTTGGGGGTGACGCTGGCGGCGGGTTTCATTCTGGGGGCAGGAGCAGATTTGCTGCCATTAAAGAGGTTGGAGTGGATGGCGGAGGGGTTTCGGCTGCAACTGCGGGAGAAATGGGCGATGGTGCCGCCGACGGGGGAGGTGGTGTTGCTGGCGATCGATCAACAATCGCTGACGGCGCAGGGCCAGTGGCCTTTTAGCCGGTCGGTGCATGGAGAGTTGATGGGCTATCTTGGACACGCGCCGGAGATGTCGCCCAAGGTGATGAGCTGGGACTTTGTTTTTACGGAAGAGGCCTACAAGCCCGAGCTCGACCGGATGTTTGCGGAGCCGCTGAAGAAGGCGGGCTATCCGATTTTGATGGGGGCGTTTACCGATCCGGCGGCGGTGGGGGTGTTTTCCCAGGGGCGGGCGGCCCCGCGCCTGGGGTTGACGCGACCGCTTTCCGTGCCGGCCGAAACCAGGGACAGGCTGGCGGATGCGCACGGTATGCAGATCCCCATCGTGCCGCTTTTGGATGTGACGCGCTTCGTGCTGTTGGATGCGGATGCGGACGAGGACGGGGTGATCCGCAAGATCCCTCTGATCGTGCGCGTGGGGGACCATGTTTTCCCGGGTTTGGTGATGGGGACGATCATGGCTTACTGGGGGGCCGGGCCGGAAGACGTCGAGGTGCGGCTCGGCGAGGCCGTGATCGTGCGCACCGCCCGGGGCGAGCACCGGATTCCAGTGGATGACAAAGGCTGCTACCATCTCAATTACCGCTACGAGTTGCGCGAGCCCTCCAATCCGGCGGGCATCGAGGCGCCCTCGTATCAATGGATTTACGAGGAGCTGACGAAGTGGTCGGCGTTTGGGGACAAGATGCCCACGCTTCCCGTGAGCGGGAAAATCCTCGTGGTGGGGCAGACGGCGACCGGGTTGACCGATATCGGGCCGAGTCCGTTGCGCCCGCAAAGCGGCAAGGTGCTGGTGCATCTCAACGCGCTGGAAAACATCCTGCGCGGCGACTACCTCACGCGGCTGCCGCCGTGGCCGGGGTTGATCGTGATGCTGGGCGCGGGCTTGATGGTGGCGTGGGTTTTGGACCGGCGCCGTTCGCTGTATTTTGTCGCGGTCGGTGCGCTGGCGGTGGTCGCGGCCGGGGTTTCGTGGGGGATTTTGATCGGGGGAAACATCATGGTGCCGCTGGCGGTGCCGCTGGTGGCGTTTGGTCTTCAGCAGGCGGCTGTTTTGTCGCTCAAAGTCCGCGAGGAGCAGGCGCAGCGCGACCGCATCCGGCGGATGTTCGGCTCGTATGTGTCTCCCGAGCTGGTGCGGCGCATGGTGGACGCGCGCGCGGAGCCGCAACTCGGCGGGCATGAGTCGGAGATCACGGCGTTTTTCAGCGACATCCAGGGATTCTCCGCTTTTTCCGAGGTGCTGTCGCCGGCGGATCTCGTGGTGCTGCTCAATGAATATCTCGGGGCGATGACGGACATCCTCCAGAGAGAAGGCGGGGCTCTGGACAAATACATCGGCGACGCGATCGTGGCGATGTTCGGCGGGCTGGTGCCGCTGCCGAACCATGCGGCGCGGGCCTGCGAGGCGGTGGCGAAGATGCAAGGGCGGCAGGCCGAGCTGCGCGCACACTGGCAGTCGCAGGGCACGCGCTGGCCGTCGCAGGTTCATGCCATGCGCACGCGCATCGGTCTGAACTCCGGGCAGGTCGTCGTGGGTAACATGGGTTCGCATCACCGTTTCAACTACACGATGATGGGCGACGTGGTGAACCTGGCGGCGCGCTGCGAAAGCGGAGCGAAGGCGTTCGGCGTGTATTCGCTGGCGACGGAGAACACGGTCCGCGCGGCGCGGGAGGCGGGTTGCGCGTGTGTGTTCCGCCCGCTCGACCGCATCGTGGTGAAAGGGCGCGCGGAGCCGGTGGAAATTTTCGAGGTGGTGGGGCTGGAGGCCGACGTGACGGCGGAGACGCGCGCGTGTCTGGCCCGGTTTGCCGAGGGCCGGGCGCATTACCTCGGGCAGGCGTGGACGGAGGCGGTCGCGGCGTTTACGGAGGCGGCGAAGCTCGAAACCTTGCAGCCGGGTCGTGACGCGGGCGTGGAGGGCAACCCGTCGCTGGTGATGATCGAGCGTTGCGAGGCGATGAGGCGCGAGCCGCCGGGCGCGGGCTGGGACGGAGTCTACCGGATGAAAACCAAATGAGATTTTTAAAAAACAAACTTACGTCCGTGATGGCTGCCGTGCTGTTTGCATCGGTCGCGGCGGTTGGCGCGGAGCCGCCGCCGGTGGCGACGCTGACGTATGCCGAGGGGCATGTGATGCGTCATGGGGCGGGGGAAATGAACCTGGAGCCGGTTTCCAGCGGGTGCGCGTTGGGTTGGGGTGAGGCGATCATCACGGGCGACGTCTCGCGCTACGAGGTGCGTCCGGCCCAGGGCGGCGGACTCTGGCGGGTGGGGCGGCGGGCGGTGTTTGCGCTCAAGGATGGCGGCGCGCGCCTGCTGGCGGGCACGGCGCTGGTGCAGGTGCCGGAGAAGGCGGTCTGGCGCGTCGAAAGCCTGCGCAGCGCGGCGATGTTGCCGGCGGGCACATGGATCGTGCAGGCGATGGAAAACCGCGGGTTGAAGATCCTGTGCCTCGATGGCGGCACGGAGCCGGTGCAGGCGTGGGGGGGGGCGTCCTCGCCCGCAAAGGCGGCGCTTGCAGTTGTGCGACTGCGGCCTGGAGAACTTTCGTTTTTGCAGCCGGAGGGGAAGGTATTCAGCCCGCGCGCGACGATTTTTCTGGAGGAAACGCTTGCGACAAGCCGGTTGGTGAACGGGTTTCCCGAGCCGGTGCCGGGGATGAAGCGGTTGACGAACCAGGCGATCGCGCAGCGGGAGCGGCTGTCCAAGCTGAGCAACGCGGTGATCGTGGGCGCGTCGCAGACGGGTAGTTTTCAAGTCGCGGTGCCGAATGCGCCCGCGAACGAAAAGCCGAAGCCGTAGGTCCGGAGACTATTTCTTTGCGGCGGGGGCGACGGCGGGGATGGTGCCGGCCTGGATGAGCACCATGTTGTCGGGGTTGAGGTGTTTTTTGATGGCGGCGTTGACCTGGTCGAGGGTCACGGCGTCAATTTTTTGCGGATACTCGTCGAGCCAGGTGAGCGCGAAGCCGCGGTTCACGGTGACCAGAATCATGCCCGCGATGCCGTCGGTGGTGGCGAGGCCGACCTTGTAGCTGCCAGTGAGGTTGGTCTTGGTGCGCTCCAGCTCGGCGGAGGTCACGCCGTCGTCATACCATTTTTTCAATTCGCGGCGTGTTGAGAAGAGGCCTTTTTCGAGGAGGGCGGGGGCGAAGCTGGCGCTGATGCGCCAGTCGCCTTCGGTGAAGGAGTCGTTGCCCACGCGAGAGCCGATGCCGTAGGTGAGGCCTTCCTTGTCGCGCACGGTGGCCATGAGGCGGCCGGTGAAGCCGCTGCCGAGGATGGCGGTCGCGATGCGGAGCGGGATCGCGTCGGGATCGGTGTATTTGAGGCCGCTGGCCTGACCGAGGATCACGGTGACGCTCGGTTTTTCCGGCATGAAAATGCTCTGGTCGCGCTCGGCGTCGGGCGGGGCGGCTTTGGGATAGGAGATCTTGGCACCACCGCCGGTCCAGCCGGCGAAGGCCTTGGCGACCTCGGCTCGGAGGACGGCGACATCGAGGTCTCCGACGGCGACGATGGTTAGAGTATTGGGGCCATAAGTCTTGGCGTGGAAGGCGCGGAGATCGGTGACGGTCGCGGATTTGACGGCGGCGAGAAATGCCTCGGTGGGCGGCGTGTAGTTGGGGCTGCCGGGCTGGTAGATGGCCTCGGAGAACGCCTGGCCTGCGCGGTAGTTGGTGCTTTCAAGGGCGCGCTGGAGCTGGCCGGCGAGCTGTTGTTTCACCTTGGTAAATTCCTCCTCGGAAAACGCGGGCGAACGCAGTTCCTCGGCGAGCAGGCCGATGACCATCGGGAGGTCCTTGCGCAGGCACTTGCCGCTGAATTCGACGAGCGTGCCGCCGACCGCGAATTCAAGTTCGGCGCCGACGGAGTCGAGTTTTTGGGCGATAGCAAACTTGTCCTCGGTGGTGGTGCCCTGGTCGAGCATGGCGCCGACGAGGGTGGGGACGGCGAGGTTGCCGGAGCCGGCAAAGCTGTCGCCGGCGGGGAGCGAGCCGCAGAAGGTGACGACGTCCTTCACGCCGGTCTTGCATGCGATCAAGTCGATGCCGGCGATGCGGGTGCGGACGGCGTTGTCGGCGATGCCGGCGTGGAGCGCGGCGGCGAGGGCGACAAAGGGAAGGAGGATGCGGGAAATATTCATGGCGGCGGGGGAAGCGTTCTTTCTCTTTATCTTAATCTTTCTCTTTCGTCAGGAGATCGGTCGGAAAGGCAGAGGGAGAAAGATTAAGATAAAGAGGAAAGAGAAAGAGTTTAGCGGCTGATGGGGCCGGTGGCGGTTGACGGCGGCGGGGGCAGAGGCGCGCCTTCCGGGGGGAGGATGGGGACGAACCAGCCGGTGGTGCTGTGGTCGGCGACGAAGTAGGTGTTGGCCACGCGTTTCACGTCCTCGGGGGTGACTTTGCGGATGGCGTCGTCGAGGGTGGTGTAGAGCGTCCAGTCGCCGGCGGAGATGTATTCGTTGAGGTTGCTGGCGATGGCGAAGGCGCCGTCGCGGGCGTAGGCGGAGGAGGCGAGCATCTGGTTGACGGCGGAGGAGACCTCGGCGGTGGTGACGCCCACTCGTTTGAGGCGCTCGATTTCATCGAGGGTGATTTTTTCGACATCGGCGTGCTTCGCGTCTGGGGCAAGCGAGGCGTAGATAATCGCGAGCGATGGGTCGTGAAAAAAGCCGATATCGGCGCTCACGCTGGTGGTGAGGTTTTTGTCGGTGAGGGCGCGGTAGAGGCGGCTGTTTTTGCCCGAGGTGAGGATGGACCCCAGGACTTGGAGCGCGGCGGTGTCTGGGTCGAGGGCGGCGGGGGTTTTGTGGGCGACGGCGACGACGCCGAGCTGGCCGGCGCGTTGCACGGTGACGCGGCGCGGGCCGCTTTGCGAGGGCTCGACGGTGTAAACCTGCGGGATGGGATGCGGGGAGCGGGGGATGGCGCCGTAGTATTTTTTGACGAGGGCGAGGGCGTCGGCGGTCTCGATGTCGCCGATGATGGTGACGGTGGCGTTGTCGGGCCAGTAGTAGGTGTCATAGAACTCGCGGAGTTTTTCGATGGGCACGTTTTCGATGTCGCTGCGCCAGCCGATGGTGGGATGGTGGTAGGGATGGCCCGCGTAGGCGGCGGCGTAGATTTCCTTTTCGAGGGCGTTGATAGGGTTGTTTTCGCCGATCTCGAATTCGTTGCGGACGACGGTCATCTCGGGGCGGCGGTCGGAGTCGCGCAGCCAGAGGTTGCGCATGCGGTCGGCCTCGATGGCGATGTAGGCCTCGAGGTGTTCCTTGCCGAGGTTGGCGAAGTAGTTGGTGCGGTCGAGCCAGGTCGTGGCGTTGTATTGGGCGCCGACGCGTTCGAGGAGCTGGTCGATGCTGGTGCCATCGGCGCGGTTGTGGGCGGGGCTGCCTTTGAACATGAGATGTTCAAGCAGGTGGGTGGCGCCGGTAACGCCGAGGCCTTCGTTGCGCGAGCCGACGCGGTAGGTGACCATGAAGGTCGCGACGGGCGCAGAGTGGTCGGGGAGGACGAGCACCTGGAGACCGTTTGCGTCGAGGGTGTATTCGGCGATGCCGCCGGCGGTTTTAACAAAGGTGAAGCCATCCATCTTGGCGGGAGCAGGCGCAGCGACCGCGCGTAGCCCCGGGACGGAAAGAAGGGCGAGACCAAACAAAAGGCGGAGTTTCATGGGAAGGGGATGGGGTGTGACCGCAGAATCGGAAAAAGTGTCCACGCGAAGTGAAGACAGGCAAGAGTCGTGATTTGCTTTCGGGCCCGCGCGCGGTTTTGCTGCGGTGAGTCAGGAGCGATTCGCGATTAATCATGGCCAACCCCAAAAATACCCCGGTTGAAAGTAATGCCGAGCAGCAGCGCCTCGCCGATGACGCGAGCCGTGCGAAAAACTGGAAGCGCTGGGGACCCTATCTTTCCGAACGCCAGTGGGGGACGGTGCGCGAGGATTATTCGCCGGATGGCGAGAGCTGGGGTTATTTCACGCATGACCACGCGCGCAGCCGCGCCTACCGCTGGGGCGAGGACGGACTGCTCGGGATCACCGACCGCGAGTGTCGGCTGTGCTTCTCGCTCGCGCTCTGGAACGGCCGCGACCCGATCCTTAAGGAGCGTCTTTTCGGCCTGACCAACGGCGAAGGCAACCACGGCGAGGACGTGAAGGAGGCCTATTTTTACCTCGATGCCACGCCGACGCATTCCTACCTGAAGGCGCTCTACAAATACCCGCAGGCGGCCTTTCCCTACGAAGCGTTGATCAAGGAAAATGGCCGCCGCACCCGCACCCAGCCTGAGTTCGAGCTTTCCGACACGGGGGTGTTCGACGACGGCCGCTACTTCGACGTTTTTTGCGAATACGCCAAGGCCTCGCCCGATGACCTGCTCATCCGCGTCACCGTCACGAACCGCGGTCCGGAATCCGCCGAGCTGCACGCGCTGCCGACCCTGTGGTTTCGCAACACCTGGAGCTGGGGTTGCACCCACGACGGTTGCGAGATCAAGCCCCGCATGAAGGCCGCCGGCCCTGATCGCGTGGATTGCACGCACGGGACGCTGGGGCGGCTTGCGCTCCGGCTGGAGGGCGACGCGCCGCTGTTGTTCACCGAAAACGAGACCAACGTCGCGAAGCTTTTCGGCGCCCAAAACGCCGGGCCCCACGTGAAGGATGCGTTCCATGAAGCCGTGGTCGGCGGTCGCGCCGCCGCGGTGAACCCGAAGCAGTCCGGCACGAAGTGCGCGGCTCATCACCGCTTCACGCTCGCGCCGGGCGAGACCCGCGTGATCCGCCTGCGCCTGCACGCCACCGGCGAAGGCGCGGAGGCGCCGGCGGAGGCGTTCGGGCAAGCCTTTGACGACGTGTTTGCGGTGCGCATCGCCGAGGCGGATGAGTTTTACGCCGGCCTGCTTTCCCGGGTGAAGGTGTCCGGCGAAGTCGCCGTGGCGCGCCAGGCTTACGCCGGGCTGCTTTGGTCAAAACAGTTCTATCACTACGTCGTGAAAGACTGGAAGGAGGGCGACCCCGGCATGCCGCCGCCGCCCGCCGGGCACGGCCTCGCGTGCAACGCCGACTGGGACCACCTCTTCAGCCGCGACGTGCTTTCGATGCCGGACAAGTGGGAATACCCGTGGTTCGCCGCGTGGGATCTGGCGTTTCACATGATCCCCTTCGCGCGGGTCGATTCACGCTTCGCCAAGGACCAGCTCAACCTGCTCCTGCGCGAGTGGTATATGCATCCGAACGGGCAGATCCCCGCCTACGAATACAACTTCTCCGACGTGAACCCGCCCGTCCATGCATGGGCATGCTGGCGCGTTTACAAGATGAGCGGCTCCCGCGGTTCGCGCGACCGCCGTTTCCTCGCGAGCACGTTTCAAAAACTTCTGCTCAACTTCACCTGGTGGGTGAACCGCAAGGACCCGAGCGGGAAAAATCTTTTCTCCGGCGGCTTCCTCGGGCTGGACAACATCGGCATGTTCGACCGCTCGAAGCCGCTGCCCGGCGGCTGCCAGCTCACGCAGGCCGACGGCACGGCGTGGATGGCTTTTTTCTGCAACACGATGATGGCGATGGCGCTCGAGCTGGCCGACGGCGACCCGGTTTACGAGGACATCGCCTCGAAGTTTTTCGAGCACTTCCTTGCCATCATGGACGCCATGAACCGCCTCGGCGGCCACGGTCTTTGGGATGAGCAGGACGGCTTTTATTACGACCAGCTTTTGCAGCCCGACGGACGCTCGGAACCGCTGCGGCTGCGTTCGATCATCGGGGTGATTCCGCTCTTTTCGGTCGAGTTTATCGAGGAGGGCCGGCTGGACCGGCTGCCCGGTTTTGCGAAGCGCACCCGCTGGTTTCTCAAGCACCGTCCCGATCTCGCCGGCCAGATGGCGTGCCTCAAGTCCGACGGCTGCGAGACCGGCCGATTTATCCTGGCGATCCCTTCGCGCGAACGTCTGGAGCGCGTGCTCCGTTACGTGTTCGACGAACAGGAGTTTCTTTCGCCGTATGGCATCCGTTCACTGTCCAAGGCCTACGAGAAAACTCCCTACGAGCTCCACCTCGCCGGGGAAACACACCGCGTCGCCTACACGCCGGGCGAGTCCGACACGTGGCTGTTTGGCGGCAACTCCAACTGGCGCGGGCCCGTCTGGATGCCGTTGAACTACCTGCTGATCGAGTCGCTGGAGCGTTACCACCATTTCTACGGCGACGATTTCACGATGGAGTTTCCCACGGGCAGCGGAGTGCGGATGAACTTGGAGCAGATCGCCGGCGAACTTTCCAAGCGGCTGGTGAAACTTTTTCTCCCCGGTCATGACGGCGCGAGACCGTCCATGGGCACCGACGCGCGGTTCGCCACCGATCCGCACTGGAAGGACCACGTGCTGTTTCACGAGTATTTCCACGGCGACACGGGCGAAGGTCTCGGCGCGAGCCACCAGACGGGATGGACGGCGTTGGTGGCGCGGCTGATCGATCACTTTCCGGGAAAACCCCTCGGCGAAACCATGCCTCCCTTCGCGTTTAAAAAGCCCCGGTGAGTGCCGGACCGGGCGGTTGATGGATTCACTCGCCCCAGTCGGAAAATTCCCAGGCGCGTTTCACGACGGCGTGGCCGTTTTCGAGGAGGGCGTTGTTGAGAAAAACTTCGCCCGCGTCGGTCGTGAGAAAAACATCCGCGAGGTAGCGGTCGTATTTGTCGGGCTTGGTGGTGCAGATCGTCACGGCGGAGGCGCGGGCGACGAGGGACTCGGTGAAACGTTTGGCGGCCTTGCCTTCGGGCGTGGGCAGCTCCGGGCAGTCGAGGTCGCGCAGGCGCAGCTTTTGTTTCACCCAGTGGCCGGGGCGCAGGTAAACGCGCACCCAAAGGGTGTCGCCGTCCACGACCTTGAGCACCGTGGCGGGGTAGGTGAACAGGTCGGCCTTGGCCGCATCGGGGGCGGCGGTGATGCGGCCGGCGGCGTCGAGTCGGGCGAAGTCGCCGGCCTTGAGCTTGGTGTCGGCGGGGAGGTCGAGGTAGGTGGCGAAGCCGAGATCGGCGGACAGGAGTTCGCCGGAGGTGATGACCTTGCAGACGCCGGGCACGCCGCGTTTGGGGGTGAGCAGCTTGGGCGGTTCGGTGGTTGCGGTCGCCGTGATGTCGATGGCGGCGGGCTCGGGAGGGGCGAGGGCGCGGACGCGTTGCTCCAGTTGGACCGAGTTCAGGCCGAGCTTGATGGTTTCGGCGAGGAGGGCCTTGCGTTTGGCGGTGTCAGGGACCTGGCAGAGGACGCGGTAGTGGTGCCACGTCAATTGTGCGCGGTCGCGCACAATTGGGAAGCAGCGGGCAAACTGGGCGCATTCGTAGAGCTGGCGTTTGCTGACCTTGAGGTCTTCGGAGAGGCGGGTGAAGACCTGGGCGCCATAGCCGGCGCGGTCCTGGTTGAGGAGGACGTGCTCGTTGATGAGGCGCCCGGTGTCCCAGTAGGTGCGCACCCAGGCCTGGTCGATGCGGAGGCGGCCGGTGAGGAGCGTCGCCTCGACGTCGCGGCGCAACGCGGCGTAGGTGGCGGGGGACGGAGCGGGCGGCATGGGACTGCGCGGTTGGTTAAAGACCCAGTTCGTCTTGGGACATCTCTCGGGACAGTAGCCACGGGAGTGTCCGCCGGACGGTTGATTCCACAATCGGCGCAAGCTCCGAGCAGCGTGTGGACAACTCCTCGTCCAGTCCAAGATCGGAAGCCTTGGGGCCTATGCGGGAGGTGAAGTGCAGGCGGCCAAAGGCATCGCATCGCAACAAGCCTTGGCTTACCGGAACGAGAGTGCTGGAAATGAACCGCGTTATCCGGGCGATTGCTCCAGCGTCGGCGCTGCCTTCAGCCAGTCGTCGCACCTCGCGGTCGTGAGAGAGCATGAGCATGATCACGAGCCTCTTCATATCCTCCGCATCAAGTTCGATAAAAGCTTGGTAGTAATCTTCGTCGATCACCTCGACATCGCCATTCTTCGCGGCGATGGCTTCGATGGTGTCGATCAGATCGCGGGGGCGTGGAGTGAAATCGTCCATGGGGCGGTCGGGTGCCGGGGATCATGGACGGTTGCTGATCAAAAGCCAGCCATCGCGGCCAGTCGGAATACGGCGTCCAACTCGTTTTTGTCCTTCGCCTCGTCGTAGCGGACGGTCATCCAGCGTTTTTCGCCTTCGTAAAACAGGATCGCGGTGCGGCCGTAGGTTTTGTGCTCCACCACGGCTTTGGGCTTTGCGTTCAGGTCGTCATTAATGGCGCGCTTGGTATCAACCAGCAGCACGTTGTCCGGCTTGTTGCGACCTTTGATGCCGACGAGAAAGTCCGGGAAAAAACGCCGGCCATCGGGCAGAGTCGTCGCCACCGACCACGGCTTTTGCGGTTCGTTGCGGTGCCACCAGAGCACATGACCGTCGGGGTCATTATCGAGGAGTTCCGCGAAGGCCTGTTCCCATGTGTTCATTCCGGCCGGATAAACGCCGTAAATATTTCTCGGTGAAGTCGGCAGGTCGGTGTCGGCGTAGAGCTTTTCCGGCAACGGACCCGAGGGCAGCGTTTCGGCAAAGCGGGCCAATGCGGCGCGTTCAGCTTCTCGCAGCAGTTTTGGGTGCTGCACCAGAATTAGCGCCAAGGCGCTTTCGAGTGCATCGTCATCTTGGGCGATTTCCTGGCCGCTGCGGCCATATTCTTCGCGCAAGCGAATCATGAGTTCGGCGTGAAGGTCTTGCGGATCGATCACGCCAAACTCCAAGAGCATCCGTTGCGCCTGCACTTCAGCGTTGCGAATATCGAGAGCCGCTTGAATGCGCTGGGGGTTGTCTTCCTGTGCGCTAAAAATGTCCTGTTCACGCCGGATGACGGCGACTTTTTCACGAATGCCGGAGAGTAGCGCGGCATCATCGAGGCGGATGGTTTGGGCGATGCTGCGGGTGAGTCCTTCGGTCACGGCGCTCGTGCGCTGGGTGTAAAACTGTTTCGGTGCGCCCGGTTTCAACGCATAGGCTTTTTCGCCGAGGCGAACCGCAGCGGGTGATGCTGAAAAGCCCGCGTCCGGGCGTCCAGTTGGCTGACCGGTGGTGCCGTCGAGCAGCTCCAGCCAGCTCGTGTGATGGACCCCGCTCGTTGCCACGCCGGAGCCCGGCATGGTTTCAATCAAGGCCGTGGTGATTTCCTGTGATTGCTCCGCTGGCAGAAGCAGGGTCTGGCCGTCCTTGACGACTTGAAGCTGGTTCTCGCCTCCCACGCTGACGACCAGCGCGAAGGGCGAGACCTTGGCGAACTCGGTTTTGATCTGGTTGATCTTCTGCGCCGCCGTCGAGAGGCCGGCCTGGGCCTCGCAATCGGCCAGAAAAACA
>JANYJB010000049.1 GCA_025361935.1 Verrucomicrobiota bacterium
CTCTCGGTCAGCGCGGCAGCGGTAAATTTTTCCGACCATACTCGCGCCGCGCCGTTCGCTACATCCGTCGGACCGGTGAGTTTTACGATCGAGAATTTTCGCACGGCGGGCGATCCCCGCGCGCCGTATTCGTTTTCCGCCGTCACGGAGGCGGGCGAGACGCTCAACTGGCGGGGAACGCTCTCGGTTGATCCGCTGCGCTCGGCTGGCTATCTCGGTGTTGCCGGGCTCTCCCTGAAAAAATACGCGCCCTACTATGCCGGCCTCATGCGGGCCGATGTGCTCGGCGGGCTGCTCGATGTGAACGCGCACTACGCCCTCGATTTCGGAGCCGCCCCGCGCGTTCTCGCGCTGGACAACGCCTCGATAAAAATCACCAGCCTCCAAGTGGCCGAGCGCGGCGCGAACACGCCGGTGATCGAGGTGCCTTCGTGCATGATCGAGGGGCTTTCCGCCGCCGGCCTGAAACCCTCGGCCACCATCAAGCGCATCACGCTCGACCAGCCCAGCCTCCACGTGCGCCGCGAGAAAGACGGTTCGCTCAACTTGTCTTCGCTGCGTGCGCCCGCGCCCGCCGTGCTGCCCGACGTGAAGATCGGCGAGTTTGCCATCAACGGACTCTCGGTTGCCCTCGAAGACCTTTCCACGCCGACGCCGACGAAAATCACCGTCGAGAAAACTGATCTCGTGTTGAAGAACGTGTCGCTTGCCGAAGGCGCGGCGCCCATCGCCGTGAAGCTTTCCGCAACGCTGCCGCCCGGCGGCGAAGTGGCCGTCGAGGGAGAGCTGGTGCGTGCGCCGCTGTCGGCCGATGTCACGCTCAAGGTCGCCACGTTGCCGCTGGCCGGGCTCACGCCTTACCTCGAGCAGTTCCTCAATCTGCGCATCACGAGCGGCACCGCGTCGGTTGACGGCAGGGCGCGTCTCGTCGGTTCTGCGGTTTCGTTTCAGGGTGACGTGAACGTGGCCGGATTCGCCGCGGTGCACGGGAAGCAGGCCGAGGATTTCGCCAAGTTTTCCTCAGTCAACATCCTCGGCATAGACGCAACCAGCCGGCCTTTCGCCGCCAGGATTGCCGAGATCAATCTTATCGAGCCCGTCGTGCGCTGCGCCATCAACGCTGACGGCTCGTCGGACCTCGCGAGCGTGTTGCGCAGGTCCGCACCCAGCAAAATTGCCCCGGTTCCCGCGTGGTCGCTGGAGAAATTCACGCTCACCAACGGCAAGTTCATCCTCAACGACCGTTCGGTGAAGCCGGTGGTGCGGATCGCGCTGGACCAACTCTCGGGAACCGTCACGGGACTATCTTCTGACGGGCTCCAGCCGGCCGGCGTTGATTTTCGCGGCAGGGTGGACGGGGCCGGCTCCGTTGCCGTCGCCGCCAAGCTCAACGCCCGCGCCGCCACCGACATCGTGGTCGGCGTCAAGGACGTCGATCTGTCCCCATTTTCCCCTTACGCGGAGACTTACGCCGGTTGCAAAATCGCGCGAGGCGGCCTCGCGGCCAATCTGAATGTTCAACTCGCGCAAGGGCGGCTGGACGGCGCGGGCGTCGTCACGCTGAACCCGTTTGCACTGGAGGCTGCGACCGGCAGCGCCGGGGTTGATTTGCTGAAGGACAGTGATGGCAACATCGTCATCAACGTGCCCGTCAAGGGCGCCCTCAACGATCCTGCTTTCAAGATCGGCGGCGTCGTGCGGAGCGTGATCGGCGACCTGCTGGCGAAGGCCAAAACCTCGCCGTTTGCGCTCATCGGTTCGATGTTTGGCGGTGGCGGTGACGAGCTTGCGTTCCAGGATTTTTCTCCCGGTGGGACGGTTCCCGTGGATGGCGAGTCCGGGAAAATCGCGACGTTGCGCAAGGCCCTCGCATCGCGTCCCGCGCTCGCCCTGGAGATTGCGGGCTCCTACGATCCCGTCGCGGATACCGAGGCTTTGCGTCGGCAACGGCTCGACCAGCAGATAGCCGCCCGGCTTTGCGCACAGTTGCCCGCCCGAAAACCCGCCGAATCCGCGCCGGATAAAATCATCGTTTCTCCGGACGACGAGGTGCGTCTCGTGCGCGAGCTTTTCGCCGCCAGGTTTCCCGCCGGAGCGATCGAGAAAGCCGATGGCGCGGTCATGGCCGTGGCGCTTCCCAAGACTCCGCCGCCACCCAAGCCGAGTCCGTATAATCGCCGTCAGTTGACGCTTAATGACCGTCCCGTCGCGCCCGCGCCCTTTGTTCCCGTCACCTCGATTGTAACCCTGTCGAGCGATATGAAGGTGCAGCGCGTTTCCCCCGCGCCCACCTTGGGGGACATGCGCCGGTTGCTCGCGACCGACATCGCCGTGACCGATGACGACCTTCGTCAGCTCGCTGCGATGCGTGCGCGGCAAGTGCGCGACGCGTTGCTGGCCGGCGGAGAAATCGACGCGAAACGCGTTTTTCTCGCGACAGCCCCCGCACCGGGCAAAGGCGCGCGCGTGCTGCTCCAGTTGAAATGAGCGCCACCGCAACCGTCCCGCTGGATTGTCGTTCTGGTTGCGGCGCGTGCTGCATCGCGCCCTCGATCACCTCGCCGATTCCGGGAATGCCCCACGGAAAACGCGCCGGCGAACGCTGCGTGCAACTCCTGCCCGACATGCGCTGCGCGATCTTCGGGAAGCCCGAGCGCCCGGCCTTCTGCGCGAGCCTGCGGCCCACGCAGGAAATGTGCGGCGGTTCGCGCGAACAGGCGATGGATTTTCTGACGCGGCTTGAAACCGCGACAAAACCCTAGACGCTTTTCCCCATGGCCAAGCCCGACGAACCCAAGATCATTTTTTCGATGATGCGCGTCTCGAAGAAAATCGAGCGCAAGGAAATCCTCCGCGACATCTCCCTGTCGTTTTACTACGGCGCGAAGATCGGCGTCCTCGGGTTCAACGGCTCCGGAAAATCCTCCCTCATGCGTATCCTCGCGGGGCGCGACAAGGACTTCGACGGGACCGTCCACTTCGAGCCGGGCTACACCGTGGGCCTGCTCGAACAGGAACCGCAGCTCGCCGCCGGAAAAACCGTGCGCGAATGTGTGGACGAGGGCGTGAAGCATCTCACCGATCTCACCTCCGCCTACGACGCGACCTGGGACGAACTCGCCGAGGCCACCGATGACGCGACGAAGGACGCGGTTTCGGAAAAGCAGGCCAAGCTGCAGGAAAAAATCGACGCGCTCGGCGCGTGGGACGTGGGGCCGCAGGTCGAGATGGCGATGGATGCGCTGCGTTGTCCGCCCGGCGACCAGATTGTTGACCATCTTTCCGGCGGCGAGCGTCGCCGCATCGCGCTGGCGCGCCTGCTTCTCCAGAAGCCCGACATTCTGTTGCTCGACGAACCGACCAACCATCTCGACGCGGAGAGCGTGCAATGGCTGGAGCAGCATCTTTCGCGCTACGAAGGCACGATCATCGCGGTGACACACGACCGCTACTTTTTGGACAACGTCGCCAAGTGGATTCTCGAGCTCGACCACGGCCACGGCATTCCTTGGAAGGGGAACTACTCCGAATGGCTGGAGCAAAAGCAGGCGCGAGCGAGCGTGCAGCAGAAGACCGAGGACCGCCGCCAGAAGGCGATGGCGCGCGAGCTGGAGTGGATCCGCTCCGGCGCGCGGGCGCGGCAGGCGAAGGGGCAGGCGCGCATCAACGCCTACGAGACGATGCTCAAGCAGAATGTCGCCGAGAAAGAGCGCGAGTTTGAGATCATCATTCCCGCCGGCCAGCGGCTCGGCGCGCTCGTGGTGGAGGCGCAAAAACTGTCCAAGAGCTACGGCGACAAACTGCTGTTTGAGAACGTGAACTTTTCGCTGCCGCCCGGCGGCATCGTCGGCGTGATCGGGCCGAACGGCGCGGGCAAGACCACGCTTTTCCGGCTCATCACGGGCGCGGAGCAGGCGGAGTCGGGCGTGTTGCGCGTCGGGCCGACCGTGCAGGTGGCGCACGTGGACCAGTCGCGCGATTCGCTGCCCGACGCGCAGACGATCTACGAGGCGATCAGTGACGGAAACGAAATCCTGAAGCTCGGCCCGCGGGAGGTTAACGCGCGCGCCTACTGTGCGCAGTTTGGCTTCACTGGCGCTGATCAGCAGAAGAAGGTCGGCGTGCTTTCCGGCGGCGAGCGCAACCGCGTGCATCTCGCGCGCCTGCTGAAGAGCGGCGCCAACCTGATCCTGCTCGACGAGCCGACGAACGACCTCGACGTGAACTCCATCCGCGCGTTGGAGGAGGGCTTGGAAACCTTCGCGGGCTGCGCGGTGGTGGTTTCCCACGACCGCTGGTTTCTCGACCGCGTGGCGACGCACATCCTGGCGTTCGAGGGCGACAGTTACGTCCACTGGTTCAGCGGGAATTACTCGGCGTATCTGGAGGATTTCAAGCGGCGCAAGGGCAAGGAGGCGGACCAGCCGCACCGGTTGAAATACCGCAAACTGATGCGTTGAGTAAGAGATGGAGGGCAGGGCTTTACGCTCGACGCCCTGGAGCTTTCCGGGTTCAACCTAAAGGCCATGCGCCGAGTCCGGCTGCGGTGCGGGCGCGTTCCAACCATTCCCCTTTATGCAACTCCTTCAAGCCAGGCCCAAGGGCGCTTCCCGTCAGAAATTTTATATCAAGGTCGCCGTGGCGGCGTCGCTGCTCGGGCTGACGGTCGCTTTTTTTACGCAGGAGTCGGTGCGGTTGAAATACCACGTGTGGAAGCAGCAGCGCGCGCTGACGCAGGCCAAGGGCTTTCTCGAAAAGCACGACGCGAAGAACGCGCAGCTCGCCATCGAGGTGGCGTTGACTGCGGTGCCGGGCAGCCCCGACGCGATGCGGGTGGCCGCGGACATGCTGGAGCAGGTCGGCGCGGCCCAGGCGATGCGGCTGCGCCTGGCGGTGACGCAGACGGTGACCGATTCGGCCGAGGACGCGGCCAAGCTGGTGCTCTGCTGTCTCCGCTTCCGTGATTTTAACGCCGCCAAGGACGCCCTGGCCAACACGCCGCACGAACTTTCGGTGCAGCTTCCCATGGTGAAGGCTGCGCTGGCCTATGCCCTCGCCACCGCCGACGTGCCGGTCGCCGACGCGCTTTTCAAGGAACTGAAGACGCGGCTGCCCGACGACGACGACCTGAAGTTCGCCCATGCGCTTTTGCAGATGCAGCATCCCGACCAGGACCACCGCGCCGAGGCGCGTCGCGTGCTGGAGTCGCTGTCGCAGGGCAATCCCGCGAGGACGTTTCAAATGAACCGCGAGCTGATCGCGCAGGCATTGCAGCGGCGCAACTACGCCGAGGCCAAGACCCTGCTCGCCGCCGTGCTTGCCGACTCGTCGGCCACGCTCAACGACCGCCTGCAAAAGGCCAATCTCGACCTGTTGGTGGACAAGGTCCCCTTCGACACGGTGTTTCCCGCGCTGGCGCCGCTGGCGTCGAAGACCGCGGAAGACGCCGTGAAGTTTGTCGAATGGCTGCTCGTGCAAAACCGCGCGGCGGTCGCCGATCAATGGCTGGTGGGATTGCCGCAGGAGTTGCGCGAGAATCCGGCGGTGCGCTCGGCGCACGCCGAGGTGGTGGGCCAGCTGAAGGATTGGGATCGTCTGGCGTCTCTGCTGGAAGCGGGGAGCTGGGGGGCGATTCCGACGGGCAGCGTGCGCCTGGCGATGGCGGCGCGGCTGGCTTCGGAGCAGGGCAACATCAACCTGCGGCACGACATTTGGAATTCCGCACTGGTCGCGGCGGGAACGAACCTGAGCTCGCTGGGCGTCTTGCAGCGGCTGGCCGGTTTGTGGACTTGGGAGAAGGAGGCGGAGGTCACCCTGTGGGCGGTCGCACGGGGTTATCCCGACCAGACGTGGGCGCATCAGGCGTTGTTCAACGCCTACCGTCGCCAGAAAAACACGACGGGAATGCGCGAGGTGCTGGGCGCGTTGCGCCAGTCGAACATGCTGGTCCCCCGCTACCAGTATGATTGGGCGTTGCTCAGTTTGCTGCTGGATCCCCAGCTTCAGTGGAATCTTCCGAAAGAAACGATGAAAACGCTCTACGAGCAGAACCGCGCCAACGCGGCTTATGCCACGGGCTATCTCTTCGCCTTGGTGCAGGCCGACAAAAAGCCCGAGGCGCAGGCGGTCATGGATGCGATTCCGGTGGCGGATCGCGAATATCCGCCGCGCGCTCCTTACCTCGCTTATGCCTACGGCGTGCTTAGAAACCATGAGGGGCTCGCCCGCATGCGCGCGCTGATGGAGGGTGTGGAGTTTTTGCCCGAGGAGAAGTTGTTGCTGTCGCGGGCGCAGGAGTCGGTGGATCGTCCGCCTGATCCGTTGCCGCCCGTGCGGGCGGATGCGGCGAGCCCGGCCAAATCATGAGTCAGGTGTCGCCCGTGCGCTCTCCGATCGTGGGGCTGGTGGCGACCGCCGGTCTCGCCGGTATGTTGTTGGTGCCTCTGGCCGAAGTGTGGCGGCAATCGACGGACTTGCGGCATGGCTGGGCGGCGTCGCTGCTGGTGATTTATTTGTGGTGGGAACGCCAGGCGGAGCGTCCGCCGGTGGTGCCGCGTGAGCGGTTGGGCACTGGATGGTGGGTCGCGGCGGTGGCGATCGGTGCGCTGGCGTTGCCGTTGAGGTTGTTGCTCACGCCGTTTTCGCTTTGGACGACTATCCTGTGGGTTTACACGCTGCTGGTGATCGCGACGGCGGCGGGCGCCGCGTGGTTGAGGGCGGGGCGCGCGGGCGTGAATTGGCTGCTCGCGCCCTGCATCATTCTGGCGAGCGCGTTGCCGTGGCCGGCGAGCTTCGAGCAAGGCGTGATTCTGCCGCTGCGCGGGATCATCGCGGGACTGGCGGCGGAGGTGAGCAATCTGCTCGGGCACCCCGCGATCGCGGTGGGCACGAGCGTGCAACTGGCCTCGGGCTGGGTGGGGATCGACGAGGCGTGCGGCGGGATACGCTCCTTGCAGGCGTGCGTGATGATAGCGCTGTTTTTTGGAGAATGGTTTCGTTTTTCGTGGGTGCGGCGACTCGTGCTGGTCGGCTGCGGAGTGGGCAGCGCGCTAGTGGGAAATTTTTCGCGCGTGCTTTTCCTGTCGTTGAAAGCGGGTGATGAGGCGGCCATTCACCGCGCGCATGATGCGGCCGGCTGGATCGCACTCATCGGAAGCCTGCTGCTGACGGCGTGGTTGGCGTTTCGCTGGGCGGGGTATCGGATACCGGCCAGCGCGCAGCCGTCGAAAGATCCGGCGGGTTGTCGCTCGCTGGCGGGGATGTGGCTTGCGGTGGTCGTGGCTTTGCTGGCGCTGAACGAAGCGGGCACGCGCTGGTGGTTTGCCCGGAGCCAAGCGGCGCGGTCGTCCGTGTCGCAGTGGACGGTGAGTTGGCCGGACAAGGCGGCTGGTTTTACGCGTGAGCCGCTCGCGGAAGTCGCCGCCGAGATGTTGCGGCCGGATGCCTATATGGCCGCGCGGTGGCAGGAGGGTCGCGACGTGGCGGTGGCGGCGTATTACATCGAGTGGAGGCGGGGACAAGTCGCGCGCTTCCTGCCGTTTTTACATAATCCCACGGTGTGTTTGCCGATGGCGGGGTGTGAACTGGTGAAGACGTTGGGCGAGATTCCGGTGCGCTGGCAGGGCGGGGTGATTCCGTTTAGCGCCTACGAATTTCGGCGTGCGGGCGAGGAGTTGTGGGTGGCGTTTACGATTTGGGATCCGTCACGCGGCCAGCCGCTCCGGCAGACTTCCGGTGGTTTTGATCGCGGGCAATGGTGGCGTGAGCGCTGGCGGGAAGTGGCGGAAGGGCGGGAAAATCAGCCGGCTCAACTTTTTACGTTGGTGATCACGGGTGGGCGCGAGGATGCGATTTTTAGTCTTAATAGTGCTTTAGATCAACGAATTACACGTTCTAATTGACCAATTGAAAACGAGCGGGGCAAGAGGACGATCCTCCTCTTGATTTTAAGCTTGAAGCGCAGTCAATTTTATAGGGTATTCTCCTTATGAGAACTTTCTCTAAATTCCTCCCGCTTTTCGCCGCGACCTTGTTCGCGTTTGTCGGTTCTGTTTCTGCCCAGCTTCAGACTTACGAGACCCAAACCAACTACGGCGGCAGCGTTACTGTTTTCGGTGCATCTGGCCCCACATCCATCAAAGGCGAAGTTTTTACCAATGTTTCCTCGGTCGCCTCGTTGACATATAACTTCTTTGCAGGCTCGGGAGGAGGCGGCGTTTCCAGCGCAACTTCTTTGAGTGCTACTTTTGGCGAATGGAATGGAACCTCGTTGGTCGGCGGCACCACGGTTTCCTTTGGCACAATCGTGATTCCTGCCTCAACTGATTCTTCTTGGGTTTCCAACCTGTCTATCACCAATGCTCCTTTCAAAAATTATTCCCGCACCTTTGATTTCACTACTTTGTCTGGTGCGCTCATTAATACGACTTACGGTTACTTGACCGATTCTAACAAGTCCTACGCCTTGATGCTCACAAATCTTTCCGGCAGCACCAACATGGGTCTTGGTCTTAACGACGCCGATGTTTTTGCCTTCGGATACAAATCCGGCACCCTGCCGGCTGCCGGCGAAGATTGGGTTTTCTCCCAGATCGTCGTCGCTCCCGGCAGCCAGACCCTCGTCCCTGTTCCCGAGTCCAGCACGGTGGCTTCGGTCGTAGTGGGTGCGATGGTCTTCGGTCTGGTTGGCTTCCGCATCAATCAGCGTCGCCGTTCAGAAGTCGCCTCGGTGTTTGCCGCCTGATTTTTATCGAATAAAGAGGAATTTGAAAAGCCCCGCGCAGCATCGGCTGCGCGGGGCTTTTTTATGACTCGAAGACTGAATGAAAATTGTTAGTCTTTATTGGTTAGTATTTTAATCTAGTTAAGTCGCCCCCTGAAAATTATCTAGGGGATTAACCCTATTTTTTATTGACCACGAGTGAAAGAAAGGCCAAGTTTTGGACAGTTCAAACACTGCCCATGAAACTCTCCACACTTATTACCACTCTTTTCGCGGCCCTGCTGGGGGTGACCGCTCAGGCCCAGATCATCACCAATTACGGTCAGGGCACCTACGGTCCCGGTGCAGGCAACAACAATGGTGTGCAGTTCGGAACTTGGGACGGCACGTGGGACGGGCAATCGGGCCGCACTATCAACAATAACGCTGCTGTAGGCCGCTGGCTGGCTCAAACATTCACGGTGCCTGTTTCGGGTAGTTCGACGGTTTACGCCTACAATTTCCAGCTCAACTCGACGGTGAATTCAAATTTCACCAGTTCGATTTACGCTTGGACCGGAAGCACGACGGGCTCTGTCGTTTTGGGAACGACCACGTCTTTTACCGCCAACGGCAGCTTTAATCCTTACGGCATGAATCTGGTCACCAACCCCGGTTTCGGTGTGACCCTGACTCCTGGCGCCACCTACGCGCTGGTTTTGAATCGCACTGATCTTGGCACAGTTGGAACGGTGCAGTCTGGCTATGACACCACGGGGGCCGACAGCGCCTTGAACTCCATCCCTCCCGGTGACGCCGGTGAATACATCGGGGGCGGAGCATTCAAATCCAAAGATGGATCCACTTACACCTCCCTTGGTGCGAACGATCTCGCCTTCTGGATCAGCTTTGACTCGGCTTCGCTCTCGCCTGTGCCGGAGCCTGCTGTAAACGGTGCGATCCTCGGTGGTCTTTTTGTGGCCGGTCTGCTGGCTTGGCGTCGCTATGGTCGTAAATCCGCCTCGGTCAATCTCTGAGAGCCCGCGCCAATCCCATTTGATTTTTTAAGCTGTTTAAACCTCGGGTCGGGTTTTCTTTTTAAGAAAACATCGGCCCGGGGTTTATTTTTGCCTAAGTCGTTGCAAGTTTTTCCGCCACCCTCTGTTCTTCCGCCATGCTAATGCAGTTCAAGCGGCGCAAACGCCACCGAAGGCGTTGGATGTGGATTCTTCTCCTGGCCGTGGTCGCGTTGCTCGTCTTTGTCGCTCCGCTGGTATGGCAAGATTGGCGCGGAGGCTATACGAACTGGAAATGCGAACGCGCCTTGAAGAAAGCGCATGATGCTTTCCAAGCAAAGGACATGGCCAGTGCGGCCCTGGCGCTGCAAGTGGCGGTCCGTGCCGACCGCACAAACCCCAGAGTCTGGCAGACGATCGCCGATATGACGGAGGCGATCGGTGCGCGCGAAGCCATCCAGCAGCGCATGCAGGTGGCCGCGCTTCAGCCCGGCAATGTCGAGGCTCAGCTTGCGCTGGCGATAACCGCCATGCGCTTCGGCGATATTTATACTGCGCGGGACGCGTTGAAGGCGGTGCCGCCTGATCTGCGCGACAGTATGGACTACCGCCGGGCGGTCGCACTTTTCGCCATGGTTGAGGGCAACGGCGGCACCGCAGAGAACATTCTGGCGTCAGTGATGAAAGACGATTCCAGCGACGGTGTCCGTCTTGCCTATGCCACGGTGCGCATGTCGCATCCCAATCCCGCCATGGCCGCGACCGCCCGCCAGGAACTCGCCGGCATGGCCGAGAATACCGCGACAGCCGCGCCCGCTTTGCGCGAGCTTTTCGGGGATGCCGTTCTTCGCAAGGATTTCACCGCCGCGCGCACATGGGCCGAGCGACTCGTCAGGCTGCCGACGGCGCAGTATCGGGATCACCTTGCGCTCGCCAACCTGTATCTGCTGGCCGACCACCGTCCCTTGGAAGAGCTGATCGGGCCGTTGCGTGAAAAAGCGAAAACCAATCCCAGTGACATGGCCGACCTGGTGCGCTGGCTGCTGGCGCAAGGTCAGGCGATTCGCGCCCGTGCCATCGTGGACAGTCTTCCCGCCGACTTTAAGGACTCGTTCGTCATGAAGGCCGCCCGTCTCGATCTCGCCACTGCGCAAGGCGATTGGGCCGCCGTGGGCGAGTTGTTGCGCCAAGGCGCGCTCGGGCCGGTGCCCGACGTGGCTTTGCGCATGGCGATGGAGGCGCGCAATGTCGGTGAGATCGAGGGCGAGGCCGCCCGCCTGAAGCGCTGGCAACAAGCGATCGAGCAGACGCGCACCAACATCTTCGGCCTGCGCATGCTCTACCGGCTGGCTTTCAACTGGCGTTGGATACCCGAGGTCGAAGCCACGCTGATGGCCATCGCGGAAAACTTTCCCGGCCAGACTTGGGCGCACGAGGCGCTCGTGAAGGGCTACACGTCACAGCAAAACGGGCCAGGGCTTCTGAAGATATTCGCTCTCTGGCATCAGCAGGAAAGCGGGGTCAACCGCCTCACGCACGACTGGGCTCTCATGGACATGTTGGTCAACCCGGTCGATGTCTGGAACCAATCCAAGACCGCGGCCGAAAAGCTCTATCTCAACGAAAGCAACAATCCAAACTACGCCACCACCTGCGCCCTGGCTTACGCGCTGGCCGGCCGCACTGCGGATTCGCTGGCGATCATAGAGAAGCTCAAGCCCGAGGAGCGCCGCGAGTCCGCCCGCGCGCCCTATCTCGCCTTTATCTACGCTCAGGGCGGCTTGGCAAAGGAAGCGCGTGAACAGCTCGCGCTGCCTCATCCCGATCATGCGTTGAAGGAGGAGGTCAAACTGGCCGAGCTCGCCAAAAAACGCGCCGAGCAGATCGAGCAACAGGAAGCCGAGATACGCCGACTCACCGGCGCGGCCGAACCTTCGTCAGCGAAGGGGGTCGAGAAGCGGTGAACGGCGCGGGCGAATCACGGCTCCCGCCCGTTGAAAGGCCGGCTTGGTGGTATGCCGCCGTCATTATCCTCGTCCTCGTTGTTCTCGGGCTGCCCTTTGCCACGGCGTGGAACGGTTCGCCCGACTTGGGGCACGGGTGGGCGTTGCCCTGGCTGATCGGCTGGTTGCTATGGGAACGGCGGGGGGCGCTTGTGATTATGCAGGCGGGGCGGCCGTCGTGGCATGCCTGGCTTGCCCTCGCCGCGCTGGGGGCCATCGCCCTGCCGATACGTCTGTTGCTTGGCGCGTATCCACTTTTACCCACGGCATTGTGGCTCCTTGGGCTCGTCTTTGTCGCTCTGGCGCTGAGTGCGGCCGGTTTGCTCGGTGGCAGCAGGGCCGTGCGTGCGCTGGTCGTGCCGGTCGGGTTGATTCTGGCGGGCATGCCTTGGCCTGTAATGGTGGAAAATGCCGTGATCCTGCCGCTGCGCGAGATGCTCACCGCGATCACGGTCGAAGTGTTGAATGCCGGCGGCGTGCCTTCGCTGGCGGACGGCACGGTTATCCAAATCCCCGGCGGCACCGTGGGCGTGGACGAGGCGTGCGGAGGGATGCGCTCATTGCAGGCCTCGATCATGATAGCCCTCTTTGTCGGCGAGGCGGCCTGGTTGAACTGGAGACGCCGGTTCGCCCTGATCGGCCTGTCGGTGCTGACAGCTGTGACGGGCAATCTTTTCCGCATCGGCCTCCTGACCGTAGCCGCTCACTCGGGTGGCGAGGTGCGGTTGCATGCGTGGCACGATTCGGCGGGCTATTTTGCGCTCGTCTGCACGCTGCTTGTCGTGGGCGGGCTTGGTTGGATTTGGGGTGGGCGTGCGGCGTTGCTGGAGCCCTCCTCAGGCGGCAACTGGGCAAATTCGCCCCGTGTAAGCACGGTTACACTGGCGTGGGCCGTGGCGGCTTTGGTGATGGTGTGCTCGGTCGAGCTTTCCGTCCGGCACTGGTATGGCGTGAAAACCAAAACCCTCGCGACGCAGGCGGAATGGAGGGTGGCGTGGCCGGTTCATGCGGACGGTTTTCATGAGGACAAACTGGGGCCGGTCGGTCAGGACGCGCTGCGTGCGGATGATTATGCGGCCGCGTCGTGGAAAGCCTCTGACGGAACGGCGCGCTCCGCCTACTTCATCGAGTGGTGCACCGGACAGAAGGCCCGTTTCATGCCGTCGATGCACAACCCGGCGATCTGTCTGCCCATGATCGGCAGCCAGCTCGTCGGCCGCTTCGACGTGGCGCCGGTGCGCGTGGGGCGTTTCACACTGCCTTTCGCCGGCTACGAGTTCTTGCGCGAGGGGCGACCCAGCTACGTTTTTTCCATTTTATGGGATATGGACGAGGCGCGTGCGTTTGTGCCGCCGCCGGACCTGAAGGGCTGGCTGACGGCGCTCCGTTTCCGCTGGGCGGACGTCATGGCGCGCCGCGAACGCGCGCGGGTGGATGTCTTCACTTATCAGATCCTCGGTGCTGCGACCCGCGAGGAGGCGGAGGCAAGATTCCGCCGTGAAATCGAGGGCGGTTTTCTGACCGAAACAGTGGCGGGAGCGCCGAAGACGCTTACCGTCCGGTAAGGCTTTTGCCTCACATAACCTTTATGAAAACCGAATCTCTGGTCGTGGGCGGCGGGTGTTTTTGGTGCACCGAGGCCGCGTATGAACTTCTGCCCGGCGTGAAGGCGGTCGTAAGCGGCTACACCGGCGGCGCGCGTCCGAATCCGACTTACGAACAGGTGTGCACGGGTGTATCCGGGCACGCCGAGGTCGTGCGCGTTGACTTCGATCCGGCGCAGGTTTCGCTGGAGACGCTGCTTGATTACTTTTGGAAGATCCACGATCCGGCCACGCTGAACCGGCAGGGCGCGGATGCGGGGACGCAGTATCGCTCGGCGATTTTTTATGCGGACGACGCGCAGAAAAAAGCCGCCGAGGCCTCGCTGGCCCGCGCGAATCCCGGCTGGGGTGGCAGGATCGTTACGGAGATTTCTCCGCTCGGGAAATTCTACGAGGCGGAGGCGTATCATCAGGATTATTTTCGCATCAATCCGCACGCTGGTTACTGCCACGCGGTCATCCGGCCGAAGATCGAAAAACTGGCGAAGGCGCAGGCGGCGCACTGAGTGCGGCGGCTGCTTTACTTCGCGCGGCTTTGGGCAACGCTTTGAGGATGCCTGAATCGACGCCCGTTAATTCTGAAAACTCCGGCTTGGAAGTGGTCTCCTCGTTTGTGCGCAAGCGGAACGTGTTGGTCGCGAAGGCGGATTTCTCCCAGCTTTACGTGGATTATTACCTGCACCTGTCGGATCAGGGCATCAAGGTCGCGCCGGAGCACGACGAGCTGTTCAAGCGGGCGCTGGCGGCGTTTGTGCTGCACGCGGCGTCGCGTCCGCACAACGAGCTGACGGCGTGGACGATCAACTTCCAGGCTCCGCTGGTGAACGTGTTTCTCACGGGCGACAACGCCGACGGCTCCGTGGCGGGCCGGGTGTTTGCGGAGAATGTGAAGGAGATGCCGACCAATCTTTTTTTCACGGATGTGGTGCGTGGCACGCAGCCGAAGCGGCGCAGCTCGGTGGAGTTCACTGGCGGCGATCCTATGGCGGCGGTCGAGGCGTATTACCGGCAGAGTGAGCAGCGGCCGGCGCGGTATTTTCAGACGAGCGACGAGGAGTTTGCGCTCGTGGCGGCGCATCCCGACTACGACGAGGCGTGGTTCGAGGCGCTCACGGTCGAGCAGGTGAAGGCGTTTGATAAAGACCAGGAACTGGGGCTGCTGGAGAGGCGCATCCATCGCTGGCATTGCGGGTGCAATCAGGCGCGGATGCTACAGGTGCTGGCCCCGGTTTTTAAGCAGGACGGGGAGGGGCTTTTTGGCGTCGATGAGAAGATCGAGATCCGGTGCCCGCGCTGTGCGGCGCGTTATGCGATCACGCGCGAGGCGCTGGAGGCGTTTGTCGCCACGGGCTGAGCGGACGCGAGGCGCTTATGGAGGCTGATTATCAGGATCGTTTTGGCGGCTTGAGCCGTCTGGTGGGCAAGGCGGGCTTGGAACGCCTGCGGGCCGCGCATGTGTGCGTGGTGGGCGTGGGCGGCGTGGGCTCGTGGACAGTCGAGGCGCTTGCGCGGAGCGGGGTGGGGGCGTTGACGCTCATCGACCTCGACGACGTGTGCGTGACCAACGTGAACCGCCAGCTTCACGCGCTCGACGGCCAGATCGGGCGTCCGAAAATCGAGGTGCTGGCCGAGCGCGTGCGGTTGATCAACCCGGCGTGCCGCGTGACGGCGACGCATGCGTTTTCAACGGAGGGGACGGTGAAGGAGTTGCTGGCGCCGAGCTTCGACTGCGTGGTGGACGCGGTGGATCGCATGGGCAACAAGGTCCACCTCATCGGCGAGGCGAAACGGCGCGGCATGGGTTGCGTGACGGTGGGCTCGGCGGGCGGGCGCAAGGACATCGCGCGGATGCGCATCGGCGATCTCGGGCAGGCGTTCAGCGACGAGCTACTGCGGCAGGTGAGGAAAAAGCTGCGGCGCGACTACGGGTTTGAGCACGGTGAGGACGTGATCTTCGGCGTGCGCTGCGTGTGGTCGATCGAGGCGCCGGTTTACCCGCAGGCGGACGGGACGTGCTCGACGGAGCGTGCGCCGGGAGAAAACCTGCGCATCGACTGCGCAACGGGCTTCGGCTCGGGCGTGTGGCTGACGGGTGCGTTCGGCCTCGCGGCGGCGCAAGAAGTGGTGGGGCTGCTGCTGGCGCGCAAAGACTAGGCGTGGGCGAATTCGCGCTGGAACAAGGTCACTCCCACGCGGGTGATGTGGGCGGCGACCGCCGGGTCGGTGTTTGCATCGAGATGGATGAGGCTGAAGCGATGGGGCAGCAGCAGATCGTCCAGATCGTCGTAAATCTTGCCGATCATGCGCCAGTCAAGTGATGACCCTCGGAGTGCGAGATCGATGTCCGATCCCGATTTATGAGTGCCCTTCGCGCGTGAGCCGAAAAGAATGGCTCCTTGCACTTGAGGAACGTGCTCAAGAACGGCGGTGATCCGGTCTAATGTGGACTTGGGCAAACCGTGTCGCGGGTTCATGACGATTGTCCGGCCAGTTGGGTGAACTTTGCGAGAAAGGCGGTGAATTCGGGGACGAAGCTGGTGAGCGTAACATTCACGATTTCGTGGGCGGTTTTTTCGTTGTAGGTGTGACTGCTGCGGTTACGCGCGGCGATCATCGCCATCCATTCGATGCCGTTGGTGATCAAGCCTTGGGCGAAGGCTTCTCGAGTGGCGTCCCTGGAGCCGTAAAGTTCGGTGGTGCCGCGGGATTCGAGAAAGTCCTTCAAGGTTTTCCAGGCCAGCTCATGGGTGAACTCAAAGGCTTGGATGAGTCCCTGTTGTTCAAGATCGGACAATTTGCGCTGCTTGGCCAACTCGGCGGCGGCCGACAACTGGGCGAAGGCTTTTTCAAAGCTTTGAAAGCGTTGCAGCCAGCGGATGTCGGAATTCTGGGCCATGCGAGAATGAAACAGCAGAAGGCGGACGAGGCCGCAACTATTTCGTCTATGCTGACGGCGGCCCGCGGGTGGATCACCGGGGTTTGCGCAGGCGGCGGCGCAGGAAGTGGTGGGGCTGCTGATGGCGGAGAAAAGCAGTTCAGGTTAAAGGCGGAAAACTAGGATCGAAGGGAGTAACGCCCCGTTTTTTTCCCTCCGATTTTCTCGACCAAGCCCGCTTCCAGCAACGGGCGGAGGAGGTCCATGGCGCCTTGTCTGGAAACATCGAGGGCGGCCCAGATATCCGCCGGAGCCATCGTGCGGCGGTCGCGGAGGAGTTGCAGCAGCCGTTCCTGCTTGGGGCGCAGCACGAGTTTGGCCGGCGACTTCAGGTTGTAGGCTTGCACGCGCAGCCAGACGTTTTCCAAGGTCTGGCGGAGGCCTTCCGTGCAATACTCCAGCCAACCGGTGAGGTCTTCGCCTTGGTGGCGCACGGCTTCGAGCGCGGCGTAGTAGCGGGGGCGGTCTTCCCAATAATATTCGTCCACCGAAAAGATGTGATGGGTGTCGAATCCGCGCCGGTAAAGTTCCCACAACGCAAGGGCGCGCCCGGTGCGGCCGTTGCCGTCGGCAAAGGGGTGGATGGCTTCGAAGCGGTAGTGCAGGATGGCGGAGCTGAGCACAGGCGAGAGCGTGGCGGAGCGTTTATTCCACCAGTCGAGCAGCTCGAACATGAGGCCCGATACATCGGCGGGCGGGGGCGGCATGTAACCGCCCACGCGAACAGAGATGGTGCGGTAGCGACCGGCTTCGCCTTGATCCATGACTTCGCCGGCAAGGATGCGGTGCAGCTTGAACAGGTCGTCGTGCCGGATGGTTTTCTTGGAGGCGTGCTTTTCCACGTAGCGCAGGCCGACGAAGTAGTTGACGACTTCGCGGCTCGAACGCGTGGCGGAGGCGACGGGTTCGCGACCTTCCTCAAGCGCCCGGACCTGTTCCAAGGTGAGCGGGTTGCCCTCGATGGCGGTGGACGCATGGACGTTGCGCGTGCGGGTGTCCTTTTGCAGGGCGGGAATCCATGACAGCTCGACGGCCGCGCCTAAAATCCGTTCTCGGAGCGCCGCCACGGTTTCCACCTGTGACAAGAGGCGGGGAGTAATGGAAAACTGTGGCTCGTAGCTCACGAAAATGAGTCAAGTGTAAGTCAAGTATAAGTCAAGTGGGGGCTGGGGCTGCTGCTGGCGGCAAAGACGGCTGCTGACGGACGGGGCTAGATTCCGGCAATGGTGTAGCCTAACGACCTCAAGCTCAGCGACGGGCGCGGCTGGCGCGATCGCTGCGTGGTGGGGGAAAGGCGGAGGCTGGAAGCAGCGGGCGTGACAGCCGCGCC
>JANYJB010000065.1 GCA_025361935.1 Verrucomicrobiota bacterium
AAAAATATCCCGACCCATTACGGCGGTGGCGGCATGCGTATTTTGGACCGTATATGGATTATCACTGTCCAACCGCATCGTTTTCATGATCCATGAAGGCGGCATGGAAAGCCGAACAACCGGCTACGGTTCGCCGATGGCGTTCCTACTCGGGATGATTGCGGAGTTTTTCATCTGGGGTCTGCCCGCGATCGCGTTCACGCTACTCGCCTTGTTTTACTCCAAGCGGCCAGCAACCTTGCGTTGATACAGGGAAATCCCGTGATCATCGCCGACGAGTATAAGGTCATCCCCTTCCTGTTGTCGGCGGCGGCTGTTTTGTTTGGCAGCTACTGCTTTTATCTCGGCCTGACGGAAAAAAGCAAAAATCCCGAAGACACCGAATCCGTCCTCCTACTTGGCGTCATGATGATCGCCGCCGGGACCCTCGGGCCGATAGTTGGCGGCTTCATCGTCCGGCGGTTTTTTTGACTGGGCTCCCCTCACTTCACAATCTCGACCGAGGTCACACGCCAGGAGACGTTGAGCTGGGCGGGGTTGGCGCGGTTGCTCGCAAGGGAAAACTGCTCGATGCCGATGTAGGGCGCGCGCTTGTCCAGCGCCCGATAAAAGGCGACAAGGGCCGATCCAAAGGGGTCTGGGCGAGTTTTATCAATTTTATAAAAAGCCAAAGACCGCAGCCCTCGATCGTTCACAAAACCACCCTTTGGCGCAGACGAAGCGTTAGACGCAGGCTTGTAACGAACCGCCTCGCCTTGTTTTACGGATGCACCATCGCCGGAATTACCGGGCGGCTATGGCATTGCGTCGTCTTGGGCACGGCCTAGGCTTCCTTACCTTCACTCTCCATGTCCGTCCTGTCGTCCGAACTGATCATCATTTTCCTTTTGCTTCTGGGTAATGGCGTGCTCGCGATGGCCGAGATCGCGGTCATCTCCGCACGCAAGGCACGCCTCAAACAACTGGCCGACAACGGCAACACCGCCGCCCGCCGCGCCCTCGACACCGCCAACGAACCCGCCCGCTTCCTCTCCACCGTGCAGGTGGGCATCACTCTGGTCGGCGTGCTCGCCGGCGCGTTCGGCGGGGCCAACATTGCCGCCTCGCTGGCCGAATGGCTGAGCGGCTTCGCGGCCCTGGCGGCCTACGCCCAGCCCCTCGCCTTCGGCACGGTCGTGCTCGGCATCACCCTCGCCTCGGTCGTGATCGGCGAACTCGTGCCGAAGCGCATCGGCCTGCACTGGCCCGAGCGGATTTCCATCCTCCTCACCGGCCCCATCCTCGGGCTGGCCCGCCTCGTCTCCCCGCTGGTCAACCTCCTCACCTGGCTCACCAATCTCGTGCTCAAGCCCTTCGGCCTCGCCGAACGCGCCAAAGACGCCCCGGTCTCCGACGAGGAGGTCAACATCATGATCGCCGAAGGCCTCCACGCAGGCGTCTTCAACCAGGCCGAGACCGAGATGGTCGCCGGCGTGCTCGAACTCGACAAACTGGAGATCACCGCGCTGATGACGCCGCGCCCGAAAATCGTCTTCCTCAACATCGAGGACCCCGAGGAGACCAACTGGCGCAAGATCATCACCAGCGGCCACTCGCATTTCCCCGTCTATCACGGCAACCGCGACCAAGTCGTCGGCATGGTCTCCGTAAAATCCATCTGGGCCAACTCCGCCTTCGGCCTCACCACTCATCTCAAGAACCTGCTCGTCCCCCCGGTCATCGTGCCCGAGGCGATGATGGCCATCGCCCTCCTGGAACAATTCAAAAAATCCGGCCAGCACATCGCGCTCGTGTCCGATGAGTTCGGCTCCATCCAGGGCCTCATCACGCTCATGGACGTCATGCAGGCCATCGTGGGCGACATCCCCCAGCGCGGCCAGCGCAGCGCGCCCGAGGCTCGCCAGCGCGAGGACGGCTCCTGGCTCATCGACGCCACGCTTTCCATCGCCGACCTCAAGCAGATGTTAAAAATCCCGGAGCTTCCCCACGAAGGAAAAGTCGATTTTCAAACGCTGGGCGGCTTCGTGATGACACACTTCGGCCGCATTCCGACTGCGGGCGACCACTTCGACATCGGCGGCTGGCGCTTCGAGGTCGTGGACATGGACCGCCACCGCGTGGACAAGATTCTGCTGGGCAAGACTCCCGCGGGCGCGGCACCGGCTAAGACAGCCTAGACACCGCTCCGCACGACCGTCCCGAAGGCCCGTCACAAATGCGGAGCATTCGCCCCGCCCCTTGTGGTTGACGGCGGAACGTGCATCGTAGTTTTTTGCGTATACACCAAGACTTTCGTCCGCATGCCACAACCCCTCGCCGCGGCGACTCTCTTGCGCGGAGGGGCGGTTTCATATTTTCCCCGGACTTCTGATTGAATCAAAATGTATCGTGAAGTTTCGATGCGCTCGATTTTAGAACTGGATCGAGTCCGCCAGTTGGATGTCACGGGAGTTGCGGGCGACCGAGACGGTGTATTTGCTAGGTTCGAGCACCCACGTGTTCTGCTTAAGGTCGAAATACTTAAACGCCGTCCAGTGGAGAGGGATTTCGACGGTCTTCGACTCGCCGGGCTTCAGGTCCACCTTCACGAAGCCGCCCAGTTCGCGGACAGGTTGCTCGACGGCGCTTTTTTCTTCGCCGACGTAAACTTGCACGACGTCCTTGCCGGCGAGCTTGCCGGTGTTTTTCACCGTGACAGTCGCCGTCGCGGGGTATTGAGGGTTATCCGATTTCGCGACCTTGAGGCCTGCATACGCGAAACGGGTGTAGCTTAATCCGTAGCCGAAGGGGAAACGCACGGGCTTTTTCTGGGCATCAAAGTAGCGGTAGCCGAATTCGTTGATCGTGTCGTGGTAGTTTGAGTCCGGTCCGGTGTAGGCCAGGTCTTTTTCATCCAAAGGCCAGCTGATGGTCAGGCGTCCGGAGGGATTCACGTCGCCGAAGAGCACGTCCGAAATGATATTTCCTCCCTCGGAACCCGGATGAAAGGCTTCGACCACGGCCGGGACCTCTTTGATCCAATGGCGCAAATCCGATCCGCCTTCCGTGAACAAAACGACCACGGTCTTGGGATTGATCGCATAGACGGCCTTCACAAGTTCATCCTGCCAGGAGGGTAAATCGTAGGTGCCGCGGTCGTGGCTCTCGCCCTGCATCTCTGGTTGGCTGACGCCAACACAGACGACGGCAACGTCCGCACTCGCCGCGGCCTTGCGGGCCTCGGCAAAAATATCCTGCGTGGGCGGCAGCGCGTAATCGACGCGCAGAAAACCGGTGTCGCGCCGATTTTTGCTGGAGAACTCGACCACGACTTCATGCGCCTTCGTATCATCGAAAACGTGCCAAAGATACTGGCGAAGTCCCTCACCCAATTGTTCGTCCCAAAGGTCATAAACCAGCTTGCCGTCAATTTTCACACGGACGCCGCCGTTGCTCTCGATTTGAAAGGCTACTTTGCCGGGTTTAGACAACTGAATCTTGCCGGTCGCCCGCGCGCTCATTTTAAACCGGTTTTTGATGCCGGGTATGCCGCCAGCGGAAACCTGCGCATCTTCAAAGCTGTGCGTTTCAACCGGCCCGGCGACTTTTCGGCTCGCCGCAAGATCTCCGACTTCCTTTTCGGAAAGAGCGCGGTTCCAGAGCTGGAGCTCGTCGATATCCATCTTCATGCCGCTCCGATTTCCTCTGTCGGCCCCCACCCGGATATCCATGGGCGCGAACGATCCCGTGTTAGGTGCTTCGGCCAACAATCTGCCCTCGCGATAAAGTTTCACGCTGTCGCCCGTGGCGACGACGACCACGGGAATCCAGCGATTATCAAGGTCTTTCCAGTTGGTCTCGATTTTACCGGGACGGCCTCCCTTGTCCGTCGCCTCCAACGAGGCCCCGCGAACGGTGATCGATTGGGTCTTGTTGGAGAATTCGAAGAAAACCCCTTGCGCCGCTGGAAACTGTTCGGGCCACCGCATCCAACCGGCCATGGTCCACGCCTTGCTGTCAGGCGTGTAGGTGACTTGCGTGGCGACCCGGCCCGCGCAGCGAAGCGCCTTGCCGGATACGCCGTCGATTTCAATTGGTCGGGCGGCTTCATCGAGAAATTCACGCACGTTCAACGCGTCCAGATCCCTGGCGTAAACCGGTTTTCCGGTAAGCTCCTGATCGTTGAAATATTCCATCCGGCAGGGGAAGGGACCGGCGAACTGGGCGTTCTCGTAAGCCACCGGGCCACACCCTTCGGCGAAGGTTGTGACGACACCCTGCTGCTCGAGCGCCGCTTTGAGCGTCACCACGTAGCTCGGGGAAACCGTGCTGCTGCCTTGGTTGCCGGCGATTTCGTTTTGATCCGCTGCAAACGGGCCGATCAACGCCACCTTGTTTTTGCGCGAAAGAGGCAGCAGCGCGCCTTCGTTCTTCAAGAGAACCATGCCTTCTCCACCTACGTTGCGCATCATCTTCTGGAAATCTTTTGGCTCAAAACCCGAGGTCGTTTCGTCCCCGTAGTAAGTCATGTGGCGGAATTTCAGCCGCAGAACTTCCGTCACCCGCGCGTCGATGTCCGCCATCGTGATCTCACCTGCATCCAAGGCCGCTTTGACCGCCTTCAAGTTGAACTGCAACTGACCGGGTAGCTCCAGGTTTTGACCCGCCTTGATCGCCTGCGCCACGGAGCCGAATTTTGCCCCCAATCGGAAACGAAAACCCCGTCAAATCCCCACTCTTTTCGAGCAATGTCAGTCAGGAGCCATTTGCTGGCGCTTCCCCACTCGCCGTTCACCTGGTTGTAGCAGGTCATCATGCTCTGCACGCGACCCTCTTCCACGCACATTTGAAACGCCGGCATGTAGAGTTCGCGCAAAGAGCGCATGGGCACGACCACGTTGTGATATTGACGACCGCTCTCCCAATTATTCGCCACAAGGTGCTTCAAAACAGACATCACGCCCACTGATTGCATGCCTTGCACGATGGAGGCGCCGACCTTGCCCGCCAAAAACGGATCTTCGCCCACGTATTCCGGATTACGGCCGGCGCGAGGATCCTTGATCATATTGATGGCCGGGGCGAATACCGTATTCAATCCCCACTCCTTGGCCTGCAATCCCCACTGCCGGCCGGCTTCAAATTGCAGAGCCGTGTTCCAACTGGATGCAACGCAAAGGGCGGTCGGCGAACACGGACCAAGTTGATTTTTGGAACTGCGATTGGATGGCACGGCCCCGGCTTTTCTTGGACCACGCGGGCCGTCTGCGGCGATAATCGGCCCAATGTTTAATCGTTTATTCCAGACCTGCGAGCACATGCCCAGGCCGGGATATTTTTTTGCCGGCTCGGGCTGGATATTTAGCTGCTCGACTTTGTCCGCGAGCGTCATCTTCGACAAAATTTCCCGGACGCGGGTCTCGACCTCATCGGCCATGACATGCGAAACCGGAATGATAATCAAAAAGGCGGACAGGATGTATTTATTCATGGGATTTCTTGGCAGAGGCGGAGACCGCGAGCTTTCTTAAACAAGATTCTATAGTTCATCGAACGTTGAAGGGTAACGTCGCTTCACGGGGTGACAGGAACCACGCATGTGGCCCCAGGCAGGTCGCTGGAGTTGACCGTGAGCGTGATATTTCCGGGTTTTCCATAGGGGCGCAGGATGGCTTGGGAGCGGCCGTGATACGTGGTTCTCTTCTGCGGATTACGGAAGCTGTAAACATCCTTGTGGAACCCATTGCCGCAGGCTTCCAGCGCACCGGCACCCGAAACCGTATAACTCACGTTGTAGCGGCCCGTCTGCACAAGCTGCCCCTTGGCATCGACCACTTCCACGTTGATATAAGCGAGATCATTGCGGTTGGTCGTGATCGTCGAGCGGTCGCTGGTCACGCGGAAGCCGACAGGCTTGCCGGGCGTGCTGATCTTGGTGGTCGCCACGACTTTCCCGTTTTCCAGCCCTTCCGCAACGAGTTCGCCCGGTTCGTAGGGAACCTTGAACTCGAAATCGATCCGGTTTTTCGCCGGTTTTCCTTGGGCGACGACCTTGCCGTTCAGCGTGAGTCGCGCATCGGGCGCGCGACAAATCACCCGCACGGAAAGCGGTTGTCCCGGGAACTCGGGCCAATCCCAGCACGGGTATTCGAGCGGATTGGACCAGCCTTTCCGGAAGTATTCTTTGCCGGGAGGCAGCGGCTCAAGCACCGCCAGCTCGATCGGAGAGACTCCCGCGAGGACGTTCAAATAGCGCTGCCCCAATTTCGGGTAACCGGTGATGTCAATCAACCCGCAGGCGGCGGCGTAGGAGGGCAACCCGACATTTTCCCCCTTCACTCCAACCCAACCCGACCAGCTCTCGCCAATATATTCAAACGCCGACCAGATAAAGATGCCGGTGAAGTAATCATTTCCCGGACCATTCAGCAGATTCCATGAGCTCACCAGGCGTTTCATTTCCGGATTGGTTTCCGTCTGAATCTGCACCCAATCGGGGTAAAGATTGTGATGCTTTGCAAACGTGTCTTCCGCGTAATTGTGGCCGACCACATCCTGAAGCGCGAAAAATTTATAGTAGTTATTCATCGCGTATTCACTGCCGACGACCGCAGTCGTGTAAGGCCGCGCCGAATCCCATTTGAGGGCCTCGGTTTTAAGGCGGGTGAACTCCCTGCAGGCTATGTCCTCGGTTGCGGATTTTTCATCGAACCGGATCTCGTTGCCAAAGCTCCGCAACACGATGCTCGGATGATTCCGGGTCCGGCGGGTCCAGAGTTCGACGTCGTTGGCGCTCCATTTGGCATACAATTCGCCACCGTAGTCCTGGGGATTTTTTTGGACGGTCCACTGGTCGAAGGCTTCATCCAGAACGAGCAGGCCGATGCGGTCGCAAGCCTCGTAGAACGAGTCGCTCATCGGATTATGCGACGCTCGGACAGCGTTATAGCCATTCGCCTTCATAATTTCCATCTTCCGAAAGTCAGCGCGATCAAACGTCGCGGCACCGATCAGGCCGTTGTCGTGGTGCAGGCAGCCACCTATGATTTTGATGGTCTTCCCATTGAGCTGAAACCCGTTTTTGGCGGTAAACGAAATGGCGCGGATGCCGAAAGCCTCCGTCACCTCGTCAACCACTTTCCCGCCCTTTACCACCTGCACTTTTGCGGTATAGACATGAGGGGATTCGAGATTCCACAGCAGGGGATTGCTCACGTCGATCGCGAGGGGCGTGATGAGGCCGGTGGTTGCCGTATCGCCCTTGGCGACCGTTTTGCCCGCAGGATCCGTTAATTCCACCTGGATGTTTGCGCCCTTGAATTCGCCCTCGAGTTCGGTGTTGAGCACGACTTTGGCGGCTTGCGGGCTGGCCTCCGGAGTCAGTATTTGCACACCCCAGCGGCGAATGTGCGTCGGCTCCGTTCTCGTCAGCCAGACGTGGCGGTAAATACCGCTGCCGGAATACCAGCGGCTGTTCGTTCCCTCGTTGCGAACCCGCACGGAGAGCACGTTGTCCCCGCCGAATTTCAAGTAGGGAGTGAGGTCGTAATAAAAACTGGTGTAGCCGTAGGGCCTTTCGCCGAGATGCTGGCCGTTAAGCCAGACATCGCTGTTCATGTAGATGCCGCCAAAGAGGACTTCGAATTTTTTGCCTCTATCCGCAGCGCTGATCATAAAATGCTTACGATACCAACCGGTGCCGCCCAGCGTGAACCCGGTTTTATCACCGCTGACCGCATAGCTATCGAAGGGTCCGACGATTTCACGCTTGTCCTCTTTGAAACGAAAACTGCCGTTCTTTCCGATGCTATAGACACAAAGGGCGAGCAGGTTTTTACCCGGCTTCAAATACTTCGCCTTCACCCTGTAAACGCGGTTCGCTTGGAAAGCCGAGTAGGACTCGCCCTGAGGTTGATTCTTCGGCATCAAACCGGTGTCCCCGATTTTGTGTCCGTTCACGAAGAACTCATCACAATCGACGATGGCACCCAGGTAGAACTCCACGTCCTTCCCCGTCATTTCCGGGGGGAGGGTCACCTCTCTGCGGAACCAGTAATAGGTTTTTTCCGCGACCTGAGGAATCGCTCCTGGCAATTTGACCGTGGCCCAGGTGCTGTCGTCGTAACCCACCGCCGCATAAGCGTTGTTATCTCCGACAATGTAACGCCACTGACCCGCGATCGGCTTGAAAGCCACCGTGGAGTTGTCAACGGGGGCCGGCTCCAGGCTCCAGTCATGCGGCAGGCTCACCGCGCGCCAATTCTTATCGTTGTAGGCGGCAGCCTCCGCTCCTTCCGCATCGCCGCGGTAAAAAAGCCACCCTTCATCCAAAAGGCGATCTCTCGAGGTGTTCAGCGGCGCGACGAAATCAAAAGCTGACTGCGCCTTAATCGTAACGCTTGCGACCAATGTGAGCGCGGCAAAAACACATTTGAGGAGAATCGATTTTTTATGATTAAAAAGGGGATTGGATACCGATATTTAAAAACACCTGAAGGGGTTTATGGGATGGATGGCCCCCGGATTGTATACCAAGGCCATTAACCGTTAATATACACAACTCGATTGCACAAATCGGGCGGGACGCGGGGTTCACAAAGACTCGTAAAGCAAAGTGGCAGGAAACGTTCCTTTTCCCGTTCTTGTTCGTCAAGGGCAATTAAGTTCCAGGGCGTCGGGCGAAAGCAATCCTGCGAAAAATATATGCACGAAAAAGCGCAGGCTGGCGGCCTGCGCTATTGTTCTCAAACGGGGAGCTTGCCGTCGTTTACTTCTTGGCGGCGGCGCGGCGGGCAAGCACGAACATCATCACGCCGAAGGCGATCATGAACAGGCCCCAGTAAAGGCTGATGTTCCAACCTTGGGCTTTCTTGAGGTCATCTGCGCTCTGGACGAAGCTGCTGATGACAATGATCATGCCCAGAATACTGAACATCGAGCCGATGGGTGTGCGAATATCCATGGTAGTAGGTGGTGGTAGGATTTTTATTGGGGCCGAATTACCAGAATAGAATATTCAGGATGAGGGTGACGAGGAGCAGCATCGAGCCGGCGACGGCGGGACGCATGAACCAGGCTTCGTTGGCTTCAACGGGCTGCTTGGGCGTGAGCGAGTAAACGAGGCCGACGAGTTCCGCGTCGGTTTTTTTCTGCTTGGTCGCGAGCGAGATGACGTAGGTGGAAACGAACGCCGCGGTGAAGGCGAAGATCGCGAGCCAGAAGTTTTTGGCCATGTCGCTTTGGAAGCGGTAGAGCTCGACGAAGCCGCCCTTGATGAAGCTGGCGCTTTCGGTGCCGGTGATGGTGGTGAGGTGGAACAGCGCCGAGGTGGTGGTGCCGATCAACAGACCCCAGAAGGCGCCGTGGCCGGTCACACGCTTCGAGAACATGCCCCAGAGGAAGGTGGCGAAGAGCGGGGCGTTGACGAAGCCGAACACGAGCTGGGCCACGTCCATGATGTTGTTAAACTGTTTGGCCACGAAGGCGCAGCCGATGGAGATAATGATGCCGGCGACGGTGGCGAGGCGGCCCACCTTCATGTAGTGCGCGTCGCTCTTGTTGGGGGCGAAGTAAGGCTGGTAGATGTCGTAGGTCCACACGGTGTTGAAGGCGGTGACGTTGCCAGCCATGCCGGACATGAACGAGGCGAGCAACGCGGTGAGCGCGAGGCCAAGCAGGCCGACCGGGCAGTAACGCTTGAGGAGCACGGTGATGACGTTGTTGTAATCGACTTCGCCGGACCAGTTGAGGCGGTTGATGGCGATGGCGCTCGCCTGGGCGGGATCGGCGCCGAGCTGGCCGGTGTTGTAGGCGTAGACCACGTTGAGCACGGCGGTCTCGTTGAGCTTGGGTTCGACCGTCTTGCCGTCCTTGTTGGTGGTGGCGAGGGCGGTTTTGAAGCGGTCGATCACCTTCCTTGAAGCTTCGCGCTTGGCGACCATGGCTTCCGAGGTGGAAGCCTTGGCCACGGCGGCGTCCATCAGGGGCTTGGAGTCGACGAAGGCGGGCTCGAGTTTATCCCAACCGACGGTGCGCACTTGGGCGACTTCGGAGCCGGGGAGGAAACCTTTGCCTTCGGGCTTGAGCACGTTCGAGTGCAGGGAGATGGCGATCAAACCGGGGGCGATCACGAGGACGGGGAAAATGATTTTCGGAACGGCGGCAATGAGGGGCGTGCGGCGGGCGGCGCTCATGGAGTTGGCCGCCATGGCGCGCTGCACCACGAGGAAGTTGGTGCACCAGTAGCCGAAGGAGAGGACGAAGCCCAAACCAAACACCATGCCGAACCAGTCGATACCCATGGCGTTTTGCGAGGCGCCGCCCATGTTGCTCCAGATGGAGGTCCAGGCATCGGTGCCAAGCGGTTTAAGGGAGGAAAGGCCGAGCTTGTCGGAGTTTTCACCAACGGTGTGCAGGCCGAGTTTGAGGCCATCGATCCAGCCGATCTCCTTCAGGCCGAGAATCACCACGGGGGCGAAACCAAACACGATGAGGAAGAACTGGAGCACTTCCGTGTAGATGGCGGAGGTGAGGCCGCCTTTGAGCACGTAAGCGAGCACGATGACGGACGAACCGATCAGTGAAAGCGTGTAATCCCAGCCCATGAGCGTCTCCAGCAAACTGGCAAGGGCGTGCATCGAGATGCCAGAGCCCATCACCGTCATCACCGCGAAGGTCATGGAGTTGAGGGCGCGGGTCTTTTCGTCAAAACGCAGCTTCAGATACTCGGGGGCGGAGCGGGCTTTCGAGCCGTAGTAGAATGGCATCATGAAAATGGCGAGGAACACCATGGCGATCACGGCCCCGATCCAGTAAAAATGGGTGGTGAGCATGCCATACTTGGCGCCACTGGCAGTCATACCCATGACCTCGAGCGCTCCTAGGTTGGCCGAGATAAAGGCAAGGCCCGTCACCCA
This sequence comes from Verrucomicrobiota bacterium, assembly GCA_025361935.1. Taxonomy (GTDB): domain Bacteria; phylum Verrucomicrobiota; class Verrucomicrobiia; order Opitutales; family Opitutaceae; genus Rariglobus. The sequence continues at coordinate 10,896 of JANYJB010000065.1, forward strand.
GGCCGGAATGGAGCGACCGGAGAGGAAGAAGTCGTTGGAGCTCTTCATCTGCTTTTTCAGCGCGAAGCCTATGCCCACGACGAAGAGGCAGTAGATGACCATGATCGAGTAATCGATCGGGTGCAGGCTGAATGTGGCCGCACTCGCGCCGGCACTGGCGGAAAGATCGCCCGCGACGGCGAAGAGGGGTAGTGAACAGATTGATGTCATTGGGGCAGTTAGGGGTTTGGGCAAAACCGTATTTGGAACCTTACCACGCGAAGCGAGGCATAACTTGAAAATATCCGCAAGAGTTCAAATAGAGTTCAAATGCTTAACCGAAGCAGAGGGCTGCATTTTAGATAAAAGCCGCTATTCCCCTCACGGCTTTTTCGTGTTCACTTAAAACCATGACCGCCGCCGATTTCTTTGCCCTGCCCTCAGCGCTCGGGACATTTTCAGCGCATTTTCCCGCCGATGCCGCCCCGTGGACATGGTTGTCCCGCATCGGTAGCGCGCTGGCGGACATCACCCCAGGTGAACGCCATGTGCCGCCCGGGGTGCATATCGAGGGCAAGGTCTGGATAGACTCGACCGTCAAGCTTCCCGCCTATGCGACGATCATCGGCCCCGCCTGGATCGGGCCGAACACAGAAATCCGCCCGGGAGCGTTCATTCGCGGCAATGTCATCGTCGGTGCCGACTGCGTGCTCGGCAACGTCTGCGAATTCAAAAACTGCCTGCTCATGGACAACGTCCAAGTGCCGCATTTCAACTACGTGGGCGATTCGATCCTCGGCAACGGCACCCATCTCGGAGCCGGCGTGATCTGTTCCAACCTGCGCTTGGATCAGAAACCGGTGACGGTGCGCGTTGACGGGAAAACGATCGAGACCGGCCTGCGCAAATTTGGCGCTATCCTCGGCGACGGGGCGGAGGTTGGCTGCAACGCCGTGCTCAATCCCGGCACGCTGCTCGGCAAACGCGCACTGGTGATGCCCACGGTGGCGTTCGCCGGTTATCTGCCCGCCAACACCATCGCCCGCATCCGCGGCACGATCACGCAAATCCCCCGCAAGGATTGACGCCCGCCGCACGCACTCGGCACCTTGCTCCTTACGTCATGCGCATCCTCACCGGCATCCAGCCTTCCGGCCAGCTTCATATCGGCAACTACTTCGGCGCTATCAAGCCCGCCGTGGACCTCCAATCGCGCGGCGACTGCACCTACTTCATCGCCGACTATCACTCGATGACGTCGCTCACCGACGCCGACGCCCGCCGGAAAAATACCTTCGATGTCGCCCTCGACTGGCTCGCTTGTGGACTCGACCCAAAGAAAAACGTCCTCTTTCGCCAGAGCGACGTGGCCGAGGTGTGCGAACTCATGTGGATGCTGGGCACGCTCACGCCGATGGGCCTGCTCGAACGCGCCCACAGCTACAAAGACAAGACTGCCAAGGGCCTGTCGCCCAACTTCGGCCTCTTCGCTTATCCCGTGCTCATGGCCGCCGACATCCTGCTCTACGACACCAACGTCGTGCCCGTCGGCCGCGACCAGAAGCAGCACGTCGAGATGACGCGCGACATCGCCATCAAGTTCAACCACACCTACGGCGAGACCTTCGTGGTGCCCGATCCCGAGATCCGCGACGAGACCGCCGTGGTCCCCGGTCTCGACGGCCAGAAAATGAGCAAGAGCTACGGCAACACGCTCGAAATCTTCGGTGACGAAAAGGCCACGCGTAAAAAAATAATGGGCATCGTGATGGACAGCCGCACCCCCGCCGAGCCCAAGCCCGACGCCGAAAAAAACCTCGCCATCCAACTGCTCAAACTCGTCGCGTCCGCCGATGTGGCCGGCGATTACGAGAACCGCCTGCGCGCCGGCGGTCTTGGTTACGGTGATCTCAAGAAGGCGCTCTTCGAGCACTATTGGAATTTTTTCGCGCCCTATCGCGCCAAACGAGCGGAGCTCGCGGCCAACCCCGACTACGTCCACGGCGTGCTGCGCGACGGCGCGGCGCGGGCGCGGGCCGTGGCGTCGGATGTCTTGGGACGCGCGCGCAAGGCGAGCGGACTAGCCTGAGCCGGACGCCAGCGGCAAGATTAAGACCCGAGGGCTTTTTTAATGAGCTGCTCGGTCGTGGCCTTCGGGCCGAGCGTAAGCAGGCACCGGCGCACGGCCTCATCGGCATCGGCGGTTTTGTAGCCAAGCGCAGTCAGGGCGAGCACGGCGTCACGCAGGCGGCTGTCGGCCGGCGAGGCGTTGTCATCGGTCGCACCGCTGGCGGTGAGGACGCTCTCGGACGAACCGGTGGCACCGACCTTGGCGCGCAATTCGATGACGAGACGTTCGGCGGTTTTTTTGCCGATGCCGGGGCATTTCGCGAGGGTGGCGATGTCGCCGACCCGGATCGCGCTCTCGAGCGAGGGCAGGGAAAGCTTGCTCATGATGATGAGCGCCATCTTCGGGCCGACGCCTGTGACGTGCTCGATCATCAGGCGGAAGAAGTCGCGCTCCGCCGGGGTGGCGAAACCGTAGAGCGTTTGCGAATCCTCGCGGTAAATGACGAGTGTGTGCAGTCTGACGGTCGAGCCGGACGCGGGTAGTTTCTCCGCCGTGGTTACGGGGATGTTCACCTCATAGCCGAGCCCGTTGAGCTCGATGATCGCGTGCAGCGGGGTGGCGGCGACGAGCAGCCCTTGGATGGAAGTGATCATTTCAGGCCGAGCACGTCCTGCATGTCGTAAACACCGGGCTTTTGCCCGACGACCCACTGGGCAGCGCGGACGGCACCGCGCGCGAAGATGCCGCGATCGGAGGCCTTGTGCGTGAGCTCGATGCGCTCGCCGAGAGCGGCGAACATCACCGTGTGGTCGCCGACCACGTCGCCGCCGCGAAGTGCATGAATGCCGACCTCGGTGGGTGTGCGTTCGCCGGTGATGCCCTCGCGGCCATGGCGGAGGGCGGAGGCGTCGAGCTTGCGCTCCTCAAGAATGATCTCAAGCAGGCGGGCGGCAGTGCCGCTGGGCGCGTCTTTTTTAAAACGGTGGTGCATCTCGATGACCTCGGCGTCGTAGTCGGAACCGAGGACGGCGGAGGCGCGGCGGGTGAGGGCGAAGAGCAGGTTGACGCCTACGGAATAGTTGCCTGACCAGACGCAGCGAATTTTTGAGGCGGCGGAGAGGAGGTGCTTTTTCTCATCGGCGGAGTGGCCGGTGGTGCCGATGACGAGCGCCTTGTTTTGCGCGGCGCAGAGGCGGATGACCTCGGCGGTGGCGGCGTGGAAGCTGAAGTCGATGACGACGTCGGCCGCAGCGATGCCTGCGGCGAGGTCGTCGCCTTGGTCGAGGGCGGCGACGACGGTGGCGCCGGCTTCCTTGGCGGCGGCGAGGTTGGCCTGGCCCATGCGGCCCTTGGCGCCGATGATCGCGATGCGGAGGGACATGGTGTTACTTTTTAAACGCCGTGAGGACGTTGATGAGGGTTTGCTCGTTGGCCTTGGTCATCTCGCACAGCGGCGAGCGAACCTCGTCGGAGCCGATGATCCCGGCGCGCTTCATACCGAGCTTCACGGGCACGGGATTCGGCTCGATGAAGAGGGTCTTAAAAACGGGATAGAGCTTGCGATGGAGCTTGGTTGCTTTGGCGGCTTCACCCGCGAGGGAGGCGTTCACCAACTGCACGACTTCCTTCGGGTAGAGATTAGAGGCGACGCTGATGACGCCCTCAGCGCCGACCGAAATAAACGGGAGGGTGAGGCTGTCGTCGCCGCTGAGCACGGTGATGTCCTTACCCATGGCGTTCTTAAGCTGATCCACGCGATCCATCGAGCCACCGGCTTCCTTGATGTAGCGGACGTGGGGATATTTTGCGCGCAAACGCTCGACGACCGGCACGCTGATCTCGATGCCGCAACGTCCGGGGATGGAGTAAAGAATGACGGGCTTGTCGGTCGCTTCGGCAACGGCGCTGAAATAGCGGAAGACGCCCTCTTGGCTGGGCTTGTTGTAGTAAGGCGAGACGACGAGCACGGCGTCCACGCCGGCCTCGGTGGCGAGGCGGGTGAGGTCAACGGCCTCCTCGGTCGAGTTGGAACCGGTGCCGGCGATGACCGGCACGCGACCGCGAGCGGCTTCGACGACGGCGCGGACAACATCGAGGTGCTCGTCGTGCAAAAGCGTCGGGGACTCGCCCGTCGTGCCGACGGGGACCAGTCCGTTGATGCCGGACTTAATCTGGAACTCCACCAGCTTGCGCAGATCGTCATAGGCGACGGCCTGGTTTTTGAAGGGCGTTACAAGGGCGGTGATGGTGCCGGTCAACGGACGGAGTTTCATGGAGGGTTTACAGGAAGATACCTTGCACAGGAGAGCACCCCACTTTAACAAATCCGCAACGTTTTTCATCCACTTCGCACCATGTCTCTTAACGCCGAAATCTTTAACGACCTGCTTAAACTTGCGGTGCAAAGCAGCGCGAGCGACATCGTTATAAAGTCCGACAAACCCGGCTACGTACGCATGTCGGGACGCTTGAAGCCCGTGGACATGGACCCGATCGCCGCCACCGAGGTGCGCGAGTTTATCGACACCAACGTGCCGGCGGTCTTCCGGCAAAAGTGGGAGGACGACGGGCAGGTGGATTTCGCCTACGCGGCGGAAGGGGTGGGCCGTTTCCGCGTGAACGCCTTCCATCAACGCGGCACCGGCAGCATCGTTTTCCGCCATATTAAGAGCAAGGTGCCGACCTTCGAGGAACTCGGCCTGAACGCCGACCCGATGCTCAACCTGGCCAAGGCCAAGGACGGCATCCTGCTCGTCTGCGGCGCGACCGGCTCGGGCAAAAGCTCCACCCTGGCCGCCATGCTCAACTGGATAAACCAGAACATGGACAAACATATCGTCACCCTGGAAGACCCGATCGAATACACTTTTCAGGACGAGAAATCAGTTTTCCAGCAACGCGAAATCGGCCTCGACGTGCCCAACTTCGAAATGGCGATCAAGTCCGTCCTCCGCCAGAATCCCGATATCATCCTCATCGGCGAAATGCGCGACCGCGAGACCTTTGAAACCGCCATCTCGGCCGCGGAAACCGGCCACCTTGTGCTCTCTACAATGCACGCCGGCACGGTGGCGCAGGCGCTCACCCGACTGTTTGAATTTTTCCCGCCTGAGCAGCAGATCCAAGCGCGCCGGCAGATCTCCGGCACCATCCGCGGCTTCATCTGCCAGAAACTACTCCCAACGATGGAGGGCGGCGGACGCGTCCCAGCCAACGAAATCCTCGCGGCCGATTCCGTCGTGCGAAACCTCATTCTCGACGGCCAGTTTGAGAAGATCCAAGGCATTCTCGAAAGCGGCGCCGACTCGGGCAGCTTTTCCTTCAACCGCGATCTCTACCGGCTCATCAAGGCGGGCACCATCAGCAAAGCGGAAGGGCTGCGCTTCTCGCCGAACCCGCAGGCGCTGGAGATGAACCTCAAGGGCATTTTTTTTAAATAAAAAGCCCGAGATACCCAGTTGCTCTCTTCAGCTTGGGCGCGTCTGGCGCTCCATCAACATTTCGGCGAAAGTATCCTTGTCGTAAACCAACGATGCGATCAGGGCCTGGACCAGCAGGTCGGTGCCAGAGGACAGTTCTGAATCCTTGAAGAACACGGCGTCGGCCCAGCCGAGACGATCGCGCGAATTGCCGCCGGAGCGGCAATGATAGGGATAACTGCAGAGGAAACTGAAATCGATGAAATGGAATCCCTGCGTCCTCAGGAACGCCTCGACCTCCGAGAACATCGCCTGGCCGCGATACATCTCCGCAAACGAAACCTCACAATGGATGACGTTGGTGCGCGCCAGCACGCGGCCGGCATTTTGAAGCACGGGCAGCTCAAAGCCCTGGATATCGAGCTTCAGAAAGTCCACGTGCGCCGTGTCGCCAAGGACTTCGTCAAGCGTGCGGGTCGAAACCACTTCGGTGCGCTCCGTGAAAAACGGGGACAAATCCGCAAGCTGGCTTATCAGGTCGGCATTGAATGGGAGCAACGACGAGGTGGTGTCCGGGCTGTTGATGTGGAACACATGGGTTCCGCCGTCTCCGATGAAGGTCGGCAGCAGCCTGATGCTCGGATCGGGGTTGCCCAAGCGGCGCGCCTCCAGTTTTTCCTGCAAAGGCTCAAATCCGATGACGCCGCAAGGCAACCCCGCCCCGCACAAAGGCGCATAGATATGCGGCTCGCCCGGCAGATCCTGCGCGCCGACGTCAACAATGGTCAGAGGGCGCGCCGCCAACAAGGGGCCCGCGCGTGCGGATATCTCCCGGATGAGCCGCGACCGCGCCGCCTGTGGTTTTTGTTGCAGCACCTGCAGCCGGTATTCCTCGCTCGCCAAAATCGCGTTCAGGACGGTGTCGCTGCGGTCTCCCGCCATGATCCGGCCGGTCCAGTGTTTCAATCCATCCGGCTCCGGGTCCCGTCCGAGAAATCCACGGTAGAGACCGTAAACCACGGTTTTTGCCCGCGCCACGTCGGGATTGTTGTCCTGCGCGATTGCGGACAGATGCTTGAAGATCGGCATAGGTGGGCGGGTGCGTTGGAAAAGTGAGTGGAAGCGGACAGGCTCGGCAATAGCGACCCTACGCACATGTCCTCTTCGCCCGCGATTCCTGCACCCGCAGCGAACCCCGGAATCCCCGGCCGCCGTAGTAAGACTGCGCGCCGTTGTGGTAGATGAAAACACGCCCGTAGCGGCGGTCGCCGAAGAGCGCGCCTCCGCGTTTGCGGATGTCGGCCGGCGTCTTCACCCAGCTTGATGATTTTGTGTCGAACTCCCCCAAAGTTTGGAGCTCGCGGTATTGGTCCTCCGTCAACAACTCGACGTCCATGGCGGCGGCCGCATCCAGGACGTTGTTTTTGGGCTTGTGCTCCTTTCGGGAATCGAGGGCCTCGCGGTCGTAGCAAAAGGATGTCCGGCCCGCGGGGCTTTCCGCCGAGCAGTCAAAGAAAATATATTCGCCCGTCTTTTTATCATGACCGACGACATCGGGTTCGCCGCCGGTGCGCTCCATTTCACCAAGCGACCACAATTTTTCGGGGCTGGCCTCCAGCCGGGCCTTCACCTTGGCCCAGTCGAGACCACAGTGACGGCCCATGTTTTTCGTGAAACGGGACTGCAAGGCCGCGAGCAGTTCTTCGCGCTTTTCAGGTGGGAGCATCTTGGGAGGTTGGGGGGCTTTCATCTGGAGGGGTGGGCTGAAAATTACTTCTCCGATTCCTGGTCGAGACGCTGCGGACGGCCCGGGAGCAGCGCGTCCACGTTGAGCCTGATGGAGCGCAGGTTTTCGCGCACGAGTTCGCCCATCGATTCGCAGAGCAGGTAATCGTCACGCTGGTAATACTCGGCGAGCGATTCGCGCAACTCGCGGATATTCTCGACGGGCGCGAGCTCGTCCACGGACATCGCGGCGAGCAGCATCTCCAGGCGGTCCTCGATGATCGCCGCCCGTTGAAGAATGAGCACCTGCTCCTCGCGCTGGTATTGGTGCGCCGTCTCGATCCGCAGGTGCTGCGTGCAGAAGAGCGCGAGCTTCTGGTTGTCCTTGAAAAACTGCGGGCGGTAGAGGTTCATGCGCCCCTCGTAGCTCTGCTGGTCGAAGTCCATCGCGCGCAGCCTCACCTGCGCGCCCTCGAAATCAGGCGTCACCACGACGACAAAGTTGTAGCTGCGCATGTCGCCAAGCAGGCGCACGAAGCAGCGCTCGTTGAACTTCACCAGCTCCTTTGCCACGCGGATGGGGCGAAGCTCGGGATTATCCAGCCAGCGGTCGACAAAGACATTGCCGGGGATGCCCGCAATGTGCTCCTCGACAAGGGTGTTGCCGCAAGTGAGGTAGTTGAGGCGGTTCGGCGAAAGCAAATGCTCCAGCTCGAGCCCGTAAACACGCGAGGCGTCGCCGCGCTTGATGTAGAAGTAGTCTGGATTTTCGTTGTAGGCGTTAACGATGCGGATGCGGAACGGCGCGGAATTCCCGAACGCACAGTAGTCGATGCGATCAATGTAGAGATGCTTCATCACCGACAGGTCGCCATCCACGCGGATGAGCGCATAAACGTGCTTCAGGTCGTCGTGCAGCGATTCCATGTCGAGGCGGTTGTAGAAAACACTCTCCCACAACGTTGGCTTTCCCGACGAATCGCTGAGCGGCACCGAGTCGGCAAAGCTGCGCAGCCGCTCATACGTCGCCGGAAGCGTGCGTTCGCGGCGGTAGCGGCGGAGATAGGCGCGAAGCCCCTCGCTAATGGGGTAGCTGGGTTTCTTTTGCTGCGGGCGCACGGGCGGCTTGGCATCCATGATGTTGAAAACGTGGCTCGCGGACGACGGCGTGGCAACGGTGGATGCCGCGCTTCGCAACCAACCGCAAAAAATCGTCAAATCCGCCGCTCGGCCGCTTTCGCCTCGTCACTGCTCCGGTCTGAATTTATCTTTGGGATCATGTTGCTCGTCGCGGTCAGCGCCCTCGAAAAAGTCGCCCAGGTTCCAAGCAAAATCTGGCTCAACATCGGCATCGGCTTCCTGATTTTCGTCGCTGCGGTTTACCTCATCAAACAGGCCGCCCAGGTGAACAAGATATGGCTCGGGATCATCGTCGCCGTGGTGTGCGCACTGGTGGGTTTCAACTGGATATACTCTCGCAACGAACCGAAGTTTCTTACGCCATTCGTGGACAAGCTCGCCCCGTTTTTCCCCAGCGCCAGCGGTTACGCCTCCAAGCAGCAGCAGCAACCCGCCCCCTGACCAACCCCAACGAGGTGGTTTCTATGAAACCGCCTCGTGGTTCAAATAAGGAGAACTCTTGGAAATTGAGATTGGTTTTGTGCGGACGACCGCCTAGCACTTTCGTCCTTATTATGGCTAAAACGCATTCTGATATCGGACTCATCGGTCTCGCCGTGATGGGTCAAAACCTCGCCCTCAACATCGCCGACCACGGCTTTCAAATCTCGGTTTACAACCGCACGGTCGAAAAGACCGAGAGGTTCCTCGCTGAAAACCCCAACACCCCCGGCGGCCTCGTCGGCACCAAGACGGTCGAAGAATTCGTCCAGTCCCTCGCCCTCCCCCGCAAGATTGTCATCCTCGTCCAGGCGGGCAAGGCCACCGACGCTGTGATCGACGGCCTCCTGCCCTTCCTCGCTCCCAACGACATCGTAATCGACGGCGGTAACGCCCTCTGGACCGACACCATCCGCCGCGAAAAAGCCCTCAAGGAAAAAGGCTTCCGCTTCATCGGCTCCGGCGTGTCCGGCGGCGAAGAGGGCGCGCGCTTCGGCCCCTCCCTCATGCCCGGCGGCGAAAAATCCTCGTGGGACGAGCTCAAGCCCATCTGGACCGCAATCGCCGCCAAGGTGAACAAGAAGACCGGCAAGCCCCTCATAGGCGCCAAGCCCGGCAAGCCCGTCAAGGGCGGCGTGCCCTGCACCACCTACATCGGCGAAAACGGCGCCGGCCATTACGTCAAGATGGTCCACAACGGCATCGAGTATGGCGACATGCAGATGATCTGTGAGGCCTACTCACTCATGCAGGGACTACTCGGCCTCAAGCCCGCCGAGATGGGTGAAATCTTCTCCCAGTGGAACAAGGGCGCGCTCGACAGCTTCCTCGTCGAAATCACCGCCGACATCCTCAAGCAGAAGGACCCCGTCACCAAGAAGCCCTTCGTCGACATCGTCCTTGATACCGCCGGCCAGAAGGGCACGGGCAAATGGACCTCCGTCAACGCCCTCGACATGGGTGTGCCGGCCCCGACCGTCGCCGAGTCCGTCTTCGCCCGTTGCCTCTCCGCCATCAAAGACGAACGCGTCGCCGCCTCGAAGGTCCTCAAGGGCCCGAAGATCAAGAAAGTCTCCCCCGCCAAGAAGAAGGCGCTCATCAAGGCCATCCACGACGCCCTCTACTGCTCGAAGATCTGCTCCTACGCGCAAGGCTTCCAGCTCATGCGCACCGCCCAGGGTGAATACGGCTGGAAACTCAACTTCGGCCAGATCGCACAGATTTTCCGCGGCGGCTGCATCATCCGTGCGGCCTTCCTGCAAAAGATCACCGAGGCCTACGCTCGCAATCCGAAGTTGGCTAATCTCCTCCTCGATCAATACTTCAACAAGACGATCCAGAAGGCCCAAACCAACTGGCGCAAAGTGATCAGCCTCGCGGTTGAAAACGGCATCAGCATCCCTACCTTCTCGTCGGCGTTGAGCTACTACGACGGCTACCGCTCGGCCCGTTTGCCGGCGAACCTGCTCCAAGCCCAGCGCGACTACTTCGGCGCCCACACCTACGAGCGCACCGACAAGCCCCGCGGCAAGTTCTTCCACATCGACTGGCCCGAGGCCAACCGTCCGCAGATCGAAGCTTAAGCAAAGCAATCAAAACAAAAGCCGTGGAAGCCAATGGTTTCCGCAGCTTTTTATGACTGCTGCACACCTTCCAGTGCGCTGTCGTTTAGCACCGGTTATTTCATAGAGAGCTAACTCGTGGCAGGCTTGGTCACTCAGGTCTATTGAATGTAAGCACCGCCGTCACTTTGAAACGGAAAACCAATCCAGACGCGCAGGCGCGCCCTCCTCGCTCTTGAAGACCAAACAAAGATCGTTCTCCCCTGCGGGATTGCGGAGCGTGCATTTCTCAGTGGCGTAGCGCTCCCAGCCTCCGGTCGGTTTGACTTCGCATACACCCAGAATCGGGCCATTCGGAGATCCCTGATAGATTTCGATCGTCGATCCCTTGGCACCACCGTTGGACACTTGGAAATTCAACGTGGCGTTCGCCGCAAGGTTCCGGACCTTCGGGAACACAAGATTCGCCCCATCGCGGCTCGCCCGCACCTCGAAGCCGCCTGCCGGGCAGTCGCGCTTTTCTGCGCCTTCCATGCTAAAATACCACTCGGCTTCGATCCGGTCCCAGCGTGCGTCGTAATTGCCGACCCCGTATGAATAGCCAGGATGGCCTTGCAGGAAAAACAGGTCATCCACCATGTCTCCGTTGTCCTTGTAATGCAGGTAGGTGAACATCACCTGGCGATAGCTGCGATGTCCGTATTCCTCGTCGGTAAACTCATAGGCATGATACCACTGGCCGTGGTAGCTCGCGAAACTGGCGTGGCCCCCTTTTTGGCCGGTTTGCCGCAACCGCTCAAAAGGTCCGTAAACATTCTTTGAAGTCATATAGGCCCCGTCGCGGCTCAGATAGTAGGTGTCGCCCCGCTTGTGGAAGTAGCTGTGGTCTTGGGCCTGGTTCTCTTTGCCGAATCCGTATTTTCCATCGGAAAGCAGACTGCGGGGCTTTTCTGCAAGAGAGATCATATCTTCATTCAACCGAGCGATCTGGTAGTGCCGGTTTTCCTTCTCCCCCGCCAAATGCCCGTCTCGGCCAAAGATCAGATAAGGGGTGCCGTCGGTATCGGTGAAAATGGTCGGATCGTAGTCATTTTTATCCGCGACCTGCTCCATGATGATGGGCCGTTTCAACACATCTACATAAGTTCCATCGGGCTTGTCCGCCACCAGCACTCCGGTGGTGAAGCAATGTTTTGAGAAATAAAAATAAACCTTGTTGTTCCAAAACGTGATGTCCGACGCCCAGCAGTTCACATTCCCCTTCCCCATGATGGAGATCGACTCGGGATCGATGATTTTTTCCTGACGCCAGTTCACCAGATCGGTTGACGAATAAATCGCCCAGTAGGGCATCATAAAACCTTTCAGCAGGGTGGGGTCGCCGTCTTTGCCCACGGCCAGATACATGCGGTCTTTCCAGACATGCATCGCCGGATCGGCGAAACCATGCAGGATGGGATTGGCCGCGTGACTGAGGTTGTTCAGCAGCGTCCATGACAGAACGAGTCCGAATCGAAGAAGATGTTTAAGCCGGTTTTGATTTTTCATGTGATGTGAGTGTGCTTTTGACACGCTCAAAGAGTAGGCCCGAGTGATATGTTGGCATTGTGTTTGGGTAATCTCCGGAAGAAGTGAAAACGAGCCGGAGGAGATACGCGGGACGTGCCGTCAATTTTTCATGCACGCCTCTCGCAGGGCAGTGGCACGGCCGAAAAGCGTGCGGTAAACATCGGGTTTTTTGGGGGCCGCACGCGAGGATTCATCGCACCGGATGAATCTGGCGGAAAATTGCGCGATGCTCAGCGAGTCCCGTCCCTCGCGGGAAAGTTGCCACGCGGCCTGCACGGCAGCACCGAGAGCAGCACCGTCGTTGCTTTCGAGGGCAACGACGGGAACGTCAAAAACGTCGGCGCAGAGCTGACGCCAGGAGCGGCTGTTGCTGCCGCCGCCGGTGAGACGAATCTCGCTCGGCCGGATGCCCAACTCGCGAAAACGCTGGAGCCCGTAGGCAAGACCCAGGGTAACGCCCTCGATGGCGGCCCGCGCGAGATGCGCAGCCGTGAAATTCGCGATCGTCAACCCGTGCAGGACACCGGTGCCACCGGGAAGATTCGGCGTCCTCTCGCCAGCAAGATAGGGCAGCAAAAGAAGCCCGTCCGCGCCGGCAGGAGTGGAGGCAAGGGCCTGTTCGAATTGCTCGTGGCTCCAACCGAAAAGCCCCCGCACGGCTTCGGTGACAAGCGTGACGTTCATCGTGCAGGCGAGCGGCAGCCAGGCGTCGGTGGAGTCGCAGAAGGCGGCGACCTCGCCCTGCGGATCAATCACGGGAGTTTCGGAAAACGCAAAGAGAGTGCCGGAGGTGCCAAGGCTGGCGGTGACGACGCCCGGAGCGACGTTGCCGGTTCCGATGGCGCCCATCATGTTGTCGCCGCCGCCGGCGCTGACGAGCACGGGGCCAGAAATACCCCATTCCGCAAGAAGCGCGGGGCGGACAAGGCCGACCGGCTCCGTCGAAGGATGGAGCGGCGGGAGTTTCGAGAGAAGATCGTCGGCAAGATAATTGGCCACGGGTTCGCACCACCGGCGCGTGCGCACGTTGAGAAAAGCCGTGCCGGAAGCGTCGCCGTATTCCATGCGCTTCTCTCCGGTGAGCCAGAAATTGAGGTAATCGTGCGGCAGCAGCACGGACTTGGTGCGGCGCCAGTTTTCCGGTTCGTTCTGTCGCAGCCAAAGGATCTTGGGCGCAGTGTAGCCGGGCAACATGGCGTTCCCGGTGAGTTCGACGACTTTGTCTGCGCCGCCGAAGCGGGCATTCACCTCGTCGCATTGCGCGACGGTCGAGGTGTCGCACCAGAGTTTCGCGGGACGCACCACTTTGTCCACGGCGTCGAGCACGACGAGCCCGTGTTGCTGGCCGCTCACACCGATGCCACGCACTTCGTCTTTGCGCGAACCGAGCGCGGAGAGAACCTCGCGGATTGTCGCGGCGGCGGCGGCGCTCCAATCCTCCGGGTGCTGTTCCATGGCGCCGGCGCCGGCGGGCGGAAGAATCTCGTGGCCGCGGCGCGCAGAAGCGAGAAGCGCTCCCGTGTCACCATCTACGGCGATGGTTTTTGTGCTTTGGGTGCCACAGTCGATGCCGAGGATAATCATTGGGAAAGCGTGAACGTGCAGGGGTAAACTTGGTTTCCATGGTAGCCCTCGTCGCCCGGTGTTGAGGGAACGTCCGTTACATTTGTTCCAGCGTCTTGCCTTTGGTCTCCTGAATACTCTTCACCACAAAGAAAACCGAGACAATGGCGAAGAAGGTGTAGATGCCGTAGGCGGTGCCGAGGCCAAAGCTCAGGAGCAGCTTGGGGAAGGTGAAAGTGACGGCAAAGTTTGCGATCCATTGCGCGAACCCGCTCACGGCGAGGGCCGCTCCGCGAAACTTGTTCTGGAACATTTCACCGAGCATCACCCACATCACCGGCCCCCACGAAACGCAGAAGAAGAACACATAGGCGTTTGCGATGAGTAGGGCGGCAGTGCCAGTGCTTCCGGCAAGCTGTAGCGAACCGTTTTCCACCGGTGCAGTTCCGAAAATGTAAGCCAGCGCACCGAGCGTCACCGCCATGCCAACCGAGCCCCAAAGCAGCAGCGGCTTGCGGCCCAATTTGTCGATGAGGATGATCGCCAGAACCGTGGCAACGATGTTCACGCCGCCACTGATCACGTTTTGAAGCAGCGCATTCGCCTCGGTAAAACCGGCGGCCTTCCACAGCACTTCGCCATAGTAAAAAACCACGTTGATGCCCACGAACTGCTGGAGCACGGCAAGCCCGATGCCGACCCAGAGGATCGGATGGATGCGGCCGCGCGCCTTGTCGTAGAGATCGCCCATGCGCGGGCGGTGGTCCGCTTGCACGGTCTGCTGAATCTCGCGCACTTTTGCATCCGCGTCATCGGGATGGCTCAGCCGTGCGAGCACGCGCCGGGCTGCGTCGAGCTTGCCCGCCGCCACGAGATAGCGCGGCGATTCGGGCACAAAGGCGAGCATGACAAAGAAGATGATCGCCGGCACCATGCCCACCCAAAACATCCACTGCCAGCCTTCGAAGCCGAGCCAGAACCGGCTCGTCGATCCACCAGCGGCGTGGGAAATGAGATAGTTGCTGAGAAACGCCACGAACAGCCCGAGCACGATCGCGAGCTGTTGAAGCGAGGCCAACCGTCCACGAATCGCCGCAGGGGCGATCTCACTGATGTAGGCCGGGCAGATCACGCTTGCGGCACCGATCGCAAATCCGCCGAGCAAGCGGTAAACGACAAATTCATGCGACGAATGCGCGATGCCCGAACCCCATGCGGCAATTGTAAACAGGAGCGCCGTGGCGATCATCACCGACTTGCGACCAAATTTGTCCGCAAGATTGCCGGCGACAAACGCACCCACCGCACAGCCAAGCAGCATGGAGGCCACGTTGAAGCCTGAGACGGCGGCGTCAGACTGAAACGCCTGCTTCAGCGCACCGACCGTGCCGTTGATCACACCGCTGTCGAAGCCGAAGAGGAAGCCGCCGATTGCGGCCACACACGAAATAAGAACGATCTGCGTGGACGCGGCCTTGTGGGGTAGTGAATTCATAATTTTCGGTGCGCTTTACTGGCAAAGCACCTGATTGACGATGCCCTCGAGGAGTTCCTGCCGCCCCGAACGCAACGTCGGATCCGGTGCCGCGAGAGCGGCGGCGTGCAATTCGTCGAACGAGGATTTTCCAGACTCAATCTTGCGCCCGAGATTGCCGTCCCAGCTCGCGTAGCGCTCGCGCACAAACTCCGCAATCCGGCCATCGGCGCGCAACGCGGCGGCAACCTTCAGGCCACGGGCAAACGCGTCCATGCCCATGATGTGGGAATGGAAAAGATCCACCGGCTCAAAGGATTCGCGGCGACGTTTGGCATCGAAGTTAAGACCACCGGTCGTGAATCCGCCCATTTCCAGAATCTCCAGCATGATGCCGGTCGTAAGATAGAGATCGCTCGGAAATTCGTCTGTGTCCCAGCCGCAACCAAAGGTGCCCTGGTTCGCATCAATCGAGCCGAGCGCACCGGCATGCCGCGAGACGCGCATTTCATGCACCATCGTCTTGCCTGCGAGCGTCGCATGGTTCGTCTCAAGATTAAGCTTGAAGTGGTTTAGCAGACCGAACTCGCGCAGGAAATTCAAACAGGCGGCGGAGTCGCTGTCGTATTGATGCGTGGTCGGTTCCTGCGGCTTAGGCTCGATGTAGAACTGGCCGGTGAAGCCGATCTTCTTTTTATAGTCCACCGCCATATGCAGAAATGCACCGAGATGGTCGCGCTCGCGCTTGAGATCCGTGTTGATGAGGGTGTTGTAGCCTTCGCGACCACCCCAGAAAACGTAGCCCTCGCCGCCGAGCGCATGTGTGACATCCATCGCCTTCTTCACCTGTGCCGCGCCAAACGCGTAAACATTAACATCGGGCGAAGTCGCCGCACCCTGCGCATAGCGGGGATGGGAGAAGAGGCAGGCCGTGCCCCAGAGCAGCTTCTTTCCGCCTGCGGTTTGGCGTTCTTTCAGCCGTGCGGCGATCTCGTCAAACGTGGCCTCCGTCTCGCGGATCGTCGCGCGTTCGGGAGAGACGTCACGATCGTGGAAGCAGTAAAAATCGATGCCTATTTTTTCAAGAAACTCAAAGAAGACATCCACCCGGCGCAGCGCATTCCCCGTGGAATCCGTGCCGTCGTCCCACGGCATGATGGCCGTGCCCGCACCGAACGGGTCGGCCAGAGGATTGCGCATGCAATGCCAGTAGGCGGCGGCGAAGCGCAGGTGCTCGCGCATCGTTTTGCCTTCCACAAGTTCTTCGGGATTATAGACCTTGAAAGAAAGTGGATTGCGTGACTTTGCGCCTTCGAAACGCACGGCGGATACGGGGAAATAGTTGGCCATAAATAGAGGGAATACTTTTTTTTTGGGGGGGGGGGAGGAGATGTGATGATGCCGAAACGTGCGAATCATCGCCACCGCATTTTGCGGGATTTTCCTGTTGAAATACGACAAACTGGCGGCATGCCTTCAATGCATCATGTCCAAGCGTTTTGCAGTCGTGATTTCCGACGAATTCTTGCGGCGCTTAATGCCTTCTCTCGCGCCTCTCGGCCAGCAGGGTCTGGAGTTGAGCATCATCGACGTGCATCGTTCCTTTTCCCAAATCCGCACGCTTCTGAATCAAAACAGGCCTGCGGGCATTATCACCGAATGGCTGCCGGGCACCACGGAAAAACTGATCAATCTCGGCTATCCCACGGTCATCGCCGATACGGATTCTGTCTATCCGGGCGCGCTCAGTGTCGATATCAATGACGTCGCCGTAGGAACCACGGCCGCGGAATATTTCCTTGGAGCAGGCTATCGCAATTTTGCGTTTGTAGGACTGGATTGTCCTTATTCGAAACAGCGCCTGGATGGATTTCGCAGACGCCTGCAACGCGAGAATTTAAATTGTGATTTCCACGAGGAAACCGAGCCGATCAATCGTCATTACATAGAAATTTGGAAAGAATCTTCTGCGGCGCTTCGCCGGTGGCTGAAAAGTTTGCCCAAGCCGGTCGCGGTTTTTGCAGCGCACGATCCTCTCGGCCGACTGGTCTGCGAGGCCGGTCGCGAAGCAGGGATTTTGATTCCCGAGGAGCTCGCCGTGCTCGGGGCGAACAATGACGAAATGGTGTGTGCGTTAAGCCATCCGCCACTTTCGAGCGTGATCATTCCATGGGATCGCATCGGCACCGCGGTCAGTGAGTGGATACGCTCGCTGGATAAAACCCCCCAGAGGTCGCCAACACCGATCTTGTTTCCGCCCGGCGGCGTCAACCAACGCCAATCCACGACGCTGCTCGCGGTGGAAAACGAGCCGCTCCGACGGGCGCTCCAATATTTGCGGGATAAATTTTCTGAACCGATTTCGATTGGGATGATGTGCAGGGAATTGCATTTATCACGACGCTCGGTTGAGCGGTGCTTTGAGAAGCACCTGCAGGCGACCCCTCTGGAAATGCTCCATCGGATGCGCATTGAGCGCGCCAAGACCATGCTCGTTGACACCAACCAGCCGGTCACGCTCATCGCCGAGAAGTGCGGCTTTTCCAATGGTGAGCGCCTAGCGGTGGTCTTTCGAAACCATACAAAAATGAGCCCGTCCAAATTCCGTAAATCATCCCAAACATGATGGTAGTTATGAAAAGCCGGCCATGAATCCACCGGGCGACAATCACACGTCCAAGACCGGTGCGGCAAAATACAGCGAGGCAAATTGAAATGTGCAGCCGTTCTGTTTTCCTTCCCCATGCTTACCCTCGGCATCGATCTTTCCTCCCAACCCAAGGACACCGCCGCGTGCCTGATCGAGTGGCATGACGACGGACGCGCCGTCGTTCGCGACACCAAATCGTCCTGCGATGACGACACGCTGGACGCGTTGATCCTCAAAGCAGACGCCATCGGCATCGACGCGCCGCTCGGCTGGCCGGACGCCTTCGTGAAAGCCGTCGGCGGCTGGACGGATACGAAATGGGACACGGCCTTGCGCGATTGTCTTCGCCTGCGCCTCACCGACATCGAGGTTCGTAAAAACACGAAGCTCACTCCGCTCAGCGTCTCCACCGATCGCATCGCCCTTCCCGCCATGCGCGCGATGGCGCTCCTCGCTCGCCACGGCGTCGCGGACCGCAGCGGCGGCGACGGGAAATTTTTCGAGGTTTATCCCGCGGGCAGCCTCAAGCAATGGGGACTCAAACACAGCGGCTACAAAGGCGCAGAAAACCTTCCCGCGCGCCGCGACCTGCTCACCTCGCTCCGCAAAGAATGGCCGGACCTCCGCGCGGACGACTCGTTTGCCGACAGCGACCACGCACTCGACGCCTTGGTCGCTTCGCTAAGCGCACACGAAGCCGCCGTCGGAAAATCCTTGAGGCCATCCGCCGACCAACTCGCAACCGCCTGCCGCGAAGGCTGGATTCACCTGCCTGAGACTGGGTCGGCATGAGAACGACGCAGCCCTTCTTTGTTCGCCATCACCGCCGCTCTAACAACATCAGGGTGACGAGAAGCATACCGATCCCGGCAAAAATAAGAATCCGTCCGCAACGTCTGATCAAAGCCAAGCGCCGGACCACTTGCTCGCCGGTCAACTTGCGATTCTTCATGGCCTCTTCCGCGTCCATGACATACTCATGGGCGCGCCACTGAATCCACACTCCGCTCAGAGTGAGAATGGTTGCTACAAGGAAGCAGAGGGTGGAATGAAACATGCGACTGATTGGAACCCCGATTTTAGTTAAGCCAAACTCTACGCATATCCTATAAACTGCACGCCTTTTGCCATTGGCAAGTGTGTTTCCAGTCGCCCAAGCGCAGAGCAGTGTTGCGTTTGTTTCTGGGAGCCTTGGGGTGACTCCGTTTTACGGCGCTGGTCATGCTGACCGGACTGCTCTCCCTCCAACCCGATACCAACACCGTCATGCCTTCCTCTCCTGAATTTTCCCTCGATACCGCCGATCAGCGCGTCAGCTACGGCATCGCCTTGAACATGGGCGCCAACATCGCCCGCCAAGGCGGCGTCGAAATCGACCTGTCGGCGTTTCTCGTCGGCTTGCAGGACGGCCTCAGCGGCGCAAAACCGCGCATCTCGGAAGCCGATCTTCAGGCCGCGTTCCAGAGTGCGCAGGCCAAGGTCGAGGCCACCGCCTCCGCTGGTGCCGCCAAGCAGGCGGAAGCAGGCAACAAATTCCTCGCCGACAACAAGGCGCGCCTAGGCGTCGTCACCACCAAGTCGGGCCTGCAATACGAAGTGCTGACCGAGGGCAAAGGCGCCAAGCCGAACCCCGACCAGACCGTCGAGGTCCACTACCACGGCACGTTGATCGACGGCACGGTTTTCGACAGCTCAGTGAAGCGCGGCGAGACGATTTCGTTTCCCGTCACGGGCGTGATCCAAGGCTGGGTCGAGGCGCTGCAACTTATGGCGGTCGGCTCCAAGTGGAAGCTCTTCATCCCTGCCGAACTCGGCTACGGCAACCGCGCGCAGGGAGCGATTCCCGCCGGCTCCGTGCTGATCTTCGAGGTCGAACTGATCGGCATCGAGTAAGGCCTCAGATTGAGGAGGCGATCTACTAAACAACTACTAATTTAAGTTAAATTAGTAATAAATTAGTAGTTTTATGAAAATCCCGCAGTCCCCCAAGTCCTTCTTAGAGTTATTTAATATTATTGGAGTAGAGCGTTTTCAGACGATTATTTCGCGCTCATCGGAAATTGGACTGAAAGGTGATTATTTACATTGGAACGATCTCCGGCGGCGTCCGGCTCCAGAAGATATTACTCATGACGAGTGGTGGCTTTTGATCAAGATGGCGCGCGAGGCCAAGCTGCGTGCCATACCGCTCAAGGATAAAATCGGGCAGCCGTTTAAATATGCGCTGCCGGATCGGCTGTTGGAGCAGTTGCACACTATTGATCGCGGTTTGGGTTCGGCCTGGAACTTGCCTGAGGCGGTAACCAATCCCGCGACTCGCAACGAATACGTCGTCAGTTCGCTGATTCAGGAATCAATCACTTCAAGCCAGCTTGAAGGTGCGGTGACCACGCGCGAAGTGGCCAAGGAAATGTTGCGAAGCGGTCGGCCACCACTCGACACGAGCGAGCGCATGATTCTGAACAATTATCGGACCATGCAACGCATCATGGATCTGCGCGACCAACCGCTAAGTCCTGAACTGCTGTTTGAACTCCACCTCCGGGTAACCGAAAACACCTTGGAGAAACCGGATGCGGCCGGACGTTTTCGAAGGGCCGATGAGATCATCCGTGTCATGGATTTGGAGGGCCCGGTGTATCACGAACCGCCGGCGGCCGCCGAGTTGCCGGAGCGACTTGCAGCCATGTGCGCCTTCGCTAATGGCAACACGCCCGACTTCTTCATCCATCCCGTCATCCGGGCCATCATCCTTCATTTCTGGCTGGCCTACGATCATCCGTTTGTGGATGGCAACGGGCGCACGGCGCGGGCGCTTTTCTACTGGGCGATGCTGCACCGGGGATTTCGCCTGTTTGAGTTCATCTCGATCTCCCAGATTTTGCTGAAGGCGCCTTCGCAATACGCGCTGAGCTTTCTGCATACCGAGACTGACGGCAACGATCTCACTTATTTCATCGTGCATCAGGCGGAGGTTATTCAGCGCGCCGTTGGGGCACTTCATGACTACGTCGATCAAAAGACGGCCAGCCTCAAAGCCGTCGAAAAATACCTGCGCGGGTTGTCCGATCTCAATCACCGCCAGCAATCCTTGCTGGCGCACGCGCTCCGGCATCCCGACACACGCTACACCATCGAAGGCCACAAGAGCAGTAACGGCGTAGCTTATCAGACCGCGCGCACCGATCTCTTAGATTTGGCCGAGAGGGGGCTGCTTGTCACGAGTAAGACCGGGAAGGCATTGGTCTTTCGCACCGTATCGGATTTGCAGGAAAAATTGTCCGGCTTGGCCACCTTGCCTGTTCAACTGGGCGAAGATACCGCGACTCTTCCCCTTGGACTGAAGGTAACGTCCAAAGGATAATTCAATCCAAGCTCACTCCCTCGACGATCAGGCGCAGGCTGTCGAGGCGGAGGCGGGCGGTTTCGATGGCGGTGCGGACTTGGAGGACCTGTTTTTTCGCGAGGTCGATCTCCTCGGGGCGCACGTTGTCGTTCAACTTGCCGAGATCAACGAGGCGCTGGAGATCGGCGGTGAGCACGGCGGCGGCGCGTTCGCGGGCGGTTTTTTTCAAGGTCAACGTGTGCGCGGTCGCCCGCTCCGTGGCGGCTTCGACGAGGTTTTTAAGCAACGTGCCGTTGAAGCCCGGTCGTTCGAGGAAGCGCGGGAGCGGGGCGTCTTCCACGTCGTCCGTCAGGCGGGAATAGTTGGTGTCGTCGGTCAGTTCCTGGCCGTGGATGTCCACCAGCACGCGGATCGGCGTGGGCGCGAGGAACTGGTCCACGTGCCACTTCGCGTCGGCGACGGTTTCGAGGACGAAGACGGCTTCGAGGAGGAGGTTGGGTTTGTCGGCTTCGAGCACGCAAAACGACGTGGTGCCGGCGGGCGAATCGACGAGCAGATCAATGCTGTCCTGCACGAGAGGATGGTCGGCGGAGAGAAACGAAATGTCTTCGCGGGCGATGGCGCGTTTGCGGTCGTAGGTCGCCAGCATCCCGTCGTGCGGGATCGAGGGAAAGCCCTCGACGTAGGCGTGGGCGGAGTCGAGGTTCACATCGCCGTCCTCGTGCTCGCTGACGCGCACGCCGAAGTGATCGAGGATGTCGGTGAGGATTTTTTTGGGAAGCGGATCGGCGTCGGCGGCGCGCACGCGGGCGATGACGGCTTGCGCGACCTCGGGGTTGAAGGAGTTGAGTTCGAGCAGGCGGTCGCGGCCTTTTTTCATTTTCTGGTTCAGAGCTTCGCGGAAGGTTTCGGTTTCGGCAATGAACGCGTCGAGTTGCTTGCGCGCGCCTTTCTTGAGTTTGCCTTCGCCGTAGGCGGTGGCGAGTTCGAGCAGGCGCAGGCGGAAGGCGTCGGCATAATCGTTGCCGCCGTGGAGCGGAGCCTCGAAGGCGTCGAGTCCGCGGTGATACCACTCGGCGACGGCTTCGTCGGCGCCGCCGGCGAGGACGGGCACGTGGATGCGGATGGTCTCCGTCTGCCCGATGCGGTCGAGGCGACCGATGCGTTGTTCGACGAGACCGGGATTAAGCGGCAGGTCGATGAGCACGAGGTGGTGGGCGAACTGGAAGTTGCGGCCCTCGCTGCCGATCTCGGAGCAGAGGAGCAACTGCGCGCCCGCAGGCTCGGCAAACCAAGCGGCCTGGCGGTCGCGCTGCACGAGCGGCAGTCCCTCGTGGAAGAGGCCGATGTTGAGGTTGAGCTTTTCTTTGATGGCGGCCTCGAGGGCGAGGACCTTGCGCTCGGAGCGGCAGATGAGGAGCACCTTGGCGGGCGCGGTTTTTTTCAGGAAGCCGACGAGCCAGTCGAGGCGCGGATCGTCTTTGAAGGAAAAACGCAGGGTGGCGATGTCGCCGGTTTCTTCGGCGGTGAGCTCGCGGGCGACGCGGACGAGCAGCGTCGGCGAGACGTCGGGAATCGTGACGGGGCAATACTGGCGCTTCGGAAAGCCGGTCATGACGGCGCGGGTGTTGCGAAACACGACGCGGCCGGTGCCGTGCTGGTCGAGCAGCGTGCGCAGGAGGGCGTCGCGCGCGCCGGCCTTGCCCGCATCGAGCGCGGCGAGGCGTGTGGCGAGCGTCTCGGGATCGCGGTCGAATATCTTGCGCAAGGTGGCGTGGTCTTTGGGCGCGAGGGGTTTGGCTTCGGTTATTTTTTCGGCGATCGCGGCGACAGTGCCGAACTGGTCGGCCTCGTTGATGAACGTCTGATAATCGTCGTAGCGATGCGGATCGAGGAGGCGGAGGCGCGCGAAGTGCCCGGCGAGACCGAGCTGCGTGGGCGTGGCGGTGAGGAGGAACAGACCGGGCGACTTGCGAGCGAGCTGTTCGACGAACTGGTATTCGGGAGTGGCGGCCTCGGGCGTCCAGCCGAGGTGATGGGCCTCGTCCACGATGACGATGTCCCAGCCGGCCTCGACGATCTGCGCACGGCGATTGGCCAGCGAACCGAGGAAGGTGTAACTGGCGAGACCGAGCTGGCTGGAGAGAAACGGATTTTTACCCGGCTCGCTGCCTTCGACATCGGCGCAGCGGGGTTCGTCAAAAATTGTGAACCACAAGTTGAAACGGCGAAGCAGCTCGACGAACCACTGGTGAACGAGCGACTCGGGCACGAGGATGAGCGCGCGCTTGGCGCGGCCGGTGGCGAGGAGGCGCTGAAGGATGAGACAGGCCTCGATGGTTTTGCCCAGGCCGACCTCGTCAGCGAGAAGCACGCGGGGAATCTGGCGGCTGGAAACTTCGTTGAGGATGTAGAACTGGTGCGGGATGAGATCGATGCGCCCGCCAAGAAAGCCGCGCACGTCGGACTGGCGAAAGCGGTTGCGGGCCTGAAGCGCGCGGAGGCGCAGATCGAAAACCTCGGTCGGATCGGCCTGCCCGGCCATGAGACGCTCGGCGGGCGAACTGACGCTGGTGAGATCGGAGATGGCGTCCTCGCGCACGCGTTGGCCCTCGGGGCCGACGTAGGTGAGGATGCCCTTGTCTTCCTCGACGGACGCGACGGTGAACTTATCACCGGTGCGCGCGGCGACGGTTTCACCGGCGGCGAACTGCACGCGCTTCAGAACGGGCGTGCCGCGGGCGTAGATGCGTTTCTCGCGCGTGGCGGGGAACTCGATCGTGATGCGGGTGCGGTCAAGCTCCACGACCAGGCCGAGGCCCAGCTCGGGTTCGCGTTCGCTCAGGCAACGTTGTCCGACAAAACCAAGAGACATAGCAAATGATGAAACCCGTCCGTGCGCGGTATTTCAAACGCGTTCTGCGCATTCGCCGAAAAGCCCAGATGGACGCCCCGCAACTTGGGGTGGCGTTTCCCGTGCAAATCTGCGAGATTCATGACCTGCATGAAGTCCGTCCTCGATTTCAAGGCCCGCAAAGGCGGAGCCACGATCAGCATGGTTTCCGCCTACACGCACTGGGAGGCGCGCTTCCTCGCGACCTCGCCCGTGGACTGCGTGCTCGTGGGCGACAGCCTCGCCGTCGTGCTTGATGGCGAGCCAACCACCTTCGCCGCCACGCCCGAGATCATGGCACGCCACACCGCCGCCGTCGCCCGCGGACTGGGCGGACATAAGCTCTTGGTCGCTGATTTCCCTTTCCTCGCCGCGCGCAAAGGCATCGCCGCTGCCGTTGATTGCGCCGCCGCCCTGATGCGTGCCGGCGCCAACGCCGTGAAAATCGAAGGCATCGACGGCCATGCCGACGTCATCGCCCATCTCGTGCAATCCGGCGTGCCCGTCATGGGACACCTCGGCCTCACCCCGCAGTCCGTCCACGCCGTCGGCGGTTACAAGGTTCAAGGCCGCTCCGACGCCGACGCCGCCTCGCTCATCCGCCAGGCCCGCGCCGTAGAAACCGCCGGAGCTTTCGGACTCGTCCTGGAATGCGTGCCGTCCGCGCTCGCCCGCGAAATCACCTCGGCGCTCTCGATTCCCGTCATCGGCATCGGCGCCGGTCCGCACACCGACGGTCAGGTTCTGGTGTTTCACGATCTCCTCGGCCTCAATCCCGGCTTCAACGCGAAGTTTGTGCGCGCGTTCGCCGACGGGAATAAAACCGTGGGCGACGGACTCGCATCTTTCGCCGCCGCCGTCGCCAACGGCAGCTTCCCCTCCAAAAAAGAAAGCTACTGAACCGCGCCATGCCCACCGCCACCCGCAAGCCCCGCCTCCTCTTTCTCCTCAGCGGCTCCATCGCCTGCTACAAGGCCTGCTTCGCCATCTCCAAACTCGTGCAGGCCGGCATCGAAGTGCGCACCGTGGCGACACCTTCCGCGCTCCAGTTCATCGGCAAAGCCACGCTAGAAGGCCTCACCGGCCAGCCCGTCGCCAGCGACCTGTGGGAATCCGGCAAGGCGATGGATCACATCAACCTCGCCCGCTGGGCCGACCTCGCGCTCGTCGCCCCCGCTACCGCCAACATGCTCAACCGCCTTTCCGCCGGTCTGGCCGACGACTTGGTCGGCAGCCTCTTCCTCGCCTGGGAAATCCAGAAGAAACCCTGGTGGGTCGCCCCCGCGATGAACGTCGCGATGTTCAACCACCCGCTCACGCAAGCCTCGCTGCAAAAACTCTCCGGCCTAGGCGTGCGCGTGCTCCCCACCGGCGAAGGTGCCCTCGCGTGCGGCGAGGAAGGCGCGGGTCGCCTGCTCGAACCCGAGCAGCTCGTGATGCATGTTCTGGCCGAGCTGGGCCCGAAGATCGCGTGAACATTTCTTTCTCTTTCCTCTTTATCTTAATCTTTCTCTCGCGTTGCCGGATTTCCTGACGAAAGAGAACGATTAAGAGAAAGAAGAAAGAGCCGAGCCTTCCACTTCGATGCGCATCCTCATCACTTCCGGCGCGACCCGCGAATACCTCGACGACGTCCGCTTCCTCACCAACGTCAGCACCGGCGGCACCGGCGCAAAACTCGCCGACGCCCTCGCCGCCCGCGGACACACCGTCACCCTTCTGCGCGGCGAAGGCGCTGTCCTCCCGCAAACCCTGCCCGCCTCCGCCGTGCAGGTGTTTTCCTCCACGGAAAATCTCCAGTCCCACCTCAAGCGCCTCCTCGGCCCCGGCGAATTCGACGCCGTGCTCCAATGCGCCGCCGTCTCCGACTACCGCCCCGCCGAAGTCCGCGCAGGCAAGATGACCTCCTACGCGCCCGAGCTCACGCTGCGTCTCGTGCCCACGCCGAAGCTCCTCCCCGAACTCAAATCCTACGCTCCCGCCGCCCGCCGCCCGCTCGTCATCGGCTTCAAGCTCACCTCCGGGGCCGACGCCGAGGTCCGCCTGCTCGCCGTCTCCAAACTCTTCGCCGCCGACACCGTGGACGCCGCGATCCACAACGACATGGCCGACCTCGCCGCGGGCGACGCCCGCCCCTTCCTCGCCTACCGCTCCGTTCACCAACCGCCCGTCGAACTCGCCGGCCTGCCCGCGCTCGTGGACTGGCTGCACGCGCTGCTTTCAACAAGCGGGCTTGCGCCGACGGCGTCGAAGCATTGAACATCCGCCCTCACGCCCGTGTATCGCACCTTTCTTAAAACCAAGCTTCACCGCGCAACCATCACTGCGGCCGATCCCGATTACGAGGGCTCGGTCACGATCGACCGCGAACTCTGCCGAGCCGCCGGCCTGCTGGAGTTTGAACAGGTGGATGTCCTCGACATCACCAACGGCGCGCGCTTCACGACCTACGTGATCTACGGCGCCGCCGGCGAGATTCAGGTCAACGGCGCCGCCGCCCGCCTGGTGACGCCCGGCGACCTCGCCATCATCATCGCCTACTGCCGCCTGCCCGAGGACAAGATCGCTGGCCACGCGCCCCGCGTCGTCCTGCTCGGACCGGGCAACAAAATCACCGGCACGCAGGAGCACCCGATCCACGCTCCGTAAGCGTGGCTTCCACCGGAGCAAGCGCTCGCAAGGACGCGTTTGAGGTTGTGCCGGGTGCCACTTGATCCGATACGAAAGTCTCCCTAGACGCGCCCGCATTTCCGCAGGTTGCCCCCCCCCTTCCCATGATTTCCGTAACCCTCTTCGGTTTGATCCTCGGCGTCGGATTCGCGGCGCTCCTCACGCTGCTTTTCGGCGTTTACACCATCGGCCCCACCGAACGCGGCGTGCTCACCACCTTCGGACGCGCCCCGCGCATCGCGGGCACCATCGCCGACGATCCTCAGCTCGGCGCATTGCTCAACCCCGAGGAAAAACCCCGCTACAGTTACCCGAATATTCGCGTCATCCCGCCCGGCGGACCCTACTTCAAGTGGCCCTGGCAACGGCTCTACAAAGTGGACATGACCATCCAGACCGTGGACATCACCTGGGATCCGGATGTCAGCCAAGAATCCATCGAAGCCGTCACCAAGGACAACCTCACCGTCCAGATCTCCGGCCAGATCCGCTGGAAGCCCTGCGAGCGAAATCTTTACGCCTATCTCTTCGGCATCTCGCAACCCGCCGCCCACGTCGTCGGTTACTTTATCTCGGTCCTGCGCGACCGCATCGCAACCTTCCACGGCGAAGCGGCGGAAGGCGCCGTCGAAGGCGTTTCCATCAACGACCTCCGCCGCAATCTTTCCCTCATCAACAGCTTCATGGAGGATGCCTGCCGCAAGACCGCCGCGCGCTACGGTATCGACCTCGACGCCGCCCTCATCACCAACATCGACCCGCCTTCCGACGTGGACGAAGCCCTCGCCTCCATCAACACCACGCAAAACCAGGTCGCCGCCTCGATCAGCCAGGCCAAGGCCGACGCCGACCAAAAACTCAAGATGGCCGAGCAAGCCGTGCAGATCGCCGAAAACCGCGCCCAAGCCGAGGGTGCTCCCATCCTCGAACTCGGAAAGATTCTCGCCGCGATGCACGCCGAAGGAGGCAAGGCCGCGCTCGACAGCTACCTCCGCAACGCGAGCCTCCCGCTCCGCGAAAAAGCCGCCCAGACGATCCTCAAACTTTAACCCATCACCGTCATGGATTTTTTCGTCTCCCTCGTCATCGGCGCCGCCGCCACCTTCTTCGCCACCGGCATCCTCATCGTCCTCGGGCGCATCTTCCAACTCTGGCGCGTGCTGCCCGAGCGCACCGTGATCGTTTACACCTTCTTCGGCAAAGTCGTCGGCCAGGTGGACGAACCCGGCCTCTTTTTCCCCTTGGTTCACTTTGGCCCCAAGGCGCTGCTCTTCCCGCTTTTCGGCAAAGCCTACACCGTGAGCACCGTCATCCACCAAGCCTACCTGCGCAACCAACTCGTCAACTCCGAAGAAGGCGCGCCCATGGGCGTGGGCATCTGGTTCGAGATGTTCGTCCACGACCCCAAAGCCTACCTCTTTCAAAATTCCGACCCCATCGGCTCGCTCAAGGCCAACGTCGCCACCGCCGTCGTGAAGCAGCTCTCCAATCTCCGCCTCGAAGTCCTCCTTGAAAACCGCGACGCCCTCTCGCGCAAAGTCCGCGAAGAAGTCTCGCCCACTTCCTCGCAGTGGGGCTTCAGCCTAGGCTCGACCTACATCCGCAAGGTCGCCTTCCGCGACAAAGGCATGATTACCGAGATCCAGCGCAAAGTCGTAAACCGCCTCCGCCAGGTAACCGCCGCCATGCGCCAAGCCGGCGAGAACGAGGTCGCCATCATTCACTCCGAAGCCGACCGTAAAGCATCCCAACGCCTCGGCCAGGCCCAAGCCGTGCGCCCCCAGGTGGTCGGCCGCGCCCTCGCCGAAATCCAACGCGTGCCCGAGGTCGCCGATGCGCTTTTCACCCTGCTCGACATTCAAGCGACCTTGAAAAGCCCCGGCAAAATCATCCTGGCCTCCGGTGAATCAACCGGCCTGCTGCTGAACAGCTAAGGCGTCGGCATCAGCCCTGCCCCGCCCGCGCCTGCACCTGCCGCCAGATGGCGAGCAGCGCCTGGAAATCCCCCTCCTTGTCGCGGCTCTCGACCACGAAGTCGAACTTCCCGATCTCCTTCAGCTCGCGCTCGGCCGTCTCCATGCGGTGCGCGATCTCGGCCTCGGTCTCGCCGCGCCCACCCAGGCGCGCGCGCAGCTCGGGTATGGGGACATTGATGAAAACCGTGCCCATACGCCGCGCGAGCAGCGGATTGCCCGCCGCCGCATGGCGGAAGTTTTCCACGCCCTGCACATCCACGTTGATGATTAGGCTGCGTCCCGCCGCGAGCGGACCGATCACCGACGAGGCGAGCGTGCCGTAGCGGTTTTTCTTGTGGACCCACGCCCACTCCAAAAACGCACCCGCCACGACCTTTGCGTCAAACTCCTCAGGCGAGAAAAAATGGTAGTGGACGCCGTTGATCTCACCCGGCCGCGGCGCGCGCGTGGTCGCGGTGACAACGCGCTCGAAGCCCGGCACCTCAGCGACCATGCGCTCGCACAGCGTGGTCTTGCCCGAACCGGCGGGACCGGCGAGCACCAGCAAAACGGGAGGCGTGGCAGCGGCGGCAGTCGTCACGTTGAAAAAAGTTTAGTAGGTAAACGCCACCCCGACGAGCAGCAGCCCGTAGGCGGCGAGCACGCCGCCAAGAATCTTCCCGCGCACCGGAACACGGTAGAGCCACTCAAAAAAGTCGCGCAGGCGGAAAGGCGACGCGCCGAGATAAATGGCCAGCGAGATGGCGATATAGACGGCCGTCACCATGAAGAGGCGCTGAGGCTTGTCGTATTCCATGTAGGCGGAGTAAAGGAGTGGCGACGCACCGAGCAGCACGAGCGTGCTCAGACCGCGCACCGCGAGGAAGTCGGGCACCAGCTTGAACGAAAACACCGCCACCACGGCGAAGCCGACCGTGAGCTGAACGTGATACTCGCCGAAGTCGGCGTTCGAGAGATTCCAGACGTTGTAAAGAAACCAGAGCGCACCCGTGCCGAAGAACGCATACGCGGCGACCCGTGAACGCGGCAGTGCTTTAAACATCGCCGTGATCGCCGAGTTGCCGATCAGGAAAAGCGTCCCCACCGCGAGAAGCAGCAGGCCGGGGATGAGGGTGGCGAGTTGAAGTGACATGGTAAATTCTTTCTCTTTATTCTTTATCTTAATCTTTCTCTTCCGTGTCGGTAATATCCTCCAGACCATAAACAGCCTGCTCCTCCTCAATCGCCCCCGTCGAAACTTCACGCGAGAAACGAGCAATCAACCCGGCCGTCATGGAAACAACTTCCCGCAGGATCATCTTCCCCATTTCGGCCTCGGTCGCAGTCATCTTTTTCTTGGCGACGAGCACATCCAAACAAGCCGCGCATTCAACCGTCGATCCGCGAGCAATATCAAAATAACGGCAACGGTCTGGGTAGGACCGCTTACCGTTCCCCTCCGCCAAGTTTAGGGCAATACTTGTCGATGCACGGTCCAACTGATCGCGGGCTGAAAGCTTCGCAGGGAGATCGTCTATAAAGGGTGAAGCCCAGACACTAAACCTCAAAGCCTCCTGATAAACCTTGAGTCGCTCATGATCAAATTGGACGGCCATACAGGAGAAAGATTAAGATAAAGAGGAAAGAGAAAGATATCAGGTCACGCCGCTCAGCACGAGTTCGCCGTAAAGCGTGCTCACGCTGGCGCGGTCGATTTTCAGCGGCACGAGCTGGCCGACAAGGCGCGGATCGGCGTCGAAGATCGTCACGCGGTTGCCGCGCGTGCGGCCGGTGAAACGCCGGCCGGTCTTATCCGGTCCCTCGACGAGCACTTCCTCGACGGTGCCGAGCAGCGCGGCGTTGCGGCGCTCGGAGTTCTTGCGGAGAATGTCTAGTAGCACGGCGTTGCGGTGTTCCTTCACTTCGTCGGGAATCTGGTCGCCGAGTTCCGCCGCCGGCGTGCCGCTGCGGATGGAATACTTGAAAATGTAAGCCATGTCGTAGTTGCACGCCTCGAAGAGCTCGCGTGTCTGTTCGAACTCCTCGTCGGTCTCGCCGGGGAAACCCACGATGATGTCGGTCGAGAAATACATGTCGGGCCGCACGGTGCGCAGGGCATCCACGATCTCCTTGTAGCGCTCGCGCGAGTAGGGGCGGTTCATCGCCTTCAGGATGCGGTTGCTGCCGCTCTGCATCGGGAGATGGACGTATTCGCAGAGTTTAGGGAGGCGTCCGTAGGCTTCGACGAGATCTTCCTTGAACCCACGCGGATGCGGCGAGGTGAAGCGGATGCGCTCGATGCCGTCGATGGCGTGGACCTTTTCGATCAACTGCACGAACGGCGACACGCCGCCGGTGTGCGCGTAGTCGCGGCGACCGTAACTGGTGACGATCTGCCCGAGAAGCGTGATCTCCTTCACGCCGCGCTTCGCGAGGCCCTCGCACTCGGCCACGATGTCTTCCATCGGGCGGGAGCGTTCGTCGCCGCGCGTTTTGGGAACGATGCAAAAATGGCAGTCCATGTTGCAGCCCTGCTGGATCGAGACGAAGGCGTTGACCTGCGGCGGAGCGGCTCCGTTCGCATCAACCTCGGGCGCAAGGTGATCTTTGATGGTGTTCTGCGAACCGGCTTCCTCGGCGATGTCGATGATGGTTTCGCCGATGGGCACGCCGGCCTCGCGGGCGGCGCGGAGGTTGTCGAGGTAGTCAGGAACCTGGTGGAATTTCTGGGTGCCGACGATCAGGTCCACGTCGGGCAACTGGTCGAGGAGCGCGGCACCGCGGTTCTGCGCCATGCAACCAAGGATGCCGAGGACGAAGTCGGGCTGGTGCTTCTTACGATGCGAGACGTAACCTGCCTTGCCAATCGCCTTCTGCTCGGCGGCGTCGCGCACGGAGCAGGTGTTGAGCAGCATGATGTCGCAGGCGTTCTCGTCGTGGACGATGCGGTAGCCGCGGGCGCGAAGCATCGCCGCGACGGCATCGCTGTCGCGCTCGTTCATCTGGCACCCGTAGGTTTTGATATAGACCCGATTCATCCGAGGGAGGGTTTTAACTAAGCGGCCCCGAGGGAGGGTCAAACGGGAAAGCAGTCCCGGCTCGCCTACGGACGCACAACCAATAACCTGCGAGCAAGTCCCATAAGCGTGTGAACACCCCTGCCCGCACCTTCCTCCGCCTCGCGCCGCTGCTGGCCGCCGTCACGGCCTTTGCCGAAACGCCCTCATCCGCCAAACCAACGGCTTCGGACGAGGACATATTCGACGCCGGCAAAGCCCTCTTTGATGCCCTCGCCCCGGCGGAGATCAAAGATCAGTTCGAATTTCCCACACGGGAGAAGTGGGATGAGTTTTTCGCCCGCCTGGAAAAGACCCGCGAGACCGGTTCGCTCGCCGAACTCGCCGCCTTTGAGCCGGAAGCCAAGGCGGCGCTCACCGCCCTGCGCGCCATGCCGGAATACCAGGATTACGCCGACTGGCTGGCCGAGCGGATTGATGAAATCGAGGCGGCCAAGGAAGCGGAAAAAATCACCCGCACGCCGCCACCGACACCAAAACCGACACCTTCGCCCTCCCCAACTCCGACGACAGCGCAGGTTGACCCCCAAGTCCCGCTCTACGATCTCTGGGTCGGCCGTATGCGCGACCGCCCGCGTCCCGCTCGCGCGGATGAGTTTTTGCCGGAATTGAAAAAGGCATTCGTCGCCGAAGGGGTGCCGCCCGAGCTGGCGTGGCTCGCGGAAACCGAATCGATGTTCAACCCCAACGCACGCAGTCCTGCCGGAGCGCGCGGCCTGTTCCAACTCATGCCGGACACCGCCCGCGCCCAGGGCCTGAGTTTGTTTCCCTTCGATACGCGCACCGATCCCTCCAAGAGCGCGCACGCCAGCGCGAAACTGCTGCGCGGGCTGCACGCACGCTTCGATTCCTGGCCGCTCGCCCTCGCCGCCTACAACGCCGGCGAAGGCCGCGTCGGACGGATGCTGAAAAAACAAAACGCCAAAACCTTCGCGGAAATCGCCGACTCGTTGCCCACCGAGACACGCCTCTACGTCCCCAAGGTCTTCGCCACCCTCAAAGTGCGCGAGGGCGTGACGCCTTCACCCTGACACCGCGAGTTGGCCGCAGCCCGCGCCGATGTCGATGCCGCGCCGCTGGCGCACCGTGCTGGGTAGGCCGTAGTCCGCGAGAATATCCTGGAATTTCCGCGCCGCCACCTGGTGGCTGGGCGCACCGCCGTAACCGGCGGTGGGGTTGAGCGGGATTAGGTTCACCTGCGCCGGCATCTCGCGCAGAAGCGCGCCCACCGCGTGCGCGTGATCGGGGCCGTCGTTTTTACCCTCGATGAGCGTCCACTCGAAAAAAATCCGCCGACCCAGCTTCGTCGTATAGTAACGGCAGGCGTCCATGAGCATGTCCAGCGGCCACGCGCGCGCGGCGGGAACGAGCGCCAGACGCTCGGCCTGCGTCGCACCGTGCAGCGACACGGCGAGGTGAACGGCGCGGTTTTCGTCGGCCATGCGGATGATGGCGGGCGCGACGCCGACGGTGCTGATGCAGATTTTTTTCGCGCCGAGCGCCATGCCGGAAGGATCACGCAGGATGTCGATGGCCTTCATGACGGCGTCGTAGTTGTGCAACGGCTCGCCCATGCCCATGAGCACGATGTTGCGCAGTCGCTCGTGCCGGTGATGCGGTGATTCGTGCCCCGTCTCGGCCAGCGCGGGCGTCTCGGCGGCGGTGGCGCACAACACACGGTCCACATGCACCGCCTGCGCGACGATCTCGCCCGTGGTCAGATGCCGCGTGTAGCCCATCTGCCCCGTGGCGCAAAACACACAGCCCATCGCGCAGCCCACCTGCGAACTCACGCACGCGGTCGTGCGCCCCGTGTAGCGCATGAGCACGGTCTCGATGCGGTGGCCGTCGGCGAGCGCGAGCAGGTATTTGCGCGTGAAACCATCTGAGGAATGCGTCTCGCGCGCGACCGGCAGGCGGCCGAGCGTGGTCTCCGCCTCCAGCCTCGTGCGTAGGCGCACCGGCAGGTCGGTCATCGCGGCGATGTTGTCCTCGCGTTCGTAATACAGGTAGTTCCACAGCCGCGCGGCATGAACCGGACTCAAATCCCACGCGTTCACGAGCGCGACCAGTTCGGCGCGGGTGAAATCATGGAGGTTGAGCGCGTGGGATGACATGGGCCGATCAAAGGCGTTTTTCGGAGGCTATTGGAGCGAGGCCAGCGCCTTGGCGATGGGAATCTCGCGGCGTTTTCGCTCCAGAAAATAGCTCACTTTTTTGTAGCCGGCCTCCAGCAAGAGGTTCAACGCGGTCTCGTAACCATCTCCGACGCGCTGCGGTATGTGCGCGTCGGCGCCCACGACGACGGGGATGCCGCGTTCGCGCATCAACACGAGCTGCGCCAGACTGGGATTCATCTCCGGCAGCGCCTTGTTCACGCCGCTGGTATTGAGCTCCATCGCCACGCCGATCGCCGCGATCCGGTCCAGCGCGCGCACGATGTAGGGCTTGATCTGCGCGAAATCCCATTCCGCCGACGACTCGTTCTTCACGAGATCGGGATGCGCCAGCGTGTCGAAAAGCCCCGTCTCGGCCGATTGCGCGAGGTGCTCGAAATAAACGCGCTGGTAGGCGAACTGGTTGCCCTTGAAAAACCGCTCCTTGTAAAACGACATCTGCATGTGCACCGAACCGAGCACGTGATGCAGCGGCGCGCAGGCGTGAAGCTGCTTTAACCAAGGCTCCACCCCGGGATAAAAATCGCTCTCCAGCCCGAGCCGCACATCGACGCGCCCGGCAAACTGACGGCGCGCCCGCGCCACCATAGCCACATAGGTGTCCCACTCTTCCGGCTTCATGCGGACATTGGCCGACAATCCGTCGGGAAGCGGCGCGTGGCAGGTGAAGATGATGCCCTTGAAACCGCGCTTCTCGGCCATCGCCGCGTAATCCTCGGGCTCGCCATAAGCGTGCCCGCAGAGCGGCGTGTGACAGTGGGATTCGTAAAGCAGAGGCGCAGTCATGAAAGCCCCGAGGTTGCGCATGAGCGAAGCGGAGAACGAGAATGATTTTGATAACGTCCCCTCCTCCTTGCGACTCCACAAAACATGCGCACAGTGCTAACTTCACCCAATGCTGGTCTTTTTAGACATCGTTTCGTGGCTGCTGGTCGCAATTCTTGCCGTCCTGCTTTTCCAGAGCAGGCGCGAACAACGGCGCGCACTCCGCGAAACCAACGTTACCCTCGCGCGCATCCGGCAGGCGGTCGAAAGCGCCTCCGACGCCATCGGCATCGGCGACTTCGAGGGCAACTCCGTCTATCACAACCGCGCCCACCTCGCCCTCTTCGGATATACCGTGGATGAACTCAACACCGTGCCCGAGGCCGGCCCGCTCTTCGCCGACAAGACCATCGCCGCCGAGATCCACGCCAGCATCCGCGACGGTCGCTCTTGGAGCGGCGAAACCGACATAAAAACCAAGGACGGCCGCATCTTTCCCGCTTTCGTCCGCGCCGACATTATCCGCGACGGCCAAAACCAACCCGTCGGCATTTTCGGCGTGTTCACCGACATCACTGAGCGCCGCCGCACCGCCAGCCTCCTCGCCGAGGAGAGCCAGCGCCTCGAACTCACCCTCCAAAGCATCGGCGACGCCGTCATCGCCACCGACGCCTTCGGACGCGTTTCCCTAATGAATCCCGCCGCCGAACAACTTCTCGGCACGACCGGCCGCGAAGCCGCCGGCCGCCGCATCTCCGAGCTGATTTCCCCGCTCGACGAACGCACCCGCTCTCCCCGCGATCTTCCCGTTATCGCCCTTCTCAAAACCGCCTCCTCCGACCGCTCCATCGACGCCTATCGCCTGCTTGTTCCCGACGGGAGCGAACGCCTGATCGCCGAAATCGCCGTCCTCATCCGCACGCCCTCCGGCGTCGTCGGCGCGGTGCTCGCTTTGCGCGACGTAACCAAGGAGCGCAAACGCGCCGACGAAACCGCACGGGCCTCCAAACTCGAATCCCTCGGGATGCTCGCCGGCGGCATCGCCCACGATTTCGGCAACCTTCTCACCGCCCTGATCGGCCAGGTGGGCATTGCGCAACTCACGCCCGCCCTTCCGCCCGAGACCGGCGCCCGTCTCGCCGAAATCGAGCGCATCGCCTGGCGCGCCAACGACCTCACGCGCCAACTCGTGACATTTGCCCGCGACGGCGCTCCCATTAAAAAAAACTTCTCCCTCGCCGCTCTGCTCCGAGACGCCGCCGCCGTTGCCCAAGGTTCCGCCGGCCTGGAAAAAACACTGTCTATCGCCGCCGATCTATGGCCGATCGAGGCCGACGAAGCCCAGATCATGCAGGTTTTCCAAAACCTCGCCGTCAACGCCGCGCAGGCCATGCCGTCCGGCGGCACGCTCACCATCGCCGCCGAAAATTATCAGCCCGCCACAAGCGCCACACTTTTCAGCGGGGATATCCGCCAAGTGCGCGTTATCGTGACCGACACCGGCACCGGAATCCGTCCGGAGCACCTTAACAATATCTTCGACCCTTTTTTCACCACCAAGAAAAGCGGCACCGGGCTCGGCTTGGCCACCACCTACTCCATCGTGAAAAAACACGGCGGCTCCATCCGCGTGGAGTCGGTTGTGGGCCGCGGCACCACGTTCGAGATCCTTCTGCCCGCCGCCAAGGCAACCGCCCCCCTGCGGCCGGCCGCCCCCGTTCAAATGATCGGCTGAGCCAACCTTGCGAAAACGGGGCCAACAGGACACGCTTCCCCATGCCTCTCTGGGCCGAACACTTTCTCAAGGCCTTCATCCCGCTCTTCGTCGCGAGCGACCCCATAGGGCTCGCGGCGATTTTTCTAGCGATGAGTGCGGGTGTCCCCGCCGCCGCGCGCCGCCGAGTCGCCCGGCAGGCAACTCTCACCGGAGGCGTCGTGGCTTTGGCATTTTTGTTTCTCGGCCGGAGTATCTTCTCGGCCATCGGCATCACCGTGAGTGATTTTCAAGTGGCGGGAGGACTTATCCTCCTCGTGCTGGCTTCGCGCGAACTGGTGCTCCCCGCATCGACGGAATCATCCAGAAACACCGACGATTTCGGCGTGGTGCCCCTCGGCATGCCGCTCATCGCCGGCCCGGCATTGATCACCACGCTGCTCGTGCTCGTGGACAGCGTAGGGCTAGGTATCACGCTCCTCGCACTCGCCGCCAATCTAGGCCTGCTCGTCGCCGCGCTTTTCAACGCCGACAGGCTCGGCGCATGGCTCGGCGCCACCGGTCTGCGCGCCATCTCGAAAATCGTCGCCCTGCTGCTCGCGGCAATCGCTGTTGCCATGATCCGCCGCGGTTGGGCAGGCTGACACACTCATGAAAGTTTGGTGGATCATTATCTTGGCCTTCGGACTAGTCGGAGCGGCCACCTTCATTCCCTTCGTCAAAACAACCGGAGGGATGACCACCGTCACCGGCACAACCCTCACCACTGAAGCCTGGCTGGGGTTGCCATCCGTTTCCGAAACAAAGGCGAGCCCGCTCGCCGATTGGTGCCAAGCGCACGGCGTGACAGTGACCGAAGAGACGGTGGTTTTTTCCAAGATCACGAAAAATGTCTGGGGAATCGTATGGGGGCGCAGATCGAGCCAGCCGCCGGCATGCTACGATTTCAAAGCGTCCATGCAGAAAGCGTGGCTCGCCCGCACACCCGAAAAGGAAGTTCGCCGCTTCATCGAAGCAATGATGTCAACCGGCGAGGTCGGACGGTCGCGGCTCATCGAAGCGGCCGTCGCGCAAGCGCAGGATGGCAACTGAGCCTCACCCCGCGAAGGTCGTGAGCAGCTCCGCGTAGATCTTCGCGCTGGCAACCAGTTCCTTCACCGACGCGCGTTCGTCCACGGCGTGGCAATCCGCGCCGCCGGGACCGTAGCCGAGCGTGGGAATCCCGAGTTCCTCCGCAAAAAAATATATGTCGTTGAAACCCTCCGACACGCGGAAGGATGTTTTCTCGCCTCGCACGCGCGTGACGCAACCGGCCGCCGCAGCGAAAAATGGATGCGCGGGCGGATTGAATGTCGGATGGTTGTGCGACACTTTTTCGACCGTGATGCGGCACTGCGGGATTTTTTTCGCGGCCGCCGCGAGGAACGCGCACAGTTCGCGCTCGGCCGCCGGCACCGTCTCGACGGCGGTCACGCGCCGGTCGATGGAAAAGCTCGCGAGCGCAGGCACGGTGTTGATCTTGCCGCCTTCGCCGGAGGCAAACACGCCGCCGATGTTGAGCGTGGGGCGCATGACCTTCCCGTCCGGCGCGGTGAACGCGCGCTTCGCAAGGCGCTTCTTATAGCCGTCGAGGGCGAGCACGAGGGCGGACATTTTTTCGAGGGCGTTCACCCCCTCGTGCGGCGTGCTACCGTGAGCGGCGCGGCCATGCACGGTGACGTTGAGCCAGACGACGCCATTGTGCCCGCAGCAAATCCGGTTGCCCTCGCCGCCCTCCATGACGACGGCGTAGTCGGGTTTGATGGGCGCGTGCTTCACGAGCCACCCCGCGCCGAGCGCAGAGTCGGTTTCCTCGTCGGCGGTGAACGAAACCTCGACGTTTATCTTGGGCGCCGTGCCGGTCGCGTGAAGAGCGCGCAGCGCCATCAGCAGCGACGCGTGCGATCCTTTCATGTCGGCGGTGCCGCGCCCGAAGATCCAGCCTCCGTCAACCTTGCCGGAAAACGCACTGCCGTGCCGCCATTTCCCGGAGACGGGCACGACATCGTAGTGCGCGTTGAAATGGATGGTCTTCTTGGCTCCGTGCGCAGCAAGTCTGCCGAGCACGTTGTAACGCGGGAAAGTGTGTTGCTCCGCAGGAAGCGTTTTCCTGAGCAAGGCGACCGGCACGGGAAAACGTTTCGCCACCAATCCCGCGAGCGTGAGCTCGTCGGCGAGGAGCGCGGTGATCGCGGCGTAGTTGTTGCCGGGAGGGTTGACCGTGTCGGTGCGCACCAACCGCTGGAGCAGGGCGACGAGGTCGGTCGCGTGGGCGTCGATGTAGGCGGCGGGAGACATCACGGCAAAACGTAGACGGATTGCCATGCCGCGCGAGGCGATAAAACTCTCCGCATGACCGCCGCCGAACTCATCGCCGCCCTGCAACTCGAACCGCTGCCCGGGGAGGGCGGTTTTTTCCGCCAGACATATGCGAGCAAGCAGCGCCTGCCCGATGGCCGAGCGATGGGAACGGCGATTTATTTTTTGCTCACGCCGGACGGATTTTCGGCGCTACACCGGCTGGAAACCGAAGAGCTTTGGCACTTTTACGCAGGCGACGCCGTGGAGCATCTCATCCTCGATCCGGCCACCAACGAAGGTTGGAAAACACGGCTGGGAAACAAGTTCGCCATCAGCCAGGTGCCTCAGCTCGTCGTTCCGGGCGGCCTCTGGCAAGGTGCCCGACTGGCCGAGGGCGGCGCATGGGCACTGGTCGGATGCACGATGTCGCCGGGTTGGGAAGAGCGAGAGTTTACCCTTGGCGACCGCGCCGACCTCACCGCGCGCTTCCCGGCACGGGCAGCGGATAT
The DNA here is from genome assembly GCA_025361935.1 of Verrucomicrobiota bacterium. Taxonomy (GTDB): domain Bacteria; phylum Verrucomicrobiota; class Verrucomicrobiia; order Opitutales; family Opitutaceae; genus Rariglobus. The sequence goes on from JANYJB010000065.1 coordinate 49,974, forward strand.
ACGAGCGTTTACGAGATGATTTTTGACAGTCCGCCCTCCACGGCACACGGTGCATCCACACTTCATGTCTCTCGCCGATCTCCGCAAAGAATACAGCCTGGCCGGTCTCCTTGAAAAAGATCTGACCCGCGACCCCTTCCGCCAATTTGACAAGTGGTTCCAGGAAGCGGAGGCCGCCAAAATCCCAGAGCCCAACGCCATGACGCTCTCCACCGCGACCCGCGAGGGCCGCCCTTCCTCGCGCACCGTCCTGCTCAAGGGCCTCGACGGACGCGGCTTCGTTTTCTACTCCAACTACGAGAGCCGCAAGGGCCGCGACCTCGCCGAAAATCCCCGCGCCTCCCTCCTGTTTCCCTGGATCGCGCTGGAGCGCCAGGTCATCGTCGAGGGCCCCATCGCCCGCCTCACCCGCGAAGAAAGCGAAGCCTATTTCCACTCCCGTCCACGCGCCAGCCAGCTAGGTGCCTGGGTCTCGCAACAAAGCTCCATCATCAACAGCCGCGCCGTCCTCGAGGACGCGATGAAAGCCCTCGATAAAAAATACGCCGGCGTCGAAGTGCCCGCCCCGCCCAACTGGGGCGGCTACCGCGTTAACCCTGAAACCGTCGAGTTCTGGCAGGGCCGCCGCAGCCGCCTGCACGACCGCCTGCGCTACCGCCGCGAGAAATCCGGCGATTGGATCATCGAACGCCTCGCTCCCTGAGCCGCCCACCCGCCTTGAAAACGGAACGTCCAGTCGCGAAGCCGCGCGGGCCGAGTCTCCCCCGCCCCTCCGCCGGCCTGCTGGCCAGCGCCCTCGGCACTCTGGGCGAAGGCGTGCTCATCGCCGACCGCCGCTGGACGCGCGACGGCCTGCGCATTCTCTTCGCCAACCAGAGCCTTTGCGCCATGACCAACCGCCCCGTGCGAAAACTCCACGGCCGCGCCCACGGCGAACTTCACGCTGACCGTGATCACTTCCCTGATTTAAAAAAATGGCTGGGCCACCTCACTCCGGGCCTCGCGCTGAGCGGCGAAGGCTACCTTGTTTGCGGCCCCGGACAGCGCCTCTACACCACGTGGATTTACAGCCCGGTCGCCGACGCCCGCGGACGCGTGACGCACATTTCCATCACCTACCGCGACATGACGGCCAAGCGCCGCCTGCAGGAGGATCTCATCCACGCCCAGCGCCTCGACGCGGTCGGGCGGCTCGCCGGCGGCGTCGCCCACGATTTCAACAACCTCCTCTCCGTCATCAACGGCTACTGTGAGATTCTCCGCAGCAAGCCCGCCGTCGTCCGCCACGCCTCGCGCGAGATCGGCGAGATCCACCGCGCCGGTCTCCACGCCGCCGGCCTCGTGCGCCAGCTCCTCGCATTCAGCCGGCGCCAGTCCCTCGATCCCAAGGTCGTCAGCCTCAACCAGCTCGTGCAGGAAAACTCCGACATCCTCGAAAAACTCCTCCAGCCCGACAAAAGCCTCACCCTCTCGCTACAAGCCTCGCCCGACCGCGTCCGCGTTGACCCGATGCAGATCCAGCAAGTCCTGCTCAACCTCACCATCAACGCCCGCGACGCCCTCGCCCCCGACGGACGCGTCGCCATCCGCACCGACTTCCGTGAAATCAAAGCCGGCCGCAACCGCCGCGCCACCGACATGCCCGCAGGACGGTATGTGCTGCTCACCGTCAGCGACAATGGCACCGGCATGGACACCGAGGCCAAGGCCCACCTCTTCGAACCGTTTTTCACCACCAAGGAAGAAGGCAAAGGCACCGGCCTCGGCCTCTCGCTCGTCTATGGCATCGTGCAGCAAAGCGGCGGCCATATCTTCGTGCAAAGTGCGCCCGGCACCGGCTCCACGTTCGAGATTTATCTTCCCGCCGTGCATGATCCTGTCAGCACCGAGCCGGTCGCGCCGCTCACCCTGCCCTCCACCCGTGGTCGCGAGGCGGTGGTGCTCGTCGAGGGAGATCCGGTCGTTTCCAAGATGATCGCCGGCATTCTCACCTCCGACGGTTACCGTGTCCTCGCTGCGGAAAACGCCGCCAAAGCCCGCCTGCTCGTCCGCCGCCATCGCAAACCCGTTGACCTGCTCATCATCGACTCAAGCCGCGCCGGCACCGTCGGCCATAAATTCATCCGCGAGCTTCACGCCGACCATCCCAAGCTCCGCCTGCTCCACACCAGCAGCGCCGAAATATCCCCGCTTTCCGGCTTTGCTCCCGAATATCAAGGCACCCTCACCAAGCCCTACGCCCTCAGCACGCTCCTGCGCGCCGTCCGCTCCCTGCTCGACGGCAGAGGTGTTGCCGTCGCCCCGCGCTGACCGCCCGACATGCGCCTCTACCTGATCCGCCACGCGCACGCCCTCTCGGAGGAGGAAAACCCCTCCCGCCCGCTCAGTCCCCGCGGACGCCTCGACACCGCTCGCATCGCCGCCTGGTTCAAGGCCAACCGCGCGCTCGATCCCGCCCACCTCTGGCACAGCCCGCTCGAACGCGCCCGCGAAACCGCCTTCATTCTCGCGCACAGCCTCGACCTCGACGCCGTGATCCTGGAAACCTCCGGCCTCCTTCCCGAGGACGACCCCGCCGAAATCGCCGAACGTCTCGAAACGTTTCCGCCCTCCGCCAATCTCGCCCTCGTCGGCCACGAACCGCACCTCAGTGCGCTCGCCACCCTGCTCGTGCGCGGCAAACGCAAGCCCGCCGCCTTCGAACTCCAAAAATCCTCCGTCCTCGCCCTCGCCCCCAGCGGAGACTCGCACAAACGCACCGGCCGCCCCCGCTGGCACGCCTGCTGGCACGTCTCGCCCGAACTCATCCCGCCCGTGATCTGAACTCTTTCTTCTTTCTCTTAATCTTTCTCTTTCTCCGCCTTCTTCGCCTTCTCCGCCCCAACTGAATCGATCCGAGAAAGATAAAGATTAAGAATAAAGAGAAAGAATCCGCATCCCCTCCGCCCCATGAAATTCTTCCTCACCGGTGCATCCGGCCTCGTCGGCAGCGCCTTCGCCCAAGCCGCCGCCCGCCGCGGCCACCACGTCACCGGCATCGTCGGTTCCTTCGTCGGCCCGCTCCCCGGCGTGAACGTCAAACGCCCCCTCGATCTCACCGATGACGCCGCGCTCACCGCCACCGTCCTAGACGCCTTCCCCGACGCCATCGTCAACTGCGCCGCCGTCGCCGAGCCCGCCCAATGTGACGCCGACCCCGCCCGCGCCCAAGCCCTCAACGTCACCCTCCCCGCCGCCCTCGCCCGCCTCGCCCACCACCTCAGCGCGAAGTTCATCCACCTCTCCTCCGAACAGGTCTTCGACGGCGCCAGCGCCTCCCCCTACTCGCTCCAAAGCACCCCCAAACCCATCAACCTCTACGGGCGCCAGAAACTCGAAAGCGAACGCCTCGTCCACACCGCCGCCCCCGAGTTTGCTATCACCCTCCGCGCCCCGCTCCTCACCGGCAACAGCCTCGCCGGCACCCGCAGCCTCCACGAACGCCTCTTCGCCGACTGGTCCGCCGGCAAAACCCCGCGCGTCTTCTCCGACGAAATCCGCCAGCCCTGCACCGCATCCAACCTCGCCGACCTCATGCTCGAACTCCTCGAACGCAACGATACCCGCGGCATCTACCACTGGGCCGGCGCCGATGCCCTCTCCCGCCACGAACTCGCCCGCCGCATCCGCGCCCATTTCAAACTTTCAGAAACTGCCGCGCCCATCGAAACCGTCACCCGCGCCGCCGATCCGCGCGCCGCGTCGAAGCGCCAGGCCACACTTACGCTCGACCTCAAGCCCCTCGCCGGAAAAGTGAAGACGCCCATCGAGACATTCGAAGCCCAGCTCGACCAACTCGTCATCCCTGTTCCCTTTCAGGCTTGGTATCACCAAGCCTGAAAAATCGTTCTCGTTCTCTTAATCTTTCTCTTTCTCCTCTGCCTCCGCCTCCACCTCCGCGCCCCGAATCGATCCGAGAAAGAGAATGATAAAGAATAAAGAGAAAGATTAAACCCATGCAGCTCGACCTCCTACCCCATCGCACCGGTGGCGCCGCCGAGAACATGGCGACGGACTTTCTCCTGCTGCAACGCTACCCCGAAGCCGCGCAAACCCACGCCCGCTTCCGCCACTACGACTGGCGCGCGCCCGCCTTCACCTTCGGCTACTCCCAGAAAATCGCCTACGTCCGCGAACAACTCGCCAACCTCCTCTCCTCCGAGGTGGAGCGCGTTGACCCCAACGCGCTTTCCGTGGACCTCACCCGCCGCCCCACCGGCGGCGGCGTGGTGGATCACCGCGAAGACTGGACCTACACGCTCGTCGTCCCTCGGGGGCACCCGCTCTACGACGCCCGCGCCACCGAAAGCTACCGCCTCGTCCACGCCACCCTCGTCGAATCCCTCTGCGCGCAAGCCCAGCCCGTCGTCCTAAAACAACGCTGCGACTCCGATTGTAGGAGCCTGCTTGCAGGCGATACCCCCGACGAACCCCCAACGTCTCCCGAATCGCCTGCAAGCAGGCTCCTACGCAAAACCCCGGCCGGCCCCACCGTCTGCTTCATCCGCCCCGAACTCTACGACGTGCTCCACGAAACTACGGGGGAAAAGGTCGCCGGTGCCGCCCAGAAACGCACGAAGCACGGCCTCCTCTTCCAAGGTTCCCTCTGGAAACCCACCGTCTCCGCCACCATGGATTGGGACGCCTTCGAAACCGATTTCACCGCCCGCCTCGCCAAACTCCTCAACGCCGACGCGGTCGAAACCCCGTGGCCCGATTTCGCCGAAGGCGAACTCGACGGCCTCACCGACCAATACTCGTCCCCCGAGTGGGTCGAGTATCGATGAGGGAAAACGCGTCGTCTTAATATTTAACTCCGGCGAAGAAAACCATATCGTCTTCGGGACGGATAAAAATCAACTCCGCCGCTGTCGGTCGTGAGCCGTGCAGGTAGATGGTATAGACCCAAATATAATAGCGGGCAGACAACAGTTCGGCCTCAGCAGGAAACCAGCGCAACCCGTCGGTATCTGTAAATCCCGTCACCATTTTTACGGCATCACGAACTACAGGATTAGCCCTATCGCCCCGCACCCACCCCTCGCCCGAAGGTGATGGCGGCTCATCTAACTGGGCCGTATTAACCGGCTTAATCTTGATCGCATAGGCATCGACATGATCCCCGTTGAACGAAGGTGCTGACTCGTAGCTTTGAACCACCTTTTCGGTTTTTGCGTCCCCGAGCTGGCACCAATTCAGAACATATCGGACATCTTGGGCAGTCGCCTTATCTTTTTTAGTTCTAGCCTCGGCGAAACCCAACATGCCAGCGTTGTAGGCAAACATCAGCGCCATAATGCAGATCGTCACTAACGAGACCGCTCCCCATATCAGCAGCAGCCACTTTAAAATCGTGCCCAGCTTGGTCATTTCTTAAGTGATTTTTCTCAGCGTGATCACGCACTCCAGGTGGCGCGTCTGCGGGAAGAGGTCGAAAGGCTGCACGGCCGCCAGCTCGTAGCCGGCGGCGAGAAACGACTTCAAGTCACGCATCTGCGTCGCCGGGTCGCACGAGACGTAAACGACCGCACGCGGGCCGTAGGCGAAGAGCTGTTTCAGGAACGTTTCGTCGCACCCTTTGCGCGGCGGGTCGATGAGGACGACCGTCTCGGCAGCGGGAAACGTGAGTCCGGCGAAAATCGCCGCCGCATCACCTGCCTGAAACGTCACATTCGCCAGATTGTTGGCCGCCGCGTTCTGCTTTGCGAAGATGATGCTGCTCTCGCTGATCTCGATGCCCGCAACTTTCTCGAAGGCCGGCGCGGCCGTCAGCGCGAAGAGGCCGCTCCCGCAGTAGGCATCCACCATGAACCGCGCCCCGCTCGCCGCCGCCTGGTCGCGGGCGTAGCCGGTGAACGCCGGCAGGATGAACGGATTGTTCTGAAAAAAATCACGCGCCAGAAACTTCAGTTTCAAGTCGCCCACTGTCTCGGTGACGATCTCGTCGTAGTTGGTCGTGACATGCCCCGATGCATCGCGCAGGAGCAACGTGCCGCCGCGCTGATAATCGCCGTTGGCTGCCTTGGCGCGCACGTTGGCGCGGGACTCGGCGAGACGGGCGTTGATCGGCGCAGTCGCGATCTCGCAGCGCGGCACATCAATGATGTCGAAACGTGTGCCTTGGCGCAGAAACCCAATGGGCAGTTCCGAGCCATCGCCGCGCGGCGCGTTGAAATGCGGCGTGATCTTCGAGCGGTAGCCGTATTCTACGGGCGAACCGATCACGGGCGACACGTGAAATTCGATTCCCGCCATGTATTTTAGAAGTTCCTCGACCTGGCGGCGCTTCCACAGGAGTTGCTCATCGTAGGCGAGGTTCTGATATTGGCAGCCGCCGCAGCGGGCAAAGAGCGGGCACGGCGGGGCGATGCGCTTGAGCGACGGCGTGAGCACGGTCACGAGGTCAGCCTCGGAGAAATTCTTGTGGTTGCGAAAGACGCGGGCCTTCACGCGCTCGCCGGGCAAGGTGAACGGCACCATCACGACCCACTTGGCGGCGGGGTCGTCGGGATGAGGCACGCGACCGAGGCCCACCCCGAGATTCGTGAGCGTGGCGATCTCCAGCTCGAGCTCGTAATGATAGGCGAAGGGACGGTCGTTTGGTTTTTTGTTTCTACCCACAGAACACACGGAATACACGGAAAGGCGGACGGCGAGGAAAAGGATTTTGTCTTTTCGGATCTTTAGGTGTGTTTCGTGTGTTCCGTGGGCACACTTCCCGAAAAAATCACCAGTCTCCAGAATCCGCGCGTCAAACAGCTCGTGAAGCTGCGTGATCGGCGTCCGCGCGACGAAGCGGGCGTGTTTCTCGTCGAAGGCTACCGCCAGATCCGTCGCGCCCTGGAAAAAAACATCTCGCTCACGGATCTCTATTTCTCGCCCGAGTGGTATCTCGGTGAAAACGAACCCGCCCTCATCGCCCAGGCTGAGGCCGCCGGGGCCAAGCTCTTCGAACTGACCAAGGAGGCGTTTGCCAAAGTCGCCTACCGCGAGCGTCCCGACGGCCTGCTTGCCGTCGCCCCGCAGTGGCGGCGTTCGCTCACCGACCTCGACGCGCTTCTCGCGAAAAAAACCTCAGCGCCTTTTCTTCTGGTGGTCGAGGCCATCGAGAAGCCGGGCAATCTCGGCACGATCCTGCGCAGCGCGGACGCGGCTGGCGTGGACGCGCTCATCGTGTGCGACCCGGTGACGGACCTTTTTAATCCGAACGTCGTGCGCGCCTCGACCGGCGTGGTGTTTTCCGTGCCCGTGATCATTGCGAGCAGCGAAGAGGTGAACCACTGGTTGCGCGCCAAAGCGATCCGCTCGGTGGCCACCACGCCGTCGGCGACCGATCTTTACACCAACACCGACCTGCGCGGCGCGTTGGCGATCGTCATGGGCAGCGAGCAATACGGCTTGAGCGACTACTGGCTGAAGGAGGCCGACACCCGCGTGGTCATCCCAATGGCGGGCCAGGCGGATTCGCTCAACGTGGCGATGGCGACCATCATCACTCTCTTCGAAGCGGTGCGGCAGCGCGCCTGATGCGGACACAAAAAAAGGGAGGAAGCCTTTCGGCATCCCTCCCTGTATTTTGTTTCGAGACCTTATTAGAAGCCGAACGCTGTGCTGATGTAGAACGAATTTGACGCCTTCGCATCCGCAGCGACCGCGCCTTGGTAGGAAGCGCCAACCGTCCAGGCGGAGGTGAGGCTGTAGTTCACACCCAGACCGAGGTTGAACTCGGTGTCGCCCATGCCCGGAGCCTTCACGGCGAAGGACTTGGTTTCCGAGACCACATTGGCCGAGACTTCGCGGGCAGCGTCCGAGAAGTTGTGGCTCACGCCGAGGCGGGCGTTGAAGCTCAACTTCGAGGTGGCGAGGTAGCGGCCGTTGACTGCGGCCTCGGTGGTGAAGCTCGTGTCGCTCTGGCTGTGGACGTTCAGGGCTTGCAGGGGCTTCAAGGCGTTGGTCTCGGTGAAGCCGTCGGTCTTGGCCGAGACGTAGGTCAGGCGAAGCTCGGGCTCGATGACGACCGTGCGGCGTTCGAGCGCGCGGTAGCGGAGACCGATCGCCGCGAGATTTGCGGAGGAATCAGCACCGTGGAAGCTAGACGTGCCGGTCGCGGTGTTGCGGGTGCCGTCGCTGCTGTAGGTGGCCGTGCTCAGGCTCGTGGTGATGGAGAGGCGGCGGTTCTGGCCGGCGACGTATTCGCCGAAGAGGCCGTAAACATTGCCCTTCACGGTGGAGCGGAGGTAGGTGGAATCCACCGAGCCGGAATCAAAGCCGGCGAACAAACCAGCCGTGAGGCGCTTGTTAAGCACGATACGGGCACCGGCGACGGCACCGTTGCTCTTCAGGTCGTAGTCGGCCTGATTCTGCGAGCTGGATGAACCGGTGTCCAAGTTCGAGTAACCGGCGAAGACCGAATACTTGCCGGTGTCCACGAGCGGCGTGAGGTTGACGGCTTTGTCGGTGTAGCTGCGGGTGACACGGTCGGCGTAGTCGGTGAAGCCGGCGTAAGCTTCGGGCGAGGCTTTGTTGGCGATCACGGCCACTTGAGCAGGCGTGAGGCCCGCACCAAGCAACAGAGGCAGGAGGTCGCCGCCAACATATTGGTGGTCGCCCACCTTGAGGTTCGTGATCATCGCCTGGAGGTTGCCGCTGGCGCCCGTAAAGGCGTTGAGCAGGTTGCCGCCAGTGGTGGCGGTCAGCAGGCCGGTGCCGATCAACTGGCCGGTGCTGAGATTCAGAATAACGTCGCTGGTGAAGTTGTTCGTGAACGTGGCGAAGTGCCCGCTGATGGTGCCAGGGGCGCCGTTGATGATCGTGAACGTCTGGCCCTTGGCGGGCTGGAACGCGGCGATGGCGATGGCGTTGGCCATGTAGGTGGGGGTGGCCTGCTCGAGGAGCGTGTAGGAGGGCGTGCCGATTGTGAGGACGCTGGTGAGCGGGTTGAGGACGGTGTTGCCGCCCACGGCAACCTGGTCGTAGCCGAGGATATTGTCGGTGCTCGGGCCGGAAGCGTCGGCCAGCTCGATGGCGAGCGTGCCGTTTTCGGTGTAGTTGCCGGCAATCGTTAGCACGCCGGGCGAACTGCCCGGAGCCGTGTTACCATTGCCGGTGTAATCGCCGTTGACGGTGCCGGTGCCCATAAAGGTGCCGTTGTTGGTGACATTGCTGTTGACGACGCCGTTATCGACGAAGGTAGAGCCATCGTTCACCGTGGTGTTTCCGGTGTTGAGCGTGCCGGTGGAGTCGATGACAACGGTGCCGCCATCAACCATGGTATTGGTGTTCGTGTTGTTACCCGAGAGGTTCAGCGTGCCGTTGCCGCTCTTGATGAAATCACCGGTATTGGTCGTGGTGCCGGCATAGGTGCCGCCGTCGGTCACGTTCAGGTTGTTGCCGTTCAGGGTGAGCGTGCCGTCGCCATTAAGCGTGTTGATGGTCTGATCACCGTGCAGGAGCTTCAGCTCGGCGGCGGTGGAAAGATTCACCGTCGCGCCGTGCGCGAGAAGATCGGCGCCGTCGATGGTGAGAAGGCCGGTTTGCACATTGATGGTGGTGGCGGCGACGCCGGCGGTAAACGTGACGTTGCCGTTGGAGTTGACCGTCGATCCGCCGATAGCCTCGCCGAGTTTACCATTGATCTGGGTGCCGTTGTTGAGGTCGTAAGTCGGGGCCGTGAGGGTGTGGCTTCCGGAAACGGTGCCACCGTTGCTGGTGAGCGAGGCGACGGTGTTGTTGCTGTTTACCTCTAGCTCCGCGCCGGAGGAAATCGTCACGGCCGTCGAAGTGGAAAGGTTTGCGGCGGGGCCGGCGAGGACGAGCTTGCCTGCATTGACGTTGGTGGCGCCCGTGTAGGTGTTGGCGTTGTTCAGAGTCACCGTGCCGGACGTCGTCTTGTTCAGCTTGATGCCGGATCCCGCGAGGATCACATCGACCGTGCCGTCCTTAAGTTCAAAGCTGCCGGTGCTCGTCAGTGTGCCCGTGCCGCTGATCTTGGCTCCGTGGTCGAGGGTGACTGTGCCGACCGTGTCGCTGTGGCCGCCTAGCGCGAGTTCGGCGGTCGAGCCGTCGATCTTGATGTTGCCGCTGGCGATGGCGTTGTCGGTGCCGTAAACCAATTTGCCCGCGCTCACCGTGGTATCGCCCGTGTAAGTGTTCTGCTCGTTGAGCGTCACCGTGCCCTCTGTGGTCTTATTCAACGGGATGCCGCTGCCGCCGAGCACCACGTTCACGGTGCCTTCTTTCATCTCAAACGTGCCGGTCGAGGTCAGCACGCTGTCGCTGCCACCGTTGATAGTGGCATTGCCGGAGAGCGTGACCGTGCCGACCGTGTCGCTGTAACCGTCCATGTCCAAAACCGCGGTCGCTCCGTCCACCGTCACGTTGCCGCTGGCGATTGCATTGTTCGTGCCGTAGAGCAGCGTGCCCGCGCTCACCGTCGTTAGGCCGGTGTAGGTGTTTTGCTCGTTGAGCGTGACCGTGCCGGAAGTCGTCTTGTTCAACACGATGCCTTCGCCTCCAAGAACTGCGTTCACCGTGCCGGACTTCATTTCAAACGTGCCGGTCGAGGTCAGCACGCTGTCACTCCCGCCGTTGATCGTGCCATTGCCGGAGAGCGTCACGGTGCCGACCGTGTCGCTGTAACCGTCCATGTCCAAAACCGCGGTCTCGCCGTCGATCGTCACATTGCCCGACGCGATGGCGTCGTTGGTCCCGTAGAGCAACTTGCCCTCGGTGATCTTGGTGAGACCAGTGTAGGTGTTCTTGTTGTTCAGGGTGACCGTGCCCGAGGTGGTCTTGTTCAGGGCGATATCTTCGCCGGCGAGGATGGCGTTCACGGTGCCGTCCTTCATCTCGAAGCTGCCGGTGCTGGTGAGCGTGCCGCTGCCGTCGATCTTGCCGCCGTGGTCCAAGGTGACGGTGCCGACCGTGTCCGTGTAGGTGCTGATATCAAGGATCGCGGTCGCGCCGTCGATCGTCACGTTGCCCGAGGCGATGGCGTCGTTCGTGCCATAGAGCAACTTGCCCTCGGTGATTTTCGTAAGACCGGTGTAAGTATTCTTTTGCTGGAGGGTGACCGTGCCAGAAGTCGTTTTGTTCAGCGGGATGCCGCTGCCGCCGAGCACCACGTTCACGGTGCCGCTCTTCATCTCAAACGTGCCGGTGCTCGTCAGCGTCGAGTTGCCGCCGCCGTCGATCTTGCCGCCGTCGTCGAGCGTGACCGTGCCGACCGTGTCGCTGTAGCCATCCATATCCAAAATCGCCGTCGCGCCGTCGATCGTCACGTTGCCGCTGGCGAGCGCGTCGCTCGTGCCAAACTTCAACGTGCCATCGGTGATCTTTGTCAGACCCGTGTAGGTGTTCTTTTCGTTGAGCGTGACTGTGCCGGAGGTCGTCTTGTTCAGCGCGATGCCGCTGCCGCCGAGCACCACGTTCACCGTGCCGGACTTCATCTCAAAGCTGCCGGTGCTCGTGAGCGTCGAGTTGCCACCGCCGTTGATCGTGCCATTGCCGGAGAGCGTGACGGTGCCGACCGTGTCGCTGTAGCCATCCATATCCAAAATCGCCGTCGCGCCGTCGATCGTCACGTTGCCGCTGGCGAGCGCGTCGTCGGTGCCGTAAACCAGCTTGCCGGCGCTTACCGTGGTGAGACCCGTGTAAGTGTTCTTGGCGTTGAGTGTCACAGTTCCGTTGCCCGTTTTGTTCAGCGCGATGCCGCTGCCGCCCAGGATGGCATTCACGGTGCCGTCCTTCATCTCAAACGTGCCGCCGCTGGTGAGAGTGGAATTGCCACTGCCGTCGATCGTGCCGCCATGATCCAGCGTGACGGTGCCGACGGTGTCGCTGTGGTTGGCACCGAGATCAAAGACCGCAGTGGAGCCGTCGATGGTGAGCACGCCGCTGTCGGCCAGAGAGCCGTTGGCGCTTTCGCGGACGATGCCGCCATTGATGGTGGTGCCGCCGGTGTAGGTGTTGGCAGCGTTGAGGACGATGGTGCCGGTATGCGTGGAGTCGCCAAACGTGACTGAGCCGTTGGAGATCACGCCGCTCAGGATGACCTGGTTTTCGATGGGGTTGTCCTCGGAATCCAGAACGTCGGTCGCGGTGTTAAGAATGGTGCGCGCGCCGCCGTTGAGATTAATGGCATTTTTAAAGATGACGTTGGAGTCCGCCGTGTCTGAACCAAAAAGCAATTTGGCGCCGGTGGGGACGAAGTTGCCGGTGCCCCAAGTCAGGGCGGCACCGTTGCTCAGGCGAACCGTAAGATCGCCGCCTTGGGCCGAGAAACCGCCGTCGTTGGTCCACTGGATGCGCGTGCTGGAAGTTCCGACGAAGCGGTTGAAGAGCCCGTTGGACTGGAACACGCCGCCGGCGAGATTGATATTGCTGTTGGTGAACACGCCTTCGCCATCAATGGCCTGGAGGGTGCCGCCTTCGATCTTGGTCTGGCCGCTGTAGGTGTTGGCGGCGTTGAAAATAACCGTGCCGCTTTTGATGACCAAGCCGGCGCCGCTGCCGGCGGCGTAGTCGGATGCGCCGATGGAGGCGAGGGAATCGTCGGCGATGCCGCCGTTAAAAACGATGGTGTGCCCCTTGCCAGCGTCGAGGTTGACGGTCGCGCCCTTCATGATGAAGAGATCCGTGCCAACACCCGCACCGCTGCCGCCAGCCTCGTAGCCGTCGCCGCCTTGAGTGGCGTTCTGGGTGAACTCAGCGTCGCCCTTGATTGTCAAAATGCCGCCATCACGCACAAAAATCGCGCCGCCGTATCCCGAACCGCCGATGCCGCCGGGACCGCCGCCGGTGCCGCCATTGCCGCCGCCGAAGCCGCTAACGCCGCCCGCGCCGCCGCCGCCATCCGTGCCGGGTTCGGCGAAAGCAGATTTGCCACCAATACCGGCGGTGCCGCCAGCGCCACCGCCGCCACCGAAGCCGCCGATGCCGCCAGCGCCACCGTTGCCGCCAGGACCACCGGCCGCCGCCGATGCGGAAACCGCATCGCCACCATTACCGCCATTGCCGCCCGCTCCACCACCAAAGCCAAAGCTGGCATTACCGCCATTGCCGGCATTGCCACCGGTGCCACCGTTGCCGGCTGTGCCCACAGCCAGATTCGTCACGGTGATAGCCGCTAGATAGGCTCCGTCGAAAACCGCTTTAGCAAGGTCTTTGGTAAGCGTTGCGCCACCTTTCTCAGCGGCAATTTCCGTATAGCTAGCCGCCAAGGCGGCAAGGGGAACGCCCAATTCCGAGATGACAGGAAATCCATCCGCCGCCACTTGAGTTTCGGCCAACGCCGCCGCTGAAGTAAACGAGGCGGCAATCGCCGTAAAGACGGTGGTATCAATAGTATCTTCGCCTGATGTGACGATATCGTAAGTGACATCCAGACCGGCCTTGATCGTGTCCGCCGTAACCGCCGCACCAACAGAACCATTGCCGCCATTGCCGCCTTTGCCGCCAAAACCGTTGGTGCCATTGGTGCCGGATGCGCCATTGTAGCCCGTGCCGCCGTTGCCACCGTTAACATAGGCCGCGCCACTATCGGCGTTAGCACCGTTGTCACCGTTGGTGCCATTAGAAGAAGGGGTGAAAATACCATTCAGAACGCCGCCCAAGCTAGAAGAGTTGGCGTTGCCGCCCTTGACCGTGTTACCGACAAAATTCACGTTGTTGAGCGTGACCGTAGCACCGGAGTTGACAAAAATAGCACCACCCAAACCCGCGCCGCCACCGCTGCCATCGCCACCCGCAGTGCTGAAGTTCTGCAAGGTCGCGTTGCTGATCGTGAGACTGCCGCCCTTCACAAAGTAACCGGAGCCGCTGTTGCCGTCGATGATGCCGCCGTCACCGTCAACCGAATGCGCGCCACTGGTTTGGACTGTCGGCGGCGTCGCCAACGTCTGATCGGCGCGAACGGTCGTCAAGAGAGCCAAACTGCTCAATAACGCGTTGTAAAACCGAGCGGAATACAGAAAGGAGGCAGTCTTCATAATGTAAAAAATTTATGAAACAGAGTCAGCTTATTGACACTTGGTCAACTAGGTAAAAGACCCTAATAAAAATCGTCTTATAGACGCAAAACTCAATACCGAGCTTAAGTGGACCGCCACACCCTCCTTACTCACGCATATACAAAAGCTATCAATGCATGAAATCGCCTCTGCGTCGCCTATATACGCCGGAGACCGTTTTTCAGCGCCGCCACCAGATCGTTCGTGCCCTCCGCCATGTTCACGCGAGGCGCGTAACCGAGATCGCGACGGGCAGCCTCGATTGAAAACCAGTGGTCCTTGGCCAGCTCGGCGGCGACAAACCGCGTCATCGGCGGCTCGCCCTTGAGCGGCAGCGCGCGCCACGCGGCCTCGCACAACACGCCGGCGGCCGAAGCCGCGCCGAGGGAAATATGCTTCGTCACCGGCGGCTCGCCGAGCGCGGCAAGGAGCCCATTGATCCAATCCCAAAGCACCACCGGCGCGCCGTCGGTGATAAAATACGCACGCCCCGCCGCAGCGCCGGAAAGCGCGGCTTCGGCGGCGAGATGCGCATCGGCGGCGTTTTCCACGTGGACCATGTCCACGCGGTTGCGGCCTTCGCCCACGATGCGCAGGCGTCCGGCGCGGGCTCGATCCAGGATGCGTGGCACGAGGTGCGGATCGCCCGCACCCCAGATGAGGTGCGGACGCAACGCCACCGTGCGCAGCGTCGCAGAGTTGGCCGCCAGCACCTCGCGCTCGGCGATGGCTTTGGTTAATGGATACGGGCTCGGGCAGTCGGTCGTGAGCGGGAGCGACTCGTCGGCGCCGGAGAGGTCGCGGCCATTGTAAACCACGCTGGGCGTGCTCGTGTAAACGAGCCGCGCCACGCCGTGCTCGCGGCAGCCGGCGAGAATCGCACGCGTGCCGAGCACGTTGGCGCGGAAAAAGTCTTCGTAGCGTCCCCACACGCCGACTTTGGCGGCAACATGGAAAACCGTTTCGATCCCGCGGCAGGCCGCGCGCACCGCCGTCTCGTCGTCGAGCGCGGCGCGCACGAAACGCACTCCGCGCGCCTCCAGGTCGGGCGCGGGCGTGCGCGCGAGCACGGTGACAGGACGGCCTTGCGCGAGCTGGCGGTCAACGATGCGCCGCCCGAGAAAGCCGGTTCCGCCGGTGACGAGGACAGGAGAATTTGCCTGAGTCATGGTCAGCGTTTCGGATCGGATTCGTAGCCGATGTCGTCCGCGGCCCAGCGCGCCAGGGCGAGGCGGTGGATCTTGGCATTGTGGCGCACGTCCACGGGAAATTTTTTGTGAAAATAGAAGAGCCGGATCCCGGCCGCATGCGGATGCCGCAGCGCGATGATCCGCAACTCGCGCGCGAACCGACGGCAATCGGAGCTGGAAAAAATGGAGTCCTTGGAGACGGCCTCGACGACGAGCGCCTCGCGCTGGCGGCCGCGCACGCCGAGGCCGATGAGCGCGACGCGGTTCACCTCGGGATGGGACGTGAAGAGCGGCTCGATCTGCTCGGTGTAAAGCGTGCCGTCACGGGTCTCAACGCGCTCGGCCTTGCGTCCGCAAAACCACAGGCGGCCTTCCGCGTCGAGGTAGCCGGCATCGCCCATGCGGTGCCAAACGGCGTCGGCAGGGCCGGTGATCTTCGCGGCGGCGGTGGCTTCGGGAAGCGCGTCGTATTCGCGGGTGACGGTGAGACCGCGCACGATAATTTCGCCGATTTCGCCAACGGGGAGTTCATGGGCGTCGGTCAGCGCGGCGATGGGGCCGTCGGTGATGGCGATGATTTTGACTTCGTTGGCGGGCAGGACGCGGCCGACGCAGGTGCCCGCGCCCCGGCTGGTGGCGATGGCGGGGCCGGCGATGACTTCGGGTGCGCTGATGGTGCTGACGGGCAGGGCTTCAGTTGCACCGTAAGGGCTGTGCACCGTGCCGTGCGGCAGCACGGGGGCCATGAGTTGCCAAAGATCGGGCGGCACGGGGGCGCCGGCGCAGAGCACGCGTTTCATGGTGGGCAACGTGATGTCGTGCGCGTGGCAGTGGACGGCGATCTTGCGCCAGAGCGTGGGCGAGCCGAAGGAGCTGGTGACTTTTTCCTGGCGGATGGCCTGGAGGATTTTTTCGGGGTCAACGTTCGCGGGGCGGCTTGGGTCAATCTCGGGGACGATGGTCGTCATGCCGAGGGCAGGGTTGAAGAGCGCGAAAACCGGAAGCATCGGCAGGTCGATCTCGCCGGGCTGGATGTCGTAGGCGGCGCGGATGAGTTCGACCTGGGCGGCAAACATGCCGTGGGTGTAGCACACACCCTTGGGTGCGCCGGTGGAGCCGCTGGTGAAAAGCACGGCGGCGGGGTCAGCGGCGGCGCTGTTCACTATTTCAGATTTGGAATTTTGGATCTCGGATTTCGCAGCAATGCGCGCGGTGGGGGAGCCGCTGACGCGGATGCGAACTTCGACGCCACGGAAGGGTTTGCGGAAAACGCGGCTCACGATTTGCGCGAGCGGGATGCCAAGGAGCACGCGGGGGCGCGAGCAGGCGACGCAGGCGAGGAAGCTTTTCAAGCCCATGCCGGGGTCGATCACCACGGGCACGGCGCCGAGGCCGAAAAGGGCGAAGACGGCGGCAATGAGCGGGAGCCCGGGCTTCACCATGACAAGCACACGATCGCCTCGGCGGACGCCACGGGCGGACAAGTCGCCGCGCCAGGCAGCGACCTCGGCGTCGAGTTCGGCAAAGGTGAGCGCGAGGTAGTCGATGTCACCGGCGCGGGTGCGACCGCGCGGCACCTTGAGGGCGGCGGTGTGCGGCTGGCGGGCCGCCATAAGCGAGAGGTGGCGCGCGATGTTGGCGTTATCCGGTGACACAGGTGAGGGAACGCTCGCGGAACAGCCCTCGTTGGCAAAGAAAAACCCCGCGCGGCACGGGGCCGGACGCGGGGTTGAAAGGGTTTAGGCTGAAAACGATCAGTAGTCGGTGTAGGTGATCGCTCCCCAGAGCAGCTTGACCTGATCGCCGGAGGGATTGACGCGGCCGAGGAACTGCGTGCCGTCCAGAGGGATGGTGATGGGACCGGAGGGCATGTAGTTACCGGTGTTCACCTCGGCGAGGCCGCCGAAGAAGGTGTTGTTGCGACCGGTGCGGGTCTTTTGGGTGGCGCAGCCGGAGAAAACCGAGGCGGCCAACGCACAGAGTCCAATGGCAAGAAGAGTCTTCGAATTCATAGGGTAGATAGGGAAGTTGTCGGTCGGCGGGCGGCTTGGCAAGTGGGGAAATGGCGAATTCCGCAAGGGGGTTCAGGCGGGGTTGAGCGAGGGCTCGCCGCGAAGCAAACCGGCCTGCCACGGGAGGAGAATCTCGTCGAGCTTGCCGGGGGCGCGGGCGATCTGGGCGAGCTGGGAGCGGTTGGCAATGAGGGTGGACTCGATCTCCAGGCGGGCGGCGACGCAGTCGCGGTCGGCCTTGATGCGGTCTTGAAGGGCAACTTCGTGCGGCGTGAGCGGGGCGTGCTCGGCGCGGCGGCGGCGGGGGAGCGTCTGCGGGTCGCGGCCGAGGCCGAGGCGGAGCGCGGCGGCGAGCGTGGCGGCGAGGCGGTCGTGGCGTTTGCCAAGGTTGACCTTGGACATGATGGTCGCCTCGGATTCTCCGTCTTCGGCAGCGTAGGCGATGTCGAGAAGTAGGTCGCCGCTACACACTTTGAAAGGGGGAACGTCGAGCTTCTGCGCCCAGTCCTGCCGCCAGTGCCAGATGGCGTGGAGCACACCGAGACCGCGGCCGCGCAGGCGCTCGGAACGGCCGATGCGCCAGTCGTTTTCTTCGGGCTCGGGGAAACCCGTGAGGCCGGTCTCGATCTGCCGGCGACATTGCTGGTCGAGCCAGTCGATGCGGTCGAGGCGAACGAGTTCGCGGGTGAGGATGTCGCGCAGGGCGGGCAGATGCCAGACGTCGAGTGCGGCGTAATCGAGGAGCTTTTTCGTGATCGGGCGGCGGGACCAGTTGGCCTTCTGGCCTTCCTTGTCGAGGACGACGCCAAAGTGCTGCTCCAGCAGACCGGCGAGGCCGATGCGCGAGTGGTTGAGGAGCTGCGCCGCCAGCATGGTGTCGAACAGGCTCTTCGGGCGGAATTGGCACAAGTCCCACAGCAGGCGGATGTCGAAGTCGCTGCCGTGCATGAGCAGGTGCTTGTCCGCGAGTTTTTCCCAGAGCGAGGCGAGCGGGAGCGGGGCGAGCACGTCCACGAGGAAGATTTTGCCCGCCACCAGAAACTGCAGCAGGCACACCCGCGTGCGGTAGTGGAACATGTTATCCGCCTCCGTATCGAGCGCCACTTCGTCAACCGCGTCGAGGGCGGCCAGCAGGGGGGCCAGTTGGTCGGGCTGGTCGATGAGGGTGTAGGCGGGAAGATTCGCGTTCAACTGCGGCAAACAAACGGCCAACCGCCGCCGGACGGAAGCGCGAAATGTCAAAAGCCGCCTGCGCCGCCCAAAAAACTTCGCGCGGATTCGCTTTGCGCTTTGGGGCGCAGTTTGCCGCCATCACGGGGACATGAAGGTTGTCGTGCTCTGTTCCGGCGGGATGGATTCGGTGACCGCGCTCCACTGGGCGCGGGCGCACCACACCGTCGCGGCCGCGTTGAGCTTCGACTACGGCGCGAAGCACAACGCCCGCGAGCTGCCCTTCGCCGCCGAGCACGCCGACCGTCTCGGCATCCGCCACGAGATCGTGAAGCTCGATTTCGTGAACCGCCTCTTCGCCTCCGACCTGCTCACCTCGGGCGGTGACATCCCCGAGGGCCACTACGAAGCGGCCAACATGAAGCAGACGGTCGTCCCCTTCCGCAACGCCGTGATGCTCTCCATCGCCACCGGCTTTGCCGAGAGCGCGGGCGCCGAGGGCCTCGTCATCGCCGCGCACGGCGGCGACCACGCGATCTACCCGGATTGCCGCGAGGCGTTCATGCAGGCGATGGGCGACGCCATGCGGCTCGGCACCTACGCTGAGATCGCGCTGCTGCGGCCTTTCATCACCTTCACCAAGGGCGGCATCGTCGCCGAGGGCGCGAAGCTCGGCGTGAATTTCGCCCGCACCTGGTCCTGCTACAAGGGCGCCGCCATCCACTGCGGCAAATGCGGCACCTGTGTGGAGCGCCGCGAGGCGTTCATCGAGGCCGGCGTGCCCGACCCCACCGCCTACGAGAGCACCGGCCCCCTGCCGCTCAAACCAACAAAGGAGAACGAGAAAGATTAAGAGAACGAGAACGACGCGACATTTGTATCGTTCTCGTTCTTCGTTCTCGTTCTCCCCTCCGCCTCTCCGATGTTCATCTCCGAAACCTTCTACTCGCTCCAAGGCGAGGGCGAGCTCACCGGCGTGCCTTCGGTCTTCATCCGCACCTCCGGCTGCAACCTTCGCTGTAACTGGTGCGACACGCCCTACGCCTCGTGGAATCCCGAGGGCACCGAACGCTCCGTGGACGATCTTGTCGCCGAGGTCCGCCGCCACCCCGCCCGCCACGTCGTGCTCACCGGCGGCGAGCCGATGATCGCCAAAAATATCCGCGAGCTCGCCGCCGCGCTGCGCACCGACGGACGCCATATCACCATCGAAACCGCCGCCACCGTCGCGCCCGACGGCATCGCCTGCGACCTCGCCTCGCTCTCACCGAAGCTCCGCAACTCCCTCCCCGACGACCGCCTGCCCGCCGCCTGGCGCGAGCGCCACGAAGCCACCAGTTGGAATCCCGACGCAGTCCGCGCCTGGGTGGACGCCTACGCCTACCAGTTTAAGTTCGTCGTCTCCACCCCCGCCGACGTCGAGGAGTTGGAGACGTTGCTCGCCTCGCTCGGCCGCGACATCCCGCGCCACAAAATCCTCCTCATGCCCGAGGCGATCTCCCTCGACCGTCTGCGCGAACGCTCCGCCTGGCTCGGCGAACTTTGCAAGACCCGCGGCTACCGGTATGCCCACCGCCTGCATATCGAACTTTATGGCAACAAACGCGGCACCTGAGTCCTCCGTCCGCGAAGCGGATGCGCCGGCCGCCCCTCCTCCCCGCACGCGCAAGCTCTCCGAAGAGCTCGCGGCTATCATGGCCGACGGCGAGATCACGCTGCGCGAGGTCATCGTCGTGCTTCAAGGCCGCGCCTACAACCTGCTCATGCTGCTGCTGGCGCTGCCGTTCCTGCTGCCCGTCCCGTTGCCCGGTCTTTCCACCGTGCTCGGGCTGGTCATCGCCCTCATCGCCGCCCGCCTCACCCTCGGCCAAAAACCCTGGCTGCCCGCCCGCCTGCTCGACAAAAAACTCCCGCGAAAGTTTTTCCCCACCGTGATCGGCGGCGCCCGCCGCTTCCTGCGTTTTTTGGAGGTCATGCTGCGCCCGCGCCTGCTCTGGCTCACGTCTCCCCTGCTTGTCCAACTGCACTCGTTCATCATCTTTCTGGCCGCGTGCGTGCTGCTCCTGCCGCTCCCGCCGGGCACCAATTTCCCTCCGGCGGTCTGCATCGTCGTCATGGCGGTCGGCCTGCTCGAACGCGACGGACTCTTCATCCTCGCCGGCTACGTGGCCGGCATTCTCAACGGCGTGTTCTTCACCTATTTCGTCGCTTACGCCAACAAGCTCCTGCATGCCCTCTGGCACTGGATCACGGGCTGAGCTTTTACCGGCCAACGTCTTTGTTTTTCAAGCCAAGGATGCGCGAACCTTTGCAATTCCCGCATCGTTCCGGCTCGGGGTTTGCTTTAGTCTTATCACGAGCACTTCGCTCGCGACCTCCTCTCGCCTCACAATGGACACCTCAACGCCCTCCGCCGAACATCTCCGTCACGCCATCAATCTCCGGCTCGCCCTTATCGGTTGCCAGCCGGTTGAGGACGATCAATCAGCCTCCTGGGCCGGCATCGCCGCCCCGATCTTCGCCCAGCAGCGCGAGATCACCCGCCGCCTCTCGCAAGGTCTCCCGCCCGTTGACGAACGCATCCAGACTTTCCTCAACACCTACCTGAGCGACACCGGCCCCGCGCCCCGCCTGCCTTCGCGCACCTTCGTCCTAGACCAGCCGGGCATCGCCCGCGTCCTCTCGCTTCCCGCCAACGGCGACGTTGTTGAGTCGCCCCTCCTCAAAAGCTTCCGCCTCCACAACGGCGTCCTGCACAACCCCGCCAAGGACCGCCGCACCACGCAGGGTGTTTTCCACATCGCCGAGGGTGGCCTGCCTGTCCCCGACGACAAACTCTCCGTGCCGAAGATCACTTTCTCGCGCATGTTGGGCCTCGCCCTGCGCCATCCGCACGACCTCCTCCGCCTGCCCTACACCGCCGGTCGCCCGCAGGAAGCCGAGTGCCTCGTCTCGCTCATGCTGCGCCCGCTCGTCGTGCCCGCCGTCCCCGGCTTCATCGGCGAGAAGCGCATGGAGATCCGCTTCTTCGCGCCCGGCTCGCTCGTTTCCAACCTCGATTTCGTCGAGTCTATCTTCGGCAACGCCGGCGATCCCTACCTCCCCGAAAACAACGCCGGCCTCGATGTGGACGGCTGGTCCGGCCACACCGGTTGCGTCATCCTCGCCCCGCACCTCATCGGCGTTCGCAAGCACCTCGTCGGCCTGCCCCACTACGATCTCGCCACGCCCCGCCAGCGCCGCGACGGCATGTGCTGGAAAAACGAGGACGAGCTCTACAACGGGGGCAGCGCCTTCAAACTCTGCGCCCGCGACGCCAGCGGCACCATGGTCACCCTCATCGCCGACAACTACTACGGCTACTGCAAGAAAGAGGTGAAGACCCAGATCAGTTTCGCGAGCAATCTCTACGGCCTCGGCGAGGAAGAGCACGCCGGCGGCGCCCTCGTGTTCCCGAGTTACGACCTCGGCGACGACTTCTCTGGCTACGCCGATGCCGACACGAGCTACACCGTCGATGCCGTCGTCGCCCGCGATCCAAAACGCTTTGTCCTCCAGCCCGAGGGCCACGCCTTCGACAACGTTGACCCGTCCATCGTGCTCGTGCCCGAGCTCACCCACTTCAACCTGCGCACCCAGAGCATCACTTGGAAAACCGCCGCCGGCACCGATTTCAAACTCAAGCTCCTTGCCGGCAAATCCTACGTCCGCCCCAGCGGCTACCATGTCCACATGGAGCAGGTCCGCGGTCAGCGCGGCCAGTGGCGCCTCGTCGGCACCGTCGCCGAGGGCTTCATCTGCCACAAGCCCTGCACCGTTTCCGGCGGCGGCAAGTCCGAGATCTCCAAAGCCATCTCCGACGCCATCCTCCCCGGCCACGTCTTCATCGCCGACATCGAGAAAGACTTCGACGCCGTCACCACCCTCCTCGCCCGCGACTGCTCCGCCCGTTTCAAGGACCCGGCCCGCATCAGCTCCGACCACCGCCCCATCCTCAGCGAGAAACGCTCGCTCGGCTCCGTCATCAAGCTCCTCACGCCCTCCCGCAACGACTACACTGACGAGCACAACGCCTGGCTGCGCGCCATCCCGCAGCACATCAAGGAACTCGTTTTCGTCATCAAGCGTTACTACAAACCCGAGTGGGGCGCCGACTGGCGCAGCCACTTCTCCGTGGACATCATCAACGGCTTCCCCGGCAACGAACTGAAGCTCGAAGGCCGCAAGCTCATCGTGAACACCCTCCGCGTCGGCTACGAAGAGGACGGCTCCTGGCGCGTCTTCGGCCTCCGCCACGACTTCCACCCCGCCGCCAAGGTCCAGCGCGAGGACGACATCACCGCCTCCGTCGTAGCCCCCGCCAGCTCAGTCAAAGTAGCGGGGAGCGTGAGCGACCCGTCCTCCGCCCCCTCCCTCAAATTCGTCGAAAACTGCGAGGCTCTCCTCTTCCAACGCCCCGACGACGCCATCCATCGCGGCTACGACAAACAAGCCGAAGCCGACATGGCCTCGCCGTCCACCTTCATCTCCAACTACGAGCCGCTTACCGCCGAAAACGCCCGCGCCCTCATCGAGGACGCCGTCGGCTTCTCCGCCTACACCGAGCCGATGCAGCAGCTCATCCGCAAGGCCGCCTCCGGTGCCGCGCCCGCCTACTTCGTCTCCTCCGCCCACCCGCGCATCGTGGACGGCAAGCCCACCAAAAACCCGCGCTACCTCCAGGTCCGCCCCGACGTTGCCAACCCGCGCGCCACCGCCCTCGCCGCCCTCGGCCAGCGCCTCCACCGCCGCCTCGCGCCCGACGCCCCGCTGCACACGCCCGTGGACATCGTCGTCCCCGGCCGCCGCAACAACCCGCCCGAGCCCGGCGTCCGCCCGCTCTGCGTTTTCAACCCCATCCACTACCTGGAACTGCCCGAGCTCTTCATGGAGTTCATCAGCTCGATGACCGGCAAGTCGCCCTCCACCACCGGTGCCGGCTCCGAGGGCGCGCTCACCAAGGGCCCCTTCAACGCGCTCCCGGCCATCATCGACCTCAACGCCACCCTCGTCGGCCTCATCCTCACCGGCCACGACGTGTTTGTCTCCGCCGCCGGCTGCGTCGGGCCCAAGGTCCGCGTTGATCACGACGTCTCGCTCCTCATCCCCGAGGTCTTCTCCCGCATGACGCCCGCCGAGCGCAGCGCCAAGGCCCTCATCTCCCAAGGCTGCCTCGAACGCTGCGCCGACCTCGAGCACGACGGCAAAAAAGTCCTCTCCAGCCGCCTCGGCTACCGCATCACCTCGCGCTTCGTCCGCATCTACTTCGCCCGCGTCTTCACCCACCCCCACGTCGTCTTCACCGACGAAATGCTCCGCCCCGAGCTCCAGGACGCCGCCGTTTTCGCCGAAGGCATGGACACCATGGTGACGACCCACAAACGCGTCGCCGAAAGTTATTTTGCCGACGGCGGTATCCACCTCGCGTGCCCACCCCTCAAGGCGCTCCTCTCCATCATGGCTAACGGCGACTACAAGGGCCGCGGCCTCGATTCGCCCGAAGTGCGCGCTCTCTTCACCCGTGATGCCCTCTTGGAAAGCGAATGGTATCGCGCCCGCCTCGAAGCGAAGCAGGCAGGCGAAACGAAACTCTGGCAGCGCCACGTCAAGACGCTCGAATCGCTCCTCGACGAACCGGTTTACGCCGACGTCGTCGCGCGCATGGGCCTCAAGCCCCGCCTCGCGCACGCGAAGGCCGAGCTCGCCCGCGTGCAAAGCCCGGCCTACCTCGCGAGCCTCGACGGCACCATCGGCGCCCAGCCGCTGTAAACGCCGCGCCGGTGCGCTTGCACCGCTCTTACACTTCTGCCCGTATAGAGCGAACCTCGGTCCTCCATGTCCACACCGCTTCCACTGCGCCTGCCTCGTGTGGCCTACGATGAAAACTTGGACATCTTCAGCCTGCAGCTGGCTGAGCATGCACGAATTTCCGGCCCTCTGCTCGCGCTCGATTTCCAAGATGTGGAGTTTTATACACCGGGTCCGTTGACCGCCCTTGTCTCCTTTGTTCGCCACCAGCAAAATGCGGGGCGGACGCTCGAACTACTAAATCTCCAACACGCTCCCGCACGCTCCTATTTACAGCGCATAGATTTTATCCGGCATTGCGGCATCACCTTGCCGGAAAATTTCCGCCGTCTCGATCCGGCGGGGCGTTTTGTTCCGATTCGCCGAATTGACGCCTCGCTCGTAGGCCAAGTGGATAAAGTCGCCGGCGAGGTGGCCGACTGCCTTTTTCCCGAGCAAGCCGCCATCACCGATTATCCGGAGCAAACGGGACCCTATGATCTGGTTGTCTATGCGGCGACAGAACTCATCAACAACGTGCTGCAACACGCACGCGCCGAAGGATTCCTTCTCGCACAGACCTACCCCAAACAGGGCATCGTGCGCCTTGCGATCGCCGACGCGGGAATCGGCATTCGAGGCAGCTTTCAGGAAACCAAGCCGGACTTCTGGGATCCCGCGATGAACGATCTCGATGCCGTGCGCCTCGCCCTGAAGCCAAGAGTGTCGTCCAAACTCAACGTGGCCTCGGCATGGGGTGCCGGAGTAAACGCCGGTGTCGGCTTGTCCATCCTCAAGGAACTGGCTCATGATACCGACGGTATTTTCAGTCTCGTAAGTCACGCCGGCTTCTTTCAGTTTAATCACATCGCGCAGCACGAATACCCCTCCGAGCTGCTTTTGTCCGCCCCTTGGCTAGGCACGCTATGTGCAGTGCAAGTTGCTCAGCCCAAATTAATAGACCACCAACGCCTCCTGCGAACCGTGAAACATCGCTTGCGCCTGCTGGACGATTCGCCTCTTTTCGACGATCTTTTCGAACCATGAAACACGAACTCATTCTCGCATCCGACCTCGGCACCTATCTGGCCGAAGGTGCCCGCGCGGCCGAGTATCGTCTGCGCCACATCGAACCGGTGTTCTCGGTTTACGAGACCATCGTTCTTGATTTCACCGGCGTGCGCGGTGTGAACAGCTCCTTCGCCAACGCCCTCGTAGTTCCGCTTTTCGTCCAGCACGGCCTCGAAGCCCGAGGCAAATTACGTTTCCGCGGATGCAACCCCGTGGTGAAGCTCATGCTGGAAAGTGCCCTCACCTTGGGCATGGAAGCCGCGCAAGGCCAAGGCGGCCACGCCTACGCCTAAATTACCCCCGCCCGGCGCAGACGCGCCAGCAGACGCCGCCCGTTCTCCTTCCTCAACTCGTGTTCCCATATCCGCAACACGCGCCAGCCGGCGCGGCGGAGGGTGCGGGTGACGAGCCGGTCGCGGGCTTGGTTGCGAGTAATCTTGGTCTGCCAGAATTTCCGATTGGTCTTCGGCTGCGTGCCGTGGAGCGGACACCCGTGCCAGAAACACCCGTCCACGAAGACCGCGAATTTGAGCTTCGGAAAAATAAAGTCCGGCTTGCCGAAGACCGCCGCCTTCCGCCGCCAGCCGGTGATGCCTTGGCTTTTGAAGACGCCGATCAACCGCAACTCCGTGGTTTTGTTGCCTTACGGCCCTTTGCCAAATCGCCGACCATATTCGTCCACCACCGAGCCGTCGGAAAGCACTGTGATATGCACAATATATTCTTTGATCGTGATCGCATCATCGAAGTCTCGTTCGCCCTCCATGAATTGCTGAAGTCGAATGATCAGATCATCGGCAATCTCACGCTGGGCATTTATCTCGTCAGAATATACGAGGGGCATGCCTTTTTCGTCACGCCACAATGGAATTTCTCCCTCGCAAACAGAGTTTATAAAAATGCAGAAACCCTTTCGTGGTGTCGCGCTCATGCCGATTCCTCCTGTGATTTCATCTGCGCTTTGATGGTCGCGATGATGCGGTCATAATCTTTTGCGATGGCCCGCGCCTCTTCAGCGTCGCTACATTCTTCAATCACGAAGTCGTCGTGCGGCGTAACACCGGATTCCAGATACTCCGTCGTTCCGTGCCATGCCTCGGACCGACTTTGCAGGCCGTCGAGAAGTTGCCCAAGATCGTTTCGTTCCAGCCGAAGCGTGTAGATTGTGCCCATTATGGACTAACTCACCTGGCCAGGTTTTAGCCTTTCGAGAAGTCCAAATCTAAAAAACCTAAGCTTCGCATGGGAGCAGTGATTCGCCAACGTTACGCAATGACGAAAGAACCCAACGTTCCGTGGACACGCACCCACACTCTAATTGCACTGAACCTTTATTGTAAGTTGCCGTTCGGAAAACTGCATAAGACTAACCCTCTCATCAAAGAGGTAGCAGCAAAAATGGGCCGGAAGCCGGGCAGTCTATCCATGAAGCTTTGTAATTTTGCCTCTCTTGATCCTGTGCTAGCTGCTCGTGGGATAAAGGGGCTAAAAGGTGCGTCAAAACAGGATAGGGAGATGTGGAGGGAGTTTTACGGTAATGTCGGTATTCTGGCTCCAGAAAGTGAGGCGCTGCTTCACAATCTCTTCACCGCAGATGAAACAAAGGAGGTTGATTTCCTTCAACGTGACCGCGTGCGGCTGGAGCCCAGCGTTCGCACGATTCCAACGGGCCCGACTGAAAAACTGAGCACGGTGAAGTTGCGTCGAGGGCAGCAATTCTTCCGTCAGTCGGTGCTAAACGCTTACGGCGTGCGCTGCTGCATCACCGGCATCTCGGTGCCGCGTCTTTTGATCGCGAGCCACATCCGTCCGTGGAGTGACTTTCCCGCTGATCGGCTGAATCCATCCAACGGACTTTGCCTATCGAACCTCCATGACGCCGCTTTCGACTCGGGCTTAATCACCTTGGACGGCGACAGTCGCCTTGTGCTCAGCAAACGGCTCAAAAAGCATCTTCCGTCACCCGCGCTCGAACAGAATTTCGTAGCTTATGAAGGTAAGCCGATTCGTAAACCCGAGCAGCTTTCAGAACCACTGCCTGAGTTTCTGGAATATCACCGTGAGAATATTTTTAAGGACTGAGTGCCACCATCAACACGGCACTAGCAAACCTTGGTGAGCGATCAACGACTTCACGGACGTTCGTGGACAAGGGCATGCAGTCGTCTGCTCTGATCGGACATAGAGATCGCGAAACGTTCCCTTTGGCGTCTCGTAGTTACCCTCCTTGTTTGTGCAGATGAAATACCAGTCTCCGTCACAGACGAATTGGACTCGAAGAGTTGCACCCATTTCTACGGCGTAAGCCTTAACGCACGTAGATTTGTCCAAAACCGTGTCGGTAAATTCAAGAAACAGAGCAGCGCGACGCGCACGAACGGTTACTCCAAATTGTTTCACGATGTTCCTGTCCTTCTTGGGTGGCATCCGTCAGACGCTAATGAATAGCCGACTATCATACCACGGACTATGAGTATCATTTCGGCCCGTTGCTCCTGCGTCCACTCCCGCTCTTCGCGGCGTTTTCTTACATTTTCCCCGAGCCGGACGAGCTCCGGCGCTTTGGCTTTTGGCATCCGACCACTCTACCGGATTTATGACTTAACCCGGATGCCGCATCCGTCGTTTCCCGCGCTACGGCGGGAACGAGCGACATGTCGCGGTTAACGCCGACTCCGTCGGCCCTCCGGGCGCTTCGCGGGTTAAAAGTTAACAGGCGATGAGTCATAAATGCGCCCTCGCGGAGGTTTGCTTTTATGACCCGTAGCAGGTTGTGCTCGCACCTTCCCGCGCAAGGCCCGAAAAGAGCGGGAAGCCTTTCATGGCCCCGCCCCGCTCGGGGCGGGGCCCAATTCCATCCCACGGAGACCGAAAAAATGACGACCCCCACCAACCCGGCGATTCCCAGCAAGGTGCCGGAAGTCACCCTGCTCTTCTGGATCATAAAGATTTTCGCCACGACACTGGGGGAAACTGCGGGGGACGCCCTGTCGATGTCCATGAACCTCGGCTATCTGGTGAGCACCGGCGTCTTCGCGGCTTTGTTTGCCGTCGCGGTGGCCGTCCAGATCAGGGCAAAGGCGTTTCATCCCGTCATTTATTGGCTGACGATCATCGCCACGACCACGGTGGGGACGACGCTGGCAGATTTCGCGGACCGCTCGCTGGGCATCGGCTACGCGGGAGGAACCACCATCCTGCTGCTGGCGTTGCTGGCATCCCTGTTTGTCTGGCATCGGGCGCTCGGGTCGATCGACGTGACCACGGTGGTGTCGGCAAAATCCGAGGCGTTTTATTGGACGACGATCATGTTCTCGCAGACGCTGGGCACGGCGCTGGGTGACTGGACGGCGGATTCGGCGGGCATGGGCTATCTCGGCAGTGCGTTGGTCTTTGGCGGGATGCTGGCGGTGCTCGCGGCGCTGTATTACCGCACGAAGGTTTCGCGCACGGCGTTGTTTTGGGCGGCGTTCATCCTCACGCGTCCCCTGGGCGCGGTGGTGGGCGACTTTCTGGACAAGCCTTTAGGGAAGGGAGGGCTGGAGTTGAGCCGCTACTCCGCGTCGGCGACGTTGATCGTGCTGATCGCGGTGTGCCTCTTTGCTTTCAAGCACAAGGCGGCCGAGCGGGCGCACTAGAGACAAGATGCCGGATACAGAGAGCGTTGGAAAAGGGAATCCCGAGTCAAAGGGAGCTTCGCGCCCTTCGTGTCCTTCGTGGTTAAACCCGCCTTGGTTTCGCCAACCGCACCCGCATCAGCCTTTGGCGGTCAGCCAGAGGATTTTGATTTCTTTCTCCAGCGGCTTGAACTCGGGGTCGCCGGTTACGAGCTCGGCCTTCTTTTCTTTCGCCAGCGCGGCGGCAAAGGCGTCGGCCAAGCTTATCCGATAGGCGGCTTTGTAGATGGCGGCAAGATCGGCCAGTTCGCGTGTCGCGGGGTGAAACCTGATGGGAAGCGTGGGCAGTGCGTGCTCAATCTCCATCCAGCGGTCGGCGCCTTCCTTTCGCAGCACAGAGTATTTCACCTCGGCATAGTTCACCTCGGTCATGTGCAAGGGCGCATCCTGCGAGTTTGCTTTTTCAAGCAGGGCCGCAACCTGGGCCTCGCCCGCCTCCCCGTAGAGAAAAGCGAGCAGAGCAAAACTATCGAGCACCGGGGCGGCGGGCATGTTTGGCTTCCTCGATTTCGCGTTCTTCGCGTTTGTGCGCAGCCCATTGTTCGGCGAACGCCGGTTCGCCGGGTTTGCGTTTCAACAATCCGCGCAACCGTCCGATAGACTGGCTTGTGATAGGCCTGAGCAGGATGCCCTCGGGGGTGATGGTAACCGATGCCTTGGTGCCATCCTGAATCTGAAGCTCCCTGCGAAAACGGGCCGGAATGACGATCTGGCCTTTGGTTGTGAACTGAACTGTCTCAGCTTGGGAAGTCATAGCCATGCTTCAAAGCAGGATTGGTATTAAAAAGTAAGTCA
The DNA here is from genome assembly GCA_025361935.1 of Verrucomicrobiota bacterium. Taxonomy (GTDB): domain Bacteria; phylum Verrucomicrobiota; class Verrucomicrobiia; order Opitutales; family Opitutaceae; genus Rariglobus. The sequence goes on from JANYJB010000065.1 coordinate 79,763, forward strand.
ATTTTAGAAAAGTAAGAATTTTAATAAAATGACTACTAATCGTTTTCAAACGGCCGGTTTGCCCGACCCTTCGCGCCCTTTGTGTCCTTCGTGGTTAAACCCGTCTTGATCAGCCCTACTTCTTCCATCCGGCCTTAAACTTGTCCGTCGGGCAGCCGCCTAGGGCGACACGCCGCGCTTGCGCTGACGCCTTGAAGTTTCAAGGGTTGCACCATGCCTCCCGCCGTTCTCTCCGATTTGCTCCGCCTGCCCAAGCGCAAGCGTCTCGAAATCGCCGAGCGGCTGTGGTTGTCCGCCACCAACGAGGCATCCATGCCGGTGCCGGACTCGCACAAACGTGTGCTCAAAAAACGGCTGGCCGACTACAAATCCGGGACCAGCAAGCCGGTTTCCCACGCAGAGTTAATGCGGCGGGTGCGTTCGGCGTGAACAGCAAGCCTGTCGAAGCCCTGCCGGAAGTGGCCGATGATTTGATCGCCGCGATCCTGCATTATCAATCGTGGCGCTCCGACGGGCGGGAGCATCTCCTGCAAAAATACGAGGAGACGGTAAGCTGGATCGCGTGGAACCCTGATTTGTTTCCACACAAGTTCGGAGCGGTTCAGCGGGTCGTGCTCAAGCAGTCCTACTACATCGTCTATTTCGTGCAGGAAGCTGCGCGCAGCGTGGTGGTCGCCGTGCTCGACGGACGGGACGATCCGGTCAAACGCAGCAGGCTCATCCGGCAGAGGCACCGGGCCTAGGCGCCCTACTTCTTCAGTCCGGCCTTAAACTTGTCCGTCGGGCAGCCGCATCCGCCGCCGCAGCCGGGGGTTTTGCGCTTCCGGAGTGCGCCGCGCAGGATCAACCCCGCAGCGACGAGCACCACGAGGAGGGCGAGCGGGGTCTGCCAGTTGGAAGTCATGGTCAAAGCTTGGCCGGTCGGCGGCGGAAGGCAAACGCCGGAGTTTTTTACCGCGGATTGCGCAGATGGTCGCGGATTACGGCAAACGGGATGTGATTTACCACGAAGACACGAAGGCGAAAAGGTCGGAACCGACGGCTTGGCTAGGATTTATCGGAGGGTAGTTTTGTCCGCGCATTACACGCCCCGCCTCCTCAGTTATCCGTGCTTATCCACGTCATCCGCGAAAAAACCCGATTTCAACACCCCAGCGCGCTACCGACCTAGTGGATGAGCAGGCACACGAACCAACATACGACGGAATTTTTAACCGCGGATCACGCGGATTTATTAAGACAGGGATGCCCGAGGGTATTCCATCTGCGTTCATCCGCGTAATCCGCGGGAAACCCCGGCTTCAATACCCCAGCGCGCGACCGATCTGGTGGATGAGCAGGCACACGAACCACGCGGTGCCGGTCATGTAGGCGATCTGGAAGAGCGGCCAGCGCCAGGAATTGGTCTCGCGGCGCACGACGGCGATCGTGCTCATGCACTGCATCGCGAAAACATAAAACACCATGAGCGTGATGCACACGAGCGGGGTGAAGAGGAGGCGTCCGTCGGGCCACTTGGCGGCGAGCAGGGCGTCGCGCAGCGGGGCGGTGTTCCCCTCGCCGCTCTGGGCGTTGAAAATCACGCCCATCGAGCTCACGAAAACCTCGCGGGCGGCGAACGACGTGATGAGGCCGATGCCGATCTGCCAGTCGAAGCCGAGGGGTTTGATGACGGGCTCGAGCGCGTGTCCGGCCATGCCGGCGTAGCTTTGCGCGATCTGCTGCGCGTCGGTCGCGCCGACGGGAGCCTTCGGGTAGGCGGTGAGCGCCCAGAGGAGGATGGAGATGCCGAGGATGATGGTGCCGGCGCGCTTGAGAAACAGCCACGCGCGCTCAACCATGTGGAGCGCGACGTCGCGGATCTTGGGCAGGCGGTAGGGCGGCAGCTCCATGATCATGAGCGGCGGCTCGCCCTTGAGCAGGGTGCGTTTGAAGAGCCACGCGAAGCCGAACGCGCCGAGCGTGCCGAGCGCATACATGGAGATCATGATGCCGACCTTCGCCGCCACCGGCACGGTCGCCACGGGGAAGAGCGCGGCGATCATGAGCAGATAGACCGGCAGGCGGGCCGAGCAGCTCATGAGCGGGGCGACCAGGATGGTTACGAGGCGGTCCTTCGTGTCCTCGATGGTGCGCGTCGCCATGATGCCGGGGATGGCGCACGCGTAGGAGCTGAGCATGGGGATGAAGGATTTGCCGTTGAGCCCGACGCGGCTCATGAGCCGGTCCATGATGAAGGCGGCGCGCGCCATGTAGCCGGTGCTTTCCAGCAGGCCGATGAAGAAAAACAGGATGAGAATCTGCGGGAGGAAAATCACCACGCCCCCCACCCCGCCAATCGCGCCGTCGGTGATCAGGTCGCGCAGGTCGCCGGCGGGCATGGCGTGTTTCACGGCGTCGGCGAGGGACGCCATGTGTTCGCTGATCCAGTCCATCGGAAACTGGGCGAGCGTGAAGATGCTCAGGAAAAGCGCCGACATGATGGCGCCGAGGACAACCCAGCCCCACACGGGATGGGTGACCACGGCGTCGATGCGGTCGGAGACGCTGGCACCGGTTTTCATGCCGCCGCGCTCGATCACGTGGGTGCAGAGCTCGGTGATGGCGTCGTAGCGGGAGTTGACGAGTGCGCCGGCCCAGTCGGTGCCCTGCGCCGCCCAGCGTTTTTCCCAGGAGCGGAGTATTTCCACGGTGCGCTCGCTGAGCGGGCGCGACCCGGCGACGCGCACGCTGTCCTGGTCGGTGAGGAGAAGCAGCGCCTCGGCGCGGGCGATGAGCGGGGGGCGGCGGTCGTTTTCGGAGAGGGACGCGGCGATCTCGGAAACGGCGGGCGCGATGGGCGCGGGGATGGCCCACGAGTGGCGGGAGAGCGGCAGGTCGTGGCGGCTCATGGCGAGCTTCAGCTCGACGAGGCCTTTGCCGTTGATCGCCTCGCAGGCGATGACGGGGATGCCGAGTTCCTTTTCCATGCGGGCGGCGCGGACGACGAGGCCGGCGCGCTCGGCGACATCCATCATGTTAAGAACGAGGATGACAGGGCGACCGAGATCGAGGATCTGGTGGACGAGGTATAGGTTGCGCTCGAGGTTGGTCGCATCGGCGATGCACACGATGCGGTCAGGGATGGGCGTATCGGCGCGGCGGCCGAGGAGCACGTCGCGGAGGACGGCCTCGTCGGGCGAGCGCGCCGCGAGCGAGTAGGCGCCGGGCAGGTCGATGATCGTGAGCGGGTGGCCGTGCTGCGAATAGGCGGTGCCGATCTTCTTCTCGACGGTGACGCCGGGATAGTTGCCGATCTTCTGTTTGAGGCCGGTGAGGGCGTTGAAAAGCGTGGACTTGCCGCAGTTAGGATTGCCGACGAGAGCGTAAACGGGCGTGCGCGAAGGCGCGGCGGGCTTGGCGGTGTCGGCGGGCATCGCGGCGGCTCAGGTTGAGGGCTTCAGCGCCTCGACGAGCACGTGCTCGGCCTCGGTCTTGCGCAGGGTGAGGTTGTAGCCGCGGACTTTGATTTCAAGCGGATCGCCGAGGGGTGCGGTGCGGATGAGCGTGACCGTGGTGCCGGGCAGCACACCCATCTCGCGGAGGCGCAGGAAGGCGTTGCCCTGCTTAGGATATTCCCGGACGACGGCGCTGGCGCCGATGGCAAGGGAGGAAAGTTTGATGGTCTCGGCCATGAACGGAGCGCGGGCGGTTCAGACGCCGCCGCGGATAAGCTCGACCACGATATGCTGCGCCGCGCGGTCGCTCAGGGCGATGCGCGTGCCGCAAAGCTGGCAGAGCAGCGTGCGCTCACCGGAGACCTTCTCGATGACGGCGGATTCGCAAAACCCCATCTCACGAAGACGTTGGCAAAGAGCCGCCTCGCCGTCCAAGGCGCACACGCGGCCGGTCGCCCCCACCGGAAGCTCGGTGAGCGGCATACGCGGGCGGGGCTGGCGGAATTCGGCGGTCATCATGACAAAGAGCAGTCAACTGAGACTCAGTTTCAATGTCAACGGGGGGACGGGCCTAAAGTTGACTATTTATTGTCAGGAAAGCCGCACGCGTTGGCCGAAAGGAAGGCCGCGCGAACGGCGGCGCCAAACACAGCAACGAAACCATGCGATCAGTCCGCGGAATTTCGCACGCATCCGGAAATGTGCGCGGCAAAATTTTGCGGCGGAATTACGCACGCATCCGGTTTCAAACCGGAAATTTTGCGAAAAATGAAACCGCACCGGAATCACAACGACATGAAAATGCGCGCCGGACTTACGCAAGGCTTCGCATTTTTGCGGCGCGGATCCGGCGGATGATTTTGGTTCCCGCGAAGCGCGCGAAGGCGACGGATTGGATGCGAACATCCGCCGCGATTTTAATTATGCCATGCGCGTCATCGGCGAAAAATCCGCGCGGAAGGCGCGCAACGGCGCATTTTTTCACGCACAAAAGCGTCATTCGCGCATTTTTTTTGGCGCCCGTCATCCGGGACTTCCTCTCCGCCGCCAAAAGCCTCCGAATGGATTTCTCCTCTTAAAAACGCTGTTTTTTTATATCCTTTTATTCGATACAAAGATATTTTCACGGCCGCCCAGGTTCAAAACACAAGCAACCGCTCATTGGGCACTTGCAATTCTTCGCGGCTTATTGATGCTGACGATGCGCGGCGCACAGTGCGCCAAACGTCCGGCGCTAATACCTCCGGGCGTCATACCAGAACCAAACATCCATCAAGGAATACATCATGGCCAAAGCCAAAAAGAAAGTTGTCGCGACGAAGAAGCCTGCTGCCAAAAAGAAGCCAGCCGCGAAGAAGAAGAAGTAACGGAAAGCACTCGTTGCTTATCCTTCCCAAACAGCCGTCCGGTTTCCGGGCGGCTGTTTTCTTTTGTGCATTTGGGGGCATGCAAGGTGGAGTGTGTTGACCCAACGCGCTGGTCGGAAAAGGCGGCTTCACTTCAACGCGTTGAGGTCAACGCGTTCCACCCGCCGCACAAGCCGGCGACCGCGTTTCAATTCATCCAATAGCCGCCTTTTTCCGCGCCTGCGCCGATCAGTTCGCCGACTTCCTCTTCTTCGTCAGGATGCTCCTCAAGCGGGGCGAAACGCTCAGATGAAAACCCAAGTTCCTGATTTCCAGTATGAAAGGGGTCTTGCGGGTTGGTCAACTCGACCAATAACAGTCCCACCGTCGCGGAATCGCCGCCTTTCACGACCTTCTCGCGGCCCAGGAAGACCTCGCGGATCGTATAGGTGTTACCTTTTACCGGCAGCTGCTTGTAGATGGCGCGGATGACGGTGGTGAAGGTGTCGTTTATGCAGACGACTTTCTGGCCTTTGATCATGGGAGGGAAAATGTAAGTCAAAAATCTTGAATCTGGAACTCAGGAAATGAAGAAAATGCGGTGCCTGGTTTTACAAACCCAAACCTTCCGCAGATTACGCGGATGGCGCGGATGAAAAATAAACCCAACACATAGGAAGGTTGGCGGGGGTCTTCGGGTTTTATCCGCGTTGATCCGTGTTATCCGCGGAAAAATGTTTTTCTTATTCGATGCGGCCCTCGTCGAAATCAATGAGGTCGGGGACACTGATGATCTGCTCGGCGCGGTCGGCGCAGCCCATGGCGGTGAGCGCCTCTTTAAGAAACTCGCGACCGGCGGGCGTCATGCCCTTCTGAACGAGTTCGCGGTTCCATTTGGCGGCGCGGACGTCGCCGGGCAGGAGGGTTTTGAGTTTCGTCTCGATTTCCTCGGAGGTGGACGACTCGAAGACGATTTTCTCGACGGCGGCGGGATCGATGCCGAGGTGCAAGGAGAGGAAGCGATCGAGCCCGCGCTTGTAGTTCTTCGCATAGCTGGGCGGGAGCGCGCCGTGGGCCTTCACGTAGGCGCACTTGGCGAGGAAGCGCGGGAAATACAGCAGCCCCGTGGCCGGATGAGGCACGTAAGGGGACGGTAGGCAGATGAGCACGTCGCCGGTGGAACCGGGAATGGGTTTGGACAACATGGCTATCACTGCACCCGAGCGGAGGGCGGATGAAAACATATTTCACGCCGGCCGGGTCAGGGAACACGGACACAAAAACGCCGCACCCGTTTTGGGGTGCGGCGTTGGAAAGGGCGGTATTGAGATCGCTCAGACCGCGACGGGGATATTGGCAGCGTTGAAGCTGTAAACGGGCTTCGGGGCATCGGGAGTCGGCGGAAAGGGCACGACTTTCCAGAACTTGGCCACGGTCGCGTCCCAGTTCTCCACCAAAGCCTGCGCGTGCGGGCTGGCGGTGAGCTTGAAGTGGGCCTGGATGAGCTTCTTCAGACTCGCGATTTCGTCCGGCAGGGAGAGGCGTTCGAGGCCGATCATCGCCGGGTTGATCCGCTCGGGGAACTCGTCCTTCGCGTCATACACGAAGGCGAGGCCGCCGCTCATGCCGGCACCGAAGTTGGTGCCAGTCGGCCCGAGGATGACGACGAGGCCGCCGGTCATGTATTCGAGTCCGTGGTCGCCCACGCCCTCGACGACGGCGGTGGCGCCGGAGTTGCGCACGCCGAAGCGTTCGCCCGCGCGACCCGCCGCGAAGAGCGTGCCGCCGGTCGCGCCGTAGAGGCAGGTGTTGCCCAGGATGGACTGCGCGTGCCAAGGGAACGTCTCGGAGGGCTTGGGGCGGATGATGATCTCGCCGCCGTTGATGCCTTTGCCAACGTAGTCGTTGGCCTCGCCGATGAGGGTGAGACGGACGCCGTTGACGAGGAACGTGCCGAACGACTGGCCGGCCGAACCGGTGAACGTGAGGTCGAACGTGCCGGAGGGCAGGCCTTCGTCTCCGCGCACGTAGGCGATCTGGCCGGAGAGCTGCGTGCCGACGTCGCGGTTGACGTTGGTGATCTTGTAGCGGCGCGTGAGGCTCTTGGACTCGCCGATGATGACGTCGCGCGCCTCCTGGAGGATGGCTTCGTCGAGGGAGCCTTCGCCGCCGAAACGCTCGTTGCGCTCACGGGTGTGGTAGCGGTCGAGTTCGCCGGTGGGATCAGGATTATGGAGGAGGCCGCCAAGGTTGAGTAACTTGGTCTTCGGGTTGGCGGGGTCGTCGATCTGCTCGAGGAGGTCCACGCGGCCGATGATCTCGTTGATGGTGCGCGCGCCGAGCTTGGACAGGTAATGGCGGACGTCCTCGGCGACGGCGTTGAAGAAGTTGATGATATTCTCGGGCTTGCCACGGAACTTGGCGCGGAGGTCTTCGCGCTGCGTGGCGACACCCACAGGGCAGGTGTTGAGATGGCAGACGCGGAACATCGCGCAACCGCCGGCGATGAGGGCGGCGGTGCCGAAGTTGAACTCCTCGGCGCCGAGCAGGGCGGCGATAACAATGTCACGGCCGGTCTTCATGCCGCCGTCGGTGCGGAGGGTGACGCGTCCGCGGAGCTGGTTCATCATCAGAACCTGGTGGGCTTCGGCGACGCCAATTTCCCACGCGGAGCCGGCGTTCTTGATGGAGGCGAGCGGCGAGGCGCCGGTGCCGCCATCGTGGCCGGAGACGAGGATAACGTCGGCGTAGGCCTTGGCGACGCCGGCGGCGACGGTGCCGACGCCGGAGGACGAGACGAGCTTCACGCAGACCTTGGCGCGCGGGTTGACCTCCTTCAGGTCGAAGATGAGCTGCGCCAAATCCTCGATGGAGTAGATGTCGTGGTGCGGAGGCGGCGAGATGAGCATGACGCCGGGCACCGAGTAGCGGAGCTTGGCGATGAGCGGGGTGACCTTGGCGCCGGGGAGCTGGCCGCCTTCGCCGGGCTTCGCGCCCTGGGCCATCTTGATCTCGATTTCCTTGGCGGAGGAGAGATACGCGGCGGTGACACCGAAGCGGCCGGAGGCGACCTGCTTGATGGCGGAGTTGGCGTTGTCGCCGTTGGCGCGGACGTTGAAGCGGTCGGGGTCTTCGCCGCCTTCGCCGGAGTTGGACTTGCCGCCGATGCGGTTCATCGCGATAGCGAGGGCTTCGTGCATCTCGGGCGAGAGCGCGCCGAGGGACATGCCGGCGGTGGTGAAACGCTTGCGGATGTCCTCGATGGTCTCGACCTCATCGAGGGGAACGGCGGGCTTGGTGCCGAAGCGGATTTTGAGAAGATCCTTGAGCGCGACGGGCTGGTGCTCGTCGCCCTGGGTCTTCCACTCCTGGTAGCCAGCGAAGTCGCCGGCCTTGATGAACTTGTTCATCGAGGCGACGACCTTGGGGTTCCAACCGTGGAATTCGCCTTCACCGCGCTTGTTGACGCGGTAGTAACCCTCGGGCTGGAGGGCGGGCGGCGTCTCCGGCGCGACGGCGGGGAAGGCGCGGGCGTGGCGCACGAGGGCCTCCTCGGCGATTTGGAGATAGTCAATGCCGCCGATGGGCGAGGCGGTGCCGGTGAAACACTCGGAGACGACCTTCGTCGAAACGCCGATGGCCTCGAAGATTTGTGCGCCGCGGTAGGACGCGAGGGTGCTGATGCCCATTTTCGCCATGATCTTGTAGAGACCGGCGTTGATGGCTTCGCGGTAGTTGGCGATGGCCTGGGCGGGCTCGACGGGCTTGGAGGTTTTGCCGGCGGCGGCGAGCTGGGCGACGGTGCAGAGCGCGAGCGTCGGGTAAATGGCGTTGGCACCAAAGCCGAGGAGCGTGGCGATCTGGTGAACCTCGCGGGCCTCGCCCGTCATGGCGACGAGGTCGGCCTGGAGGCGGAGACCGGCGCGCACGAGCTGCTGGTGCACCGCGCCGACGGCGAGGAGCATGGGAATCGCGGCCTGCTGGGCGGTGACGCCGCAATCGGAGATGACGACGATCTTCGCGCCGTCGCGGACGGCCTTTTCGGCGGAAGCGGAGAGGGCCTTGAGCGTGGGCTCGAGAGCCTTCGCGCCGGCGGTGGCGGAGAAGTGCGCGGGCAGCGTGACAACGCGGTCCTTCAGCGCGGGGACGCTGGAGAGCGCGGCAAACTCGTGGTGCAGGAGGATCGGCGACTCAAGTTCAACGAGGCCGGTGCTGACGGGAAATTCCTCGAAGAGACCGAGACGGCCGCCGAGCAGCATGTGCAGCGACATGACCGCCTTTTCGCGGACGGAATCGATCGGGGGATTGGTGACCTGCGCGAAGAGCTGCTTGAAATAAGTGTAGAGCAGGCGCGGGCGGCGGGAGAGGACGGCGAGCGGCGTGTCGTCGCCCATGGAGCCGGTGGGCTCGGCGCCCTCGGCGAGAGGGGCGAGGACCATTTCCATCTCGTCGGACTCGTAGCCGAAGGCGAGCTGGCCGGGGAGCAGAATTTCGGGCGCCTCGGCGGCGGGCGCGGGGGTGGACCCGGCGAGGGTGTGGAGGTTGACGAGATGCCCGTCGCACCACTGGCGGTAGTGGGGATCGGCGGTGACGGCGGCCTTCACCTCGGTATCGCGGAGAAATTTTTGCGCGGCGAAATCCACCACGACCATGCGGCCCGGACCGAGACGGCCGGACTCGACAACCTTGCCGGGGAAGTCGTGCACGAGGCCGGCTTCGGAGGCGAGGATGACGTAGCCGTCGTCGAAAATCTTGTAGCGCGCGGGGCGCAGGCCGTTGCGGTCGAGCGAGGCGCCGACGATCTTGCCATCGGTGAACACCACGGCGGCGGGGCCGTCCCAAGGCTCCATCATGCAGGCGTGGTAGCGGAAAAACGCCTTGGTTTCGGAGGGCAGCTTCTTGTCCTTCTCCCAGGCGGGCGGCATCATCATCATGGCCGCGTGCTGGGGGTTGCGTCCGCCGAGCGTGAGGAGCTGGAGCGCGTTGTCGAAGCTGGCCGAGTCCGACATGGACGGCTGCACGAGAGGCTTCAGATCCCCGAAGCGGTCGCCCCACACGCCGTGGGCGGCGGAGTTTTCGCGGGCGCGCATGAGGTTGCGGTTGCCGCGGATGGTGTTGATCTCGCCGTTGTGCGCCATCATCCGGAACGGATGCGCGAGGTGCCACGTGGGAAACGTGTTGGTCGAGTAGCGCTGGTGGAAAATCGCGAACGCGGTGGTGAACTTCGGCGACTTGAGGTCGACGAAATATTTGCGGAGCTGCGAGGGCGTGAGGAGGCCCTTGTAAACGATGGTGCGCGAGGAGAACGAGCACACGTAGAAGCCCTCGATCTTGGCCTCGATGGCTTGGCGCTGCGCGGAGCCCTGCGCGAGAAAGAGCTTACGCTCGAATTCGTCGTCGGTGATCTCTTCCTTGCGGGCGACGAGCGCCTGCACGATGAGCGGCTGGGTCTCGAGGGCCTTGCGGCCGAGGCAGGTGGAATCGGTGGGGACGTCGCGCCAGCCGAGCCAGGCGAGACCCTCGGCCTTGACGGCGGCCTCGATGATTTTTTTGGCGTGGGCCTGGGCGTATTCGTCGGCGCGCGGGAGGAAAATCATGCCGACACCGAGATCCTGATCGCGGAAAAGCGGCTGCTTTTTGGAGGCCAGATAGTCCTTGAAGAGCTCGACCGGTATCTGCGTGAGCAGGCCCGCGCCGTCGCCCGTCACCGCATCGGCGTCGATCGCGCCACGATGGGCCAAGGCTTTAAGAGCCGTGAGCGCGCGGTTGAGAACGTCCGAGGAACGTTCGCCGGTCAGCTTGGCAATGAACCCGACGCCACAGGCATCATGTTCTTGTTCAGGTGTATAGAGCGGTGACGGTATGATCTTGGCCATGTAAACGAAAAGGGAAAGGGGGTCGGGTTAATCGACCTATAATGCACGAATCGGGCCGCTTACGCGGAAGATAAACGCACGGAATTGCCCGCGATTAGTTAATCCGCGCAACCGGTGCGCAAGCGTAATTTAGCAGGCGGGCGGCGGAGGGCGCCGCGAGGCAGTGAGCCGCCGTATCGCCGCTCGCGATATTCCTAGGGCGCGGACCGCACGCTCCGGGTGCTCATGTCCGCGACGGTGATCAGGTAGATGCTGGCCGGGGCGCTGGCTTTGGTGATTTGGAGCCTCAACTTTTCCGCGGTTGTTTTCCGGTCGAAATGGATGATTTTCGCGGCGCCTATTTCCGTTCCTTGGTAAATCGTTTTCCAGGCGCCACCCTCAAAGGCGTCGAGGGTGAACTCCTGGACGCGAAACTTCCGTTCCTTGGAAAAGCCGTCCCCGAGGTCTTTCATGTCGGCGTATTCATGGATGGAAACGCGGTCGAAGACGAAGGGCTTGGCGGGAGACAACGTGAGGCTGGCAACGCTGTCTTTGGCGGCCCAGCGGGTGCGTTCGAGGCTGCCGTCCACCGCTTTGGAGGCGTCGTATTGCGGCGAAACAACACTGTCTGACTCGGCGGGAACGCCGGCGGCCTGATTGACGGGGGCGGCGGGCAAAGGAGTGCTTCCACCGCGGATGCCGAGCTGGTCGGCGGTTTTCAAAATCGCGGCGCGCTCGTTCTCGCGGATGCGGCCGGTCTGATCGGGCGGCAGGTTGACCAGCAGGACGTTGTCGTTGGCGGTGCACCAGTAGAACAACTCCTCGAGTTCGTCGGGCGTGCGGGCGGGCACGATGTTCTTTTTCTGAAACCAGTTCCAACGGTCGGAAATACAGATGGTGTGCTCAAACGGCAGGTAGTGCAGCGCGCCGTCGGGCCCGGTGTATGCCTTGGGATCGTCGGCCCGCACGAGGTTCGGATCCTTGGTGCGGAAGTCCACCGGCCAGAAGCGGATCGGGTCGCCCCGGACGTAATCCTCCGGCTCCCGGATCTTGCGTGGTTTTCCGGGAATGTTGATGGTGTGATTGACGCTCATCTGGCAGTTCGGCTGGAGCTTCTTGATGAGCGCGTAGATCTCGGGGATGCGCCAGTCCTCATCCGGCTTGCCCCATCCGCCGTCAAACCACAGCTCGCAGATGTCGCCATAATTAGTGAGGAGCTCGGTGAGCTGGTTTTTCATGTAGGCGACATACTTCGCGGGGTCCTTGTCGCCGTGCGCGGGTTCGTGGCGATCCCACAGCGAGTAGTAGAGGCCCAGCTTGACGCCGTATTTGCGGCAGGCCTTGGCGACCTCGGCGACGATGTCGGTTTTCACGGGCGCGGAGCCCACGTCGTAGTCGGTGTATTTCGAATCCCAGAGGCAGAAACCGTCGTGGTGTTTGGTGTTGAGGATGACGTGGCGGAATCCGGCCTCCTTGGCGGTCTGGATCCACTGGTCGCAGTCCAGGCGGGTCGGATTGAAACTGGCGGCGGGCAACTTGCCGTCGGACCACTCGACCTCGTTAAACGTATTCAGCCCAAAGTGAATGAACATGCCGTAGCCGCGCTCGATCAACTGGCGTTGGCCGGCGTCGGGTTGCAACGCCCGCCCCAGGGGAGCGGTCACCACGGCGGCGGGCGCGGGCACCGGGGTAAGCCAGAGGTGGCGGAGGCTCAGCCCTTTCAAGCCCTCTTTGCCGCCCTTGAGCTCGAACATGGTTTCGCCGGCCTTAAGCTCGATCACGCCGAGCTCGACGGTCTTCCACGCCAGACCGGGACCGGTGGCGGCGACGGCGGCGGGCGTCACGACCTTGTCCACGGAGAGCAGGAGTTGGACGGGCTCGGGGGCGGCGACCTCGGCGCTGACGGTCCACTTGGCGACGGCAGGGGTCTTGAGCTTGTATTCGAGACTCCACTGCGGGTTTTTCCAATCGGTGAGATAAGCGTTGGGACCGGCGTCGCGGAGCTGGATGTTGCCGTCCCAGGAGCCGTTCGCATCGGCGTCCTGCGCGGAAAACTCCACGCGGCCGTCGGCGCCCGGCGTGTTAAACGGCTCCTGCGTGACCACGACCGGCCTGGCGAAATCCAGACGAACGACGGAGACATCGGCATCGGTGGCGGCACCGGGAAGGCTCACGACCAGGCCTTCGGGCGAAATCGCGGTGGTGACCGGAGCGCCGCCGGCGAGCAGGCGGCCGGCGGCGGCGAGCTGCGTGACGGTGGGCAGGAGCAGTTTGCCATCGGCGGGCCATTCCCAGACGTGCAGATAGAGCGTGGTCGCTCCGTCAGCGGCGCGTTTTTGGGTAACTCGGCCCCAAGGCAGGCGGCGGGAAAACGGACCGGCATCGGTGGCGTAGATGGCCTCGGAGTTAATTTTCATCCAGCGGCCGACGGCTTGTAGGCGCTCGATGCTGACGGCGGGGATGCGTCCGTCGGGGGTGGGGCCGACGTTGAGGAGGAAGTTGCCGCCCTTGCTGGAGATGTCGGAGAGGTTGCGGAGAATCTGGCGCACGCTCTTCCAATTGGTGTCGTTTTTCTTGAAGCCCCAAGTGTCGTTCATCGTCATGCACACCTCGAACAACTCGCCCGGATAGCCGCGCGGCGGGATGTGCTGCTCGGGGGTCTTGGTGTCGCCGGGGACGCTCTTGGCGAGGCGGTTGTTTGTCAGGATATCCGGATGGGTCGCGAGCACATCAACGAAGGGCTTCGCGCGCTCGGGCGTCATGTTGACGGGAGTGTCCCACCAGATGAACGAAGGATTGTAGCGCTCGATGATCTCGCGGACCTGCGGCAGGGCGACGTTTTGAAGATATTTGTCGTAGTCGCCATCCTGGGCGGAGTCCCAGCCTTTACCGCGGGCCTTCGCGCCGCCGGGGTTGATCCAGTCCTGCGCCTGCGAATAGTAGCACCCGAACTTCAGGCCCTCGGCGCGGACGGCGGCGGCGAGCGGCGCGAGCAGATCGCGGCCGGCACCGGAGGCTTTGACGGCGTTCCAATCACTCGCGGTGGAATCGTAGAGAGCAAAGCCGTCGTGGTGCTTGGCGGTGATGACCACGTATTTCATGCCGGCGTCGTGCGCGAGACGCGCCCACGACTGCGGATCGTAGTTGGCGGCGGTGAAGTCTTTCGCGAACGCACGGTAGTCGGCCACGGGGATCTGGCGGTTGCTCATGATCCATTCGCCGATGCCTTTGACAGGCTGGCCCTGCCACTCCCCGGCGGGCACGGAATAAACGCCCCAGTGGATGAACATGCCGAAGCGGGCCTCGCGGAACCATTGGGTGCGGTCGGGCGCGGCGGATGAATCGACCGGCGACCAAAGTCCGGCAACCGAGGCGAGGATAAAGGGGGCAAAACGAAAGCAACTCATGGGATTGGGGGGATTAAAATTTCAATGGGCTTATGGGGTAAGGGTAAGGCGCCCATTGCACTTCAATCACGTGTTAAGAATGAATGCAGACCGCCAGGCAAACATCGAATAGTTATGCCCATGAAGCCACCGCTTCAATCAACTGTGTGAACCTCCACCTCGAGCAATCTTATCTACGACTCGGAGGCACCCAAAAAAAAACACCAGAACCCTGTCTCGACTACCTAATCCACCTCGAGCAAGTGTCATTTATGTCTCCGGACTGTTTGTAACCTGGGTCTGGATCATGCCACCTGAGCAAGGCCAAGTTGAAAAAATAACAAAACTCACCCTGGGGTTGCCCCGAATTGACGGACAGGAGGAAAGGGTCAAAAGCGAAAGGAAACCCAAATGAAGACCCAGATGGAAAGGCCGGCGGGAAGTCGGCAGAAATACAGCAAGGAATACCAGGAGGAAGCGTTGGCGTTGTG
>JANYJB010000085.1 GCA_025361935.1 Verrucomicrobiota bacterium
GCAACTCCCGCTTCGCCTACGACTGTTACCGCCGCTTCATCCAGATGTATGGCGACGTCGTCATGGGCGTCCAGAAGCGCGAAGGCGAAGACCACGATCCCTTCGAGCACACGATCCACACCTTCAAACACGAGACCTACCACCGCGACATCATCGACTCCGAGCTCACCGCCGCCGACCAGCAGGAGCTCATCAAGCGCTTCAAGGCCCTCGTCAAAGATCGCACCGGCAAAGCTTTCCCGAACAACGCCTGGGACCAGCTCCGTGGTGCCGCCGGCGCCGTGTTCTCCTCCTGGATGAACGACCGCGCCTGCGTCTATCGCCGCAAGTATAACATCCCCACGGAATGGGGCACCGCCGTCAACGTGCAGGCCATGGTCTTCGGCAACACCGGCGAGACCTCCGGCTCCGGCGTCGCGTTCACCCGCAATCCCGCCAACGGCACCAACGAATTCTACGGTGAATTCCTCGTCAACGCCCAGGGCGAAGACGTCGTCGCCGGCGTCCGCACCCCCGAGCCCGTGCTCAAGCTCAAGGACGTCATGCCCAAGAGCTACGCCGAACTCCTCAAGGTCCGCTCCACCCTCGAAAAACACTTCAAGGACGTGCAGGACGTCGAGTTCACCATCCAGGAAGGCAAGCTGTTCATGCTCCAGACGCGCAACGGCAAACGCACCGCCGCCGCCGGCCTGAAGTTCGCCGCCGACATGGTTCGCGAAAAGCTCATCGACTGGGAAACCGCCGTTCTCCGCAACCCGGCCGACCAGCTCGAGCAGCTCCTCGCCCCCATCTTCGACCTCGCCGAGGTCAAGAAGGCCAAGGTCATCGCCACCGGCCTCCCCGCCGGCCCCGGTGCCGCCACCGGCAAGATCTACTTCAACGCCGACCGCTCCGTGCAGGCCGCCGAGAAGGGCGAGAAAGTTCTCCTCGTCCGCGTCGAGACTTCCCCCGAAGACCTGCGCGGCATGATCGCCGCCGAAGGCATCCTCACCGCTCGCGGTGGTGTGTCCTCGCACGCCGCCCTCGTTGCCCGCCAGATGGGCAAGGTCTGCGTCTGCGGCGCCGCCGGCGTCACCATCGACTACGACAAGAAGATCGCCGTCATCGACGGCCAGACCTTCAAGGAAGGCGACTTCCTCTCCATCGACGGCACCTCCGGCCTCGTTTACGCGGGCCAGATCAAGACCGCCCCCTCCGAGATCATCTCCGGCCTCCTCTCCGACGACAAAGAAGCCCAGAAGACCGAGAAGTATAAGAACTACGTGCAGCTCATGAAATGGTGCGCCCAGTCCACCAAGATGAGCGTCCGCACCAATGCCGATACCCCCAAGCAGGCCGCCGAGGCCATCGCTTTCGGTGCCGTCGGTATCGGCCTCGTCCGCACCGAGCACATGTTCTTCGAAGGCGACCGCATCGACGCGATGCGCGAGATGATCCTTGCCGATAATCTCCCCGCCCGCGAAACCGCCCTCGCCAAGCTCCTCCCCTACCAGCGCGACGACTTCTACGGAATCTTCAAGGCGCTCAAGGGCTTCCCCGCCACCGTTCGCTTCCTCGATCCCCCACTCCATGAGTTCCTCCCGAACTCCAAGGAAGCCCAGATGGACCTCGCCCGGAAACTCAACGTTCCCGTCGAGAAGATCATCCACCGCGTCCACGAGCTGCATGAGTTCAACCCCATGCTCGGCTTCCGCGGCTGCCGTCTCGGCATCAAGTTCCCCGAGATCACCCGCATGCAGGCCCGCGCCGTTCTTGAGGCCGCTGCTGACGCGACCAAGGCCGGCTTCAAGGCCAAGCCCGAGATCATGATCCCGCTCGTCGGCTTCAAGAAGGAGCTCGATCTGCAAGTGGCCATCGTCCACGAGGTCGCCGCTCTCGTTCAGAAGGAAAAGAAGGTGAAGATCAGCTACTCCGTCGGCACCATGATCGAAATCCCGCGCGGTGCCCTCACCGCCGACGAAATCGCCCAGACCGCCGAGTTCTTCAGCTTCGGCACGAACGACCTCACGCAGACCTGCTTGGGCATGTCCCGTGACGACTCCGGCAGCTTCCTCGGCACCTACACCGAAAACGAGATCGTGAAGAAAAATCCCTTCGCCTCGATCGACCAGACCGGTGTCGGCCAGCTCGTGAAGATCGCCTGTGAGAAGGGCAACCAGACCCGCCCCGGCATCAAGCTCGGCATCTGCGGCGAACACGGCGGCGATCCCGACTCCGTGAAGTTCTGCCATAAGGTGGGCCTGACTTATGTCTCCTGCTCGCCCTACCGCGTCCCAGTCGCCCGCCTCGCCGCCGCCCAGGCCGCCATCGAGGAAAAGCGCGCCGCCGCTAAGAAGAAGTAATTCTTCTGGCTCACGCCCTCGTCAGTCTTCAAGCCCCGCGTCCTCACCGGCGCGGGGCTTTTTCATGTCCCGCTCATGCTCACCGTTGACGTCAGTCGACGAAAAACGCTTCTTCAAAAGATAGGGGGACTCATCCCGCCCATGCCAATCGACGTCCGTAGATAAATTCGTCTGCACACACCACAATGCCCACCACCAATCCGCTCAGCGAACCGTGCGTCATGATCATCTTTGGTGCGTCAGGCGATTTGACGAAACGCCTGCTGGTCCCAGCCCTCTACAACCTTGCCTGCGACGGCCTGCTTTCCGACAACTTCGCCGTCCTCGGCGTGGGCCGCAGCGAGATCAGCGATACGCAGTTTCGCGAATCAATGACCGGCACAGACGACGGCCTGCCCAAGTTTCACACGCGCAAATCCTACGATCAGGTCCAAACCGACAAGCTCATCAACCGCTTTCACTTCTCTTCCGCCAACATCGCGGTCGAAGATTTCAAGAAACTCAAACAACGCGTCGGCGAACTCGCCGCGCAATTCGGAGCCAAGGGCAACGTGCTCTTCTATTTCGCCATGTCGCCGCGTTTTTTCGGACCGCTGTGCGACACCTTGCACGCCGCCGGCTTCCAAGACGGCCCGGGCTGGAAGCGCATCATCGTCGAGAAGCCGTTTGGCACAGATCTCGCGTCCGCGCTCAAACTGAACGACGAAATCCTCCGCCACTGGCGCGAAGACCAGATTTTCCGCGTCGACCATTACCTCGGGAAAGAGACGGTGCAGAATCTCCTGGCATTCCGATTCTCCAACGGGATGTTCGAGCCGCTGTGGAACAGCCACCACATCGACAACATCCAGTTCAACGTTTGCGAATCGGTAGACGTGCAGGGGCGCGGCGGCTACTACGACAGTTCCGGCGTGCTGCGCGACATGATCCAGAATCACATGTTTCAGATGCTGGCTTATCTGTGCATGGAAGCCCCGGGCTCGTTCGAAGCCGACTCGATTCGCAACGAAAAAGCCAAGCTGCTCGAATCCGTCCGCATATATAAGCCCGAGGAAGTGCCGCAGTATGTGGTGCGCGGCCAATACGGCCCGTCCTTCCATGACAATGGCGAGGTCAACAAGCCGGGCTACCGGCAGGAAAAGGACGTCAAACCGGATTCGGGAACCGAAACATTTGCGGCGATCAAACTCCACATCGACAACTCGCGCTGGCAGGGCGTGCCGATCTACCTGCGATCTGGCAAAGCACTGTGGAAGCGAGGCACCGAAATCGTAGTCACCTTCAAGCATCCTCCCGCCGCAATCTTTCGCGGCACCCAGGTGGACAAGCTGGAGCCCAACCGGTTGATTTTCCACATCCAGCCCAAGCAGGGTATCGAGCTCGTCTTCCAAGCCAAGGTGCCGGGACCTGCCCTCCAGCTCCAGAAAGTAGACATGAGCTTCAATTACGGGAATGCATTCAAAGCATCCCGCTACACCGGCTACGAGGTCATGTTTTATTCCTGCATGCGCGGCGACGCCACTTTGTTTTCCCGGGGCGACCTCGTGAAAGCGGCCTGGGAAATAGCCCAGCCTTTGCTTGATTACTGGCAAGCCACTCCGCCCGGCAATGAATTTCCAAACTACGCACGCGATTCGTGGGGCCCGCCGGCCGCGAGTGCCTTGGTCGAACGCGACGGACGGCGCTGGTATGAGGTCATCACGCCCGAGGTGCTGGAACTCTCCCCGCTCTTCAAGGGCGGCGAACTGGTGTTCCTCAACGCGGTGATTATGGCCCTGCAGTCGCGCTCTTTCGCCGCCGGAGAGACCATCATCCGCGCGGGCGATCCCGCCGCCGAGATGTATCTCATCTGTCGCGGCGAGGTCGAAGTGACCGACAAGGCGGGCAAGCATTTGCAGCGGCTGCACGAGGGCGGGTATTTCGGCGAAATCGGCCTGTTGATGCCGACGCCCCGCACGGCCAACGTGAAGGCCGTCACCCAGTGCGACTTGTTTGTTCTTGAGCGGTCGGCTTTTCACCGGATCACGCAGGACAATCCAAATTTCGCGGAGTCGATTGTAGTGCTTGCCCGGGAGCGTTACAATATCGTGATTTCGGGGGCGGATTTAACGAGTGCCTGATCAATCAGGACCGCGGCTTGAGCCGCTTTCACCGTATTCACCCAAATACCGATGCCGGCAACGCCAACATCGAAACCGCGAATAGTGATGTAACTACAATCGATGAACTGCATACAGTAACCATCGCGCGGGAGGTTTCGCACAATTTTCGGTCGTGCCGGGTCGGTTCCATAGCAACCGAAGATGACGTAGCCAGAGGACGTTCCCTTAATGTTGGCACCGCAAGACTCTCGCCGCTCCACACACTTCCCTTTTAAAACAGCACTGAATCTCCCGGACCGAGTGTAGTCGCGGCCACCTTGGTAAGAGACGCTCACGGATTCGTATCGTCCAAACCGCGGCTGTTGTCATTTCCGCCGTTCCTGACATAATATGTGGCAGCCTTTTCCAACAAGCCCAGCAAGACTCAGCCGATTGCGAATGATAAAATCCGCCAGCGAAAGGTAAGAAAACTGGACGGGGTTTTCACGGGGAAAGGCACGAAAGACAGGGGATTCTTCAGCGCTAAAAGGAATCATTCTTTTATGCCTTAAAGTAAATAGAAACGGTTAAATTGAGCCGGTTCACAATTTTTTATTAAGCAAACAACTTCGGGGCCTGCGTCCGGAAAGTTATTACCTTGAAGTTTGCCTTCGTTACACGCGTAGGACATTCACACTTTCGAGTGAAAGGCTGGCTAATGGATCTATTTAGGTTGGCGTGGGCGTTCCCTTACTGGAACGCGCGCAAAACGCTATACCGGTTGCGCGGCCCACATGGCACTTGCCCGTGCCAATCTCCCAGCGACTCGGGAAAGGCCCACGTCACAGGCTGCGAGGCGGTGTTTGATTGGCATAAGCCCGAACGCTTCCGCAAGGCATGCCCGTTGCTGGAACGCGGAGCAGGCGGACGCTGGTGCTGCAGCGTGGATGCCGCCGAGGTAAAACCTTTTTGGGGACTGGCGGCGAAGGCTGCTGCGCTCACGTTGGTGACGGCCATTGCGATCACCATCCTGGGAACTTGGACCAGTATGCGCATCGTCGGTTATCCCGTAAGTCTATACCAAGTGGCCTGGCCGCCATCCTGGCGCGAGCTGGGCGTGGTGAGATCGGAGTATTTTCTGAGCAAGGCCCGCAAGGCTTATACGGAGGGACACATCAAAGAGTCGATGATTTCCCTAACAATCGCGTATCAGTTAAATCATGACAACTACGCGGCCGGAATGATGCTCGCGCAATTCCGCCAAGCGGACAATCCAACCTTGGCCGACAAACTTTACCGGCAGTTGCGGACAAGCCACCCGGACAAACACGATGCAACCACACAGGCATGGCTTTACCATTTATTAGCCCACTCAGCCTACGCGCAGGTCGTGGCATTGGCCCGCGAAGAACTGGCACGTTCCCCGCACGAGGCGGCGTGGATCCACGCGCTGCTATTTGCCTCCCGCCAATTGAGGGACCCGACACTTTTAGATGACGGCGTTGCCGGACGGGCGGAGTTAGCGCTGGAGTGGCGTCCGATCATGGAAATCGAGGCGGCGACGTTGCGCGGTTCACTGAAGGGCGAGCCGTTGCAAAACCAATTGCGCTCGCTCGCATCCAGGACGACCAACAGCTACGTGCTTTATTATGCGCTCGACCGGCAGATCGCTTTTGGCGGTGGAGCAAACGTGCTGGCTCAAGTGCGTGCAGCACGTGGCCGACTGCCGGGACGCACGGTTTTATCGCTGGGACTCGCAGCGTATGCAGTCGCGAAGGACGACGAAGGGCGTAGTCGCGAGATCAGCGCTTTGCTGTCAAGCCGGCCAAAACTCAGCGATCCGGAGATCGAGGTTTTATGCAATCACCTCATCCGGTATCCCCATCAAGTTTCACTCCACGCATTGATGGAAGCATGGCGTCGCAATCCCTCGGTGCCCCGCACCGAACAGATGCCATTGTATATCGCTCTTTTCTGCGCGGGATCGACCGGCGAAGACAACGAAGCCAAAGCACAGGCCAAAACTTGGATCAAATCCGCCGGCATAGAATTACCGCGGGTTTTGCCCCTGTTGGATCAAGCGCTGACTTTAACAGGTAATAATAGGCCTCGGTCTGGTCTGTTGTCAGGCTTACCAACACTACCGATTGAAGTAGCCTATACCATCTTAGAAAGAATAGGTTATACATATTCTAATCGCAGCATTTCCAGCGACACAGATAACTTAAAATAAGAATGCATGAATTAGGGTATAAACCCTAGATACTGACTTGACCCAAACGCCATTTGGGGGATTCTAGCACTAGCTTAATGGTCACAGCAGTTTCAATTCTCCGCGGACTCTCTACGGCAATCACGTCAATCCCGCGTTTGCTTCGTGCAGGTTTCGAGCGCTCAACTTATGCTGCTGAGCTGTGTTTAGAGATATTTCCAAGCGCTTCTAAAATCCGTTTAATAGCGTCACTGATCACGTGCTTAATCGGGTTCAGTTACGCATCCGCACAGGTCCAAAATATCAGCGCGTGGACACTGCAAACTTCTGATACTACGGATATCACCGTAGGAGGCATCACATATCTAAATAACTACGCCACGCCTCTTACCATCACTACGGCCGTAGGCACCTACGACGCCGGCACCGCCGGCGCAGGTGCCGACGATGTATTCATCCGACGTAACACCGCCACGCCCACAGGCACCACGAACGTCGCCGGCCAAGCCGTCAGTTCTCTATCATCGGCCTCCGGTGGCACGACCGTCTATGGCACCTACAATGCCACCATGAAGGACCTCCTGCTTGGTGGTAACGTCCTCAACTCTACCTGGGACACCTTCGCCAATACCACCAGCGGTGCAGGCGGCGTCGGCCATAATATCGAGCGCATCGATTTCGTCTGGTCCACCGGCTACACTGTTGTCGGAGACGAAGTATTAATCGTTTTCAATTTCGACCCCGTAGGCGGCCAAGACGATTTCCGCGTCGCCGTTTTTACCGGCATCGACAACAGCGCGAACAAGCTCCCCACCGCCTACGCCAACACTGGCGTCCTCGTCACCGGCACCTCGTATCCCGACAAGCTCCCCCTCCCTCTTTCCGGCAACCCCATCACCTCCACCTCGACCGGTTTTCGCACCACCGCCACCGACAACCTCTCAGGCACCGCCCTGAACATCGGCGACTCCCAGACAGTCGGCATCGGTGGCGTCGCCATAAGTCTCACCAGCCTAGGCATCACCGCCGGCCAGACCATCTTTGGTTATTCGCTAATCTCGGCCGACACCGCCGTCACCACCGCCGCCAGTCTCGTCGATTTCACCAATTCCAGCATCTACCCCACAAGCACCCCCAACGCAGATGCCAGCGGCACCGCCGACTTCTCCACCTTCGGCGGTAAGATCGCAACCATCCAGACCACCAGCATCGGCTCCGCCGCCTACGAGTGGAGCGGCAACGCCGGCACCACCAAATGGGGCTCCACTGCCGGCGGCGAATCCAACACCAACTGGTATTCCCCCGTCTCAACCGAAACCAACCGCACTCCCTTCAAAAACGCCGACGTGATCTTCGGTGGCATCCCTTCCACTAATCAAACCGTAGATCTCGATAACAACGTCGCGGTCCGCTCTATTACCTTCGACGGTCGCGCCAACTACACCATCGGCTTACCGGGCGACACACCCACCATCACACTCGGAGATCCAAACCTCGCCGGCAGCCCTTCCGTCAATGTCACCAACGTCAATGGCGACTATAAACAATACGCCATCAACTCCAATGTCATCCTAGCCGAAAACTTGGCCATCACCAACAACTCCAACTCCAGCATTTGCTTCGACGGCACCATCACCACCAACTCCACCGTCTTCCCCAGCGGCAGTGATATGACCGTGACAGGAACAGGCTCGGTGAACTTCGACGGTGCCATCTCCGGCTCCGGCAACCTCATCGTAAACACCTCCGCCATTGCCACGCTCAACGCCAATAACTCCACCTCTACCTGGATCGGCAACGCTGATGTCCAAGCCGGCCAGCTGGTCGTCACCGCCGACGGTGCCCTCGGCGGTTCCGTCTCCCGCACCAACGACCTCGCCCGCGTCCTCGGCGACACCAGCCTCCAGATTGTCAACGCAAGCGCCGCCGATCTGAAGGTCGGCCAGCTCGTCACCGGCACCAACATTTCCGCAGGCACCTACATCACTGGCGTTACCATCGGTGTCACTGAAACTACCATCACCTTATCCAACGCCCTCACCGGCGCCGTCACCAACGCCGCCAGTATCACCTTCGCCGGCGCCACCACCGTTGAAAACGGCGCCACCCTCACCATCCGCCCCAGCACCACCGGCACCCCTCTCAGCTACACCGCCACCGAGACGATTACCCTCAACGGCAACGGCGTCTGGAACGGACCCAGCACCGCCGGCGCCCTCTACAATGATGGCGGTAACAACACCCTCGGCACCAACGTAAGCATCCGCCTCGGCTCCAACTCCGCCATAGGCTCCCGCGATGCCAACCTCACCATCAACGGCGTCGTCAGCGAAGCCACCTCGGGTCTCAATCTTACCAAACTTGGCGAAGGCGTCGTCACTCTCACCAACGGCTCCAACAGCTACACCGGCGCGACTATCATCATGGACGGCGCCCTCCGAATCAGCGGCAACACCAACGCGCTCTCCGGCGGCTTCGCTACCGGCGCTCCCTCCGGCGGCAGCCTCACACTAAGCGGCGGCGTCCTCGAAATCGGCCAAAACACCGGAGGCAACGCAACCCTCGGCACCTTTACCCGCCAGCTCGGCACCGGTTCAGACAAGGTTCAATGGACCGGCGACGGAGGCTTCTCCTCCTTCGGCTCCAACGCCACCGTCACCCTCACCAACTCCGGCGGCACCGCCAACGGCACGCTCACATGGAATGCCGGCAGTTTCGTTCCCACCGGCAACGCCCTCCTGCTCTCCTCAGCCTTTTCCAACTCCACGGTCACCCTCACCAACGCCATCGACCTCGGTGCCGCCCAACGCGAAGTCCGCGTCGCCCACGGCTCCGCCGCCATCGACGCCATCCTCTCGGGTAACCTAACAGGCGCCGGCGGTGGCCTCGTCAAGACCGGCAACGGCACTCTCAATCTCATCGGCACCAACACCTACACCGGAGCCACCGAGATCAAAGCCGGCTCTCTTCGCGGCAACGTTTCCGCCTCCTCCAACCTCCAGCTCAATGGCGGCGTCCGTGACGTTTCCGCCAATACCACGCTCACCCTCGGAACCGCCGCAGGCAACGTCCAGTGGACCGGCGATGGCGGCTTCGCCGCCGTCGGTGGTGCACGCACTCTCAACCTCAGCTCAGGTGCCAATCTGACTTGGGGAGGCGCGAGCCCCACCTCCGGTTTCGTCGGCGCCAACAACACCCTGATCTTCGGATCCACCGGCGCTGATAACACCCTCACGCTGACCAACAACCTTGCCCTCAGCACCTCGGGCAACCGCACCATCCAGACCATCGCTGGCACCGCCAGCCTCTCCACCACCGCCACCGGTGCCATCTCCGGCGTCGTCTCCGGCGCGGCCAACCTAGTCGTCATAGGCAACGGCCGCCTCGATCTCACAGCAAACAACACCAACACTGGCACGGTCACCGTTAAGGGTGCTGAACTCCGGTTGCAGGGGGCCGGTAATATGAGCTCCATCACCGGCCTCACCGTAAGCCAAGGCGGCACGTTTACGATGGACAATTCCGGCACCAATAACACCAACCGGGTTAACAATTCGGCCAACGTATCCATGTCCGGCGGGTCGCTCATATTCACTGGCAGTGCAGGCGGTGCCTCTACTGAAACCGTAGGAGCCCTGACACTTTCTTCCGGTGCCAACGTCCTAAACAACACCAATGGCTCGGGACGTAGCAGCGTCCTCACCTTCGCCTCACTCACCCGCAATGCCAGCGCCACCGTTGATTTCACCAACAACACCGGCACCGGAACTCTAGGCACCACCGGCAGCAACCCCCGCACCATTTTTACAAGCGCCCCGACCCTGACCAACAGCATCCTCGCCTACGCCACGGTCAACGGCACCGCCTTCGCCACCTACGGCGCCAACGGGATCGCCGCGTTCACCAGCACCAACACCACGCAAAGCAGTTGGAACTCCACCGTCAACGCCGCGCCGACCACCAGCCAGACGCTTTCCGCCAACCGCACCGTCAACTCCCTGCTCCTTGGCAGCGGCATCAACACCGACGCTGGCGGCTTCACCCTGAACCTGAACAGAGGCGGCCTGCTCTCCACGGGCGCCACCGCGAGCACCATTTCCAACGGCACCCTCACCGCCGGCGGCACCGGTGAAATCATCTCCCACGTTTACGGCACCGGTGGCCTCACCATCAACGCGACCATCGCCAACAACGGCGCCAACGTTGTCAGCCTCACCAAGACCGGCAACGGCACCCTCACCCTTTCCGGCACCACCGCCAACACCAACAACGGCACCACCACCGTCAACGACGGCACCCTCATCCTCGCCAAAAGCGCCGGCGTCACCGCGCTTGCCGGCGATATCGTCGTAGGCGATGGCAGCGGCACCGACATCCTGCAAATCAACGCCAGCGAGCAAATCGCCAACACCGCCAACGTCACCCTGCGCGGAAATTCCAGCGGCGGCACCGGCGAAACTAAGCTCGTCCTTAACGGCACCACGAGCAGCGGCGTCACCGAAACCTTCGCCAACCTGACAATCGATGGCACTGCCGTCATCGACTTCGCCGGCGGTGATGTTTGCTCCCCCAATTACCTTTTCTTGAGCGCCCTTAACATTCCTTCCGACGGCAAGCTCCTCATCCGAAACTGGAACGAGTTCACAGATTTCCTCCTCGTTGACAGCTCGTTCGACGTCACCAGCGTTCTCCCCCTCATCGAATTTGAAGGCTACGCGGATAAAACCTATGCGAGCGCCTACGGCACCGGCTGGAAGCAGATCCGCCCCGTGCCCGAGCCCTCCACCTACGGCCTTTTCATGATGGGCGGCGGTCTCGCCTTCTATGGCCTCCGTCGCTGGCGCCAGTCCAAGACTCCGGCCAAGGCCCAAGCTTAAACCCGGCGCGGCGACGGCATCAGCCGTTTTTGGCGGCTTCCAACTCCTCCCAACGGGCAAACGCGGTCGCGTGCTCGGCCTCGATTTCATCGAGGCGTTTCTTGGCTGCCGTCGCCCCCGCGGGGTCTTTGCGGTAAATGGTCACGTCACCCAATTTCGCCGTCAGCTCGGCCTGCTCGGCTTCCAGTTTCTCGATCTGCGCGGGCAGCTCGGCGAGCTCGCGCTGCTCTTTGTTGTTCAGCTTGCGGGCGGTCTTAGGCACCACGCCGGATTTGGAAATGATGGCTCCAGACTTGGGGGCCGCGACCGGCTTCGCGGCAGCGGCGGCGATTTTTTCCTTTTCTTGAACCCAGTCGGCGTAGCCGCCCACGTAATCGCCGATGATGCCGTTGCCCTCGAACACGAACGTGCTGGTGACGACGTTGTCCAGAAAGTCGCGGTCGTGGCTCACGATGAGGAGCGTGCCCTGATACTCGACGAGCAGGTCTTCGAGCAGGTCGAGCGTCTCGGCGTCGAGGTCGTTCGTCGGCTCGTCCATCACGAGCACGTTGGCCGGCTTCGTGAAGAGGCGCGCAAGGAGGAGACGGTTGCGCTCGCCGCCGGAGAGCACGCGGGCCGGAGTGCGGGCGCGGTCGGGCGTGAAGAGGAAATCCTGGAGGTAGCCGATAACGTGGCGCGAGCGGCCGTTTACCGTGACGGTGGTGTTTCCGTCGGCAATGTTATCGGCCACCGTCTTGTTGTCGTCGATCTGGTCGCGGAGCTGGTCGAAGTAGACGACCTCGAGCTTGGTGCCGAGCTTGAGCGTGCCACTCGTGGGTTTGAGCTGGCCGAGGAGGAGCTTGATGAGCGTGGTCTTGCCCGCGCCGTTCGGTCCGATGATGCCAATCTTGTCGCCACGCGTGATGACGGTGGAAAAATCGTGCAGCAGCACGCGTCCGTCGGGATAGGCGAAAGACACGTTTTCGGCATCGAGCACCTTCACGCCGGTCTTTTCGGCCTCGGCAAGACGCATGGTCACGTTGCCCGTGCGGTCACGGCGGGCGCGGCGTTCCTCGCGCATCTTTTCGAGGGCGTGGATGCGGCCGACGGCGCGGGAGCGCTGGGCTTTCACGCCCTTGCGAATCCACACTTCCTCCTGCGCAAGTTTTTTGTCGAAGAGCTCCTGGTTGCGCTCCTCGGCGGCGACGACCTCTTCCTTGCGCACGAGGTAGGTGTCGTAGTCGCAAGCCCAGCTCGCGAGGCGGCCGCGGTCGAGTTCGACGATGCGGGTGGCCAGCTTGCGCAGGAAGGCGCGGTCATGGGTCACGAAGAAAAGCGTGATTTTTTCGCTCAACAGGAAGTCTTCGAGCCAGAGGATGGACTCGAGGTCGAGATGGTTAGTCGGCTCGTCGAGGAGGAGCAGGTCCGGCTGGCCGGCAAGGGCGCGGGCGAGGAGCGCGCGGCGCTTGAGTCCGCCGGAAAGCGCGGTGAACTCAGTCTGGCCGGGAAGGTTGAGCTTCTCGATGAGGGTGTCCACGCGCAGGTCGCGTTCCCAGTCCTCCTCGTGGTCGCCCTGGGGGCGGAGCCCGGAGGTGATGATCTCGGTGACCGAACCGGTGAGATCGGTGGGGATTTCCTGCACGAGCCGGGTGAAGACCGCGCCTGGCTGGCGGAAAACGGCGCCGGTATCGGGCTTCATCTCGCCGGCGATGATCTTCATGAGGGTGGACTTGCCCGCGCCATTGCGGCCGACCAGACAGAGCCGTTCGCCGGGATCGACCTGGAAATTCACGTTTTCCAAAATCGCCGGACCACCAAAGCAGAGATTGACATCAAGAAGACTGAACAAAGCCATAAGCGGCCCAACGTGGGCGGCGCGCGGCTTGCATGCAACCCTCGTGTCGGCCACTCATAAAGTCCGCCGCCCCACCCCATGCGCCTCATCCTGCACCTTTGCTTGCTTGTGATTACCATCACCACCATCTCCGCCCGCGAACTCGTTGTTCACATCGGCAGTTATAAAGCCGGGAGCATCGACGGCATTCTCACCGCGAAATTCGACACCGAGACCGGGATGCTTTCCCACTCCGAACTCGCCTCCTCCGTAGGCAATCCATCCTTTCTCGCACGTTCACCGGATGGCCGCACCCTTTATGCCGTCAGTGACCCAACCCGCAGCGTCCACGCCTATGCGGTCGCCGCCAATGGCAACCTGACAAAACTCAACGACCTGCCCTGCGTCGGAGCAGGCCCCTGCGATGTCGCCACCGACGCCACCGGTCGCACCCTGGTCATCGCCAACTACAACGGCGGCAGCGTCACTGTCTATTCGTTGGGTATGGACGGACGGTTGGACGCACAGACATCCTTTCATCAACACACGCACTTCAGCGGCGCGAATCCCAAGCGGCAGGATAAACCCCATGCCCACGGCGTGACCTTTTCTCCGGACAACCGCTTTGTGCTCGTGCCCGACCTCGGCGGCGACCGCGTTTATATTTACGCCCACAACCCCGCCACCCACGTCCTCACTCCCCATGCCGCCCAGCCCTGGCTTGAATCGGCTCCAGGCAGCGGACCGCGTCACGCCGCTTTTTCCACGGACGGACGGCAACTCTACATTATCAATGAACTGGCGAACACCGTGGACGTAAGTTCATGGGATGCAGCAGCAGGCACACTTGCCCACGTGCAAACCATTTCCACACTGCCGGCTGGTTTCAAGGGAACCAACACCACTGCGGAGATCGCCGTCTCACGCGACGGGCGGTTTGTTTACGGCTCGAATCGCGGCCACGACTCCATCGCGGTGTTTTCCCGCTCCGCAGCGGACGGGCAGCTCGCCCTACTTCAAAACGAAAGCACCAGAGGCAAAAACCCGCGCCACTTCACGCTTTCTCCGGACGGCTGCTGGCTGTTGGCCGCTAATCAAGACACGCTCTCCATCACCGTTTTCCGCGTGGGGGAAGATGGACGGCTGACCTTCACCAGCCAGATCCATGACCTTCCGGTCAAACCGGTCTGCGTGCGTTTTTGACCGGCATTTTCACCTCGCCGCTCCGGGGCTGTAACCCCGCATAAAAAAAGTGGCCAGGCACTCCACGGCACTAGGAGGACGTCGTTACCGTTGCTACCTTCCGGTCCTGGCGGGGTTCACGCGCCTGCCCATGCATGGCACCTGGCCAAGGCGAACTGTGGGCGGCACGGATGCCGATTCAACGAGAATCTTTCCCCCTTGTCTGAAGATGTCAGACCTTGGTTTTCACCCAGGTTTTCAGTTCCTTAAGGTAGGCAGACGGAAACCCGTTTCCCTCAGCACCCGCGATGATGCGAGCCATATACCCCTCTGAACTCACTCCAATCGCATCATCTGGCAAACCGACATACATCATAGCCTCGGTGCGAGGCCCCGCCGGAGAAACGATCCGTTTCGTGGTGCGTTCACTGCGGCCTTCGATTACACCGGCAAACTTGTCCAGAGACGACAATTCATCGGCTGGCACGAGCCACAGAACCCCCCATACGACGGTGTCTTTTGCCGGTTTCACAGTGGCAGCACCGTGCGCGCCGATCACAAAACGATATCCTTCAAGCTTGGCCGGCCCCAGCCAGTCCGCGCCGGGGCAACGATGCACAAAATCTTCGCGTGATACATCCGCGCCGTAGGCAAAATAGAGGAGTTGTCCGGAAAGGCCGCCCATTAAAAGAATCGACCCTTAAATCCTCCCAAGCTCAAGCCCTCCTCACAATGCAAGATTAAGGAGTGTCGGGGGAGGAAGGCGTCGGGCCGCCGGTTGGCGCAGGATGATCCCGTAAAAAACCACGCTGCGGTCCATCACCCGCGGATTCGGGGGGCCGGGCGTCCCCTCGCTGCTGCTTGGGGCGTTCGACGATCCATTGTTTGCGCCGCTCGCGTTCCTGAGCCTGCATTTCACCAAAGCGGCCGCGCTGCGCATCCGTCAGTTCGTTGGCGATGGACGCCTCCATTCGTTCAAGGATTTCAGTGGTTGATTTGAAGGCTTCCTTGCGGGTTTTGCGAAGGTCTTCGGTCGCCTGCTTCAAGATCGGCCTGATCTTGTCGCGTTGCGCGGAGGATAAATCGAGTTGATCTGTGATTTTTTTGAGCTGATCCGCCATAATCGGCTTTGGCGCCACACGATGCAGCAACGGCACCCCGACAAACGTGCCCGTAACCACCCCTGCGGCGAAAATGCCGGTGAAAGCGAAAAGGACTTTCCAGCTAATTTTCACAGTTCAAGAAAGGTTCAGCCATTCACCGACCGGGTCGTTCAGAGCGGTGTCCGCGTCTCGATCAAGCGAGGAAAGCAAAGGTTTAAAATTAGCCGCAACCGTCACCGCCATCACGAGCGCGGCGACAGTGAGGGCGCGCCAGGAAAGACGCGCCAGCATGGACGAAAACGAAGCATCGGCGGAGGCAAACGCGAGCGCCGCCACGCGGGTGGAAAAACCGGACGGTGCGGCGACGTCACGTGCATCGGCGGGCGCGAGCCGCGCGGCGCGCACGAGGCGGAACCAGAGGGATTGGGATGGGTTCATGAGTGTTCCTTTTTCTGTAGATCTACGAACAGTTTTTGCAGTTTTCGGCGGGCGCGGAAAGCGCGGACTTTGATGAGAGTGATGTTCCATCCGGTGATATCCTTCACTTCGGCGAGGGTTTTTTGTTCGAGGTCGAGCAGTTGGAGGACCATGCGGTCCTCGGGCTTGAGCTGGTCGAGCAGCTTGTGAACCAGTTCGTGGGCGGCGAGCGCGTCCCCTGCGGTCACGTCATTCTCGCTCGTCAGCACGGCATCAAGCACATCGGCCTCGTTTTCGGAAAGATCAGCCCAGCGGAACTCGGGACGGCGTTTCTGCGCGCGAAGGTGGTCGATGCAGGTCGTCACTGCGATGCGCGAAACCCAATGGGTGAAGGGCACGTTTCCCTGATACTGGGCGATGCGCGTGAACATTTTCAGAAAAATCTCCTGGGTGAGGTCTTCCTCCGCGACGCGGCGTGGCAGGCGGGCGCGCACGATGCGGACGACCATGGGGTGAAGGTGCTCGACGAGCTCGCGCGCGGCCCTCTGGTCGGAGGCTCGAACACGTTCGAGGCAGCCGGCGAGGTCAAACGACTCGTCGTCAGGGGACATACAGCGATGGAAGAAGCAACATACACGACAGGCAAGACGTTGATGCGAAGGGAGGGTTACAGCGCACGTTCACCATCGGCCGCGCCCTCCTCCGGCGCCAGCCGCGCGCGCCGCGCCGCCAGGAGTTTTTTTCGCAGCCTGTGCAAGCCCGCCCCCGCCAACAACACGACCGCGCCGGCCGCCGCCAGCGCGCCCTTGTCACCCCGCATCAACGCGTCGCCCGCCAGGATCGTCCCCGCGATGTAGGCCGCCGGCACCAGCGTGGACACCACCATATAAACGCCGAAGGGCACCCGCGCCAGACCTAGCAGGTAGCTTTGCAGGAAAAACGGCGTGCCCGGCACAATGCGCATCAACAGCGCCGCCTCCCACGCCGTGCCCGACGGCAATCGCGGCAATTCATGGCCAAGCCACCTCATCAGCCTCTCCATCAACGGCCGCAAGCCCCGCGCCGCGACCCAGTAGGACAGCGCCACGTTCACGACCGTCGCCGCGATCGCGCAGGTCACCACCGCGCCCGCGCCGAGGCGCGGCCCGAACACCGGCCCCGCCGCCAGGGTAAAAGGCGACAGCGGAAACCCAAACACCGGCAGCACCGCCATCGCCGCAAAAAACGGCCCCGGCCCCGCCTCGCGCAAAACCGCCACGCACCGCCCGATCCACGCCCCCGCGTCCGCGTGCCGCGCGAGCAAGCCGATCCCTACGGCCATAACGCCGACCCCGAGGACGATCCGACCCGACCTGCTTTTGAACACGCTCATTTTCTCCCGATCATGCGAATAGTGGACGGCATTGTGCAACCCGCCGGTTAAACATCGGTATGCCCCCGCACTCTTGACGTGTTTATTTTCGCCAAACCTCCTCTGTTTTCATACGCAAACCAATCTCACCGCAGAGCTTGACCCGCCGTGAAATTACGCATTCCCTAAACCGTTCGGTCGCATCCATCCCATGACGATTTATGATTACGATGTGCTGGTGATTGGTGGCGGTCCCGCCGGGAGCAACGCTGCCTGGCGCACCCGTGGCGCGGGACTGAGCACGCTCGTCGTCGAGAAGGACGCCTTTCCCCGTTTTCGCATCGGCGAGTCCCTGTTGCCCCACGGCAACGCCCTCCTCCGCGAAACCGGCGTGTGGCCCAAGATCGAGCGGGCCGGCTTCATCGAAAAATACGGCGCCAGTTTCCATCTCTCCAACGGCGCGGCCGACAAGCACGTCGTCTTCTCGCAGGCTCTCGTCCCGGGCCTCGAAAAAACCTATCAGGTCGAGCGTGCAAAGTTCGACGCGCTCCTCCTCGACCACGCCCGCGAAGCTGGGGCTGAGGTCCACACGCAAACCATCGTCCGCGCCGTGACCGCCGAGGGCGAAGGCCACCGCGTCGCGCTGGAGACGACGACCGGCGGCACCGAGGTCACCGCCCGCTGGATCATCGACGCCAGCGGGCGGGATCAGTTTTTTCCGAGCGAAATCAAACGTGCGCTAGAGCCCGCGCGCACTCCCAAACGCATCGCGATTTACAACCACTTCCGCGGCGTGGCACGCGCCGCCGGTCCGGTCGGCGGAAACACCGTGGTCGTGCGCCTGCCGGACGGCTGGTTCTGGATCATCCCCATCGACGCGGAGCGCACGTCCGTCGGACTCGTCACCACCGTGGAGGCGATGCGCCAGACCCGTGCCGAACCGGCCGACCTCTTCCGCCAAACCGTCGCCGCTTCTCAGAAATTGAGCGAGCTGATGGCCGGGGCCTCGCCAGTCATGGATTTCCATGTGACGAGCGACTACAGCTATTTCCGGAAAAATCTGGCCGCTGACAACAGGGTGCTCGCAGGCGACGCGGGCGGTTTTTTCGACCCGATTTTTTCGTCGGGCGTTTATATGGCGACCTATTCCGCCAAGCTCGCCGCCGAACTCGTCGTGCGCGCCCACCGTGAAAAGCGCGCCATTACTCCCCGCGAAGGCCACCGCTACTCCCGGCGCGTCAAAGCCCACGCAGGCGTCTTTCAGAAACTCATCACCGCGTTTTACGACAACGACAGCTTTGCCGTTTTCATGTGCCCGCAGCCGCCCATGAACCTCAGCCCGGCGATCACCGCCATCGTCGCCGGCCACGCGCGCCTCATCTGGCCGATCCGCTGGCGGTTCTACGTTTTCCTCCTCGTCTGCCGGTTGCAGCACCGCATCCCGCTGGTGCCGCGCATTGATTTCACCGGCATGGACGCCGTCGCCCCCCAACCCCTCGCCGCCCGATGAACGCCGATCCGGCCACATCCTCGCCCCCGTGGGATGTCATGATCGTCGGAGGCGCGCTTTCCGGCGCCGCCACCGCCTGCCTGCTCCTGCGCCGCAACCCCAAGCTGCGCATCCTCATCCTCGAACGCAGCGGACACTTCAAACGCCGCGTCGGCGAATCCACCGTCGAGATCAGCTCCTATTTCCTCGGCCGCGTGCTCGACCTTACCGAGCACCTCCAAGAAAAACACCTCGTCAAACAGGGCCTCCGCTTCTGGTTCAAAAACGAGCATACCACCACGCTCGATCAGTGCAGCGAAACCGGCCCCGGCTACAACGTCCGCCTGCCCGGCTATCAGGTGGACCGCTCTGTGCTCGACGAGGAAGTCCTCGCCCGCGCCGTCGCCGCCGGCGCCGTGCTCAAGCGTCCTGTCAACGTGCGCATCCTCGTGCTCGCGGCGGGCGGCCTGCAAACCGTGACGTGGGAAAACACTGACGGCCAAAGCGGCGTCGAGCAGGCGCGCTGGCTGGTGGACGCCTCCGGCGTGGCCGCACTTCTAGCCCGAAAAAACAACTGGCATACGCCCAACGCCGAGCACCCCATCGCCGCAGTCTGGAGCCGCTGGAGCGGCGTTAAAAACTGGGACTCCCGCGAGCTCGCCGAAAAATTCCCCGCGTGGGCGGCCCGCACCAAGGCCATTCGCTTCACCGCCACCAACCACCTCGTGGGACGCGGCTGGTGGGCGTGGTTCATCCCGTTGAAAGGCGGCGATGTGAGCATCGGCGTGGTGTTCGACCAACGCCTCGTCGATCTTCCGGAAGGCGACCGGCTGGGGCCGCGTTTGCAGGCGATGCTCATGGAGCACCCCGCCGCACGCGAACTCCTCGCCGGCGCCTCGTGGCACCCGGGCGACGTTCATTTCCGCCGTAATCTCGCCTACCGCTCGACGACGTTTGCGGGCGACGGCTTCGTGCTCGTGGGCGACGCCGCCGGGTTCATCGACCCGTTTTATTCGCCTGGCCTCGACTGGATCAGCTACACGACGAGCGCGGCTTCCGCGCTGATTGACGGCTCCCTCCTCGGCAAGCCCAAGGCCCCGCGCATAGCCCGGCATAACCAATTTTTTTCCACCAGCTACGATCGCTGGTTCCGTGCGATCTACAAGGACAAGTATTTCTACATGGGCGACCACGAGCTCATGACCCTGTCCTTCCGCCTCGATCTCGGCCTCTACTATTTCGGTGTAGTGTCTCAGCCCTTCAAGCACGGCCCGGGCGCGCTCGAAACCCCCTCGTTCTCGGGTCCGAGCACCCGTCTGCCCGCCAGCCTGATTGCCTTCTACAACCGCCGCCTCGCCGCCATCGCGCACTCCCGCTGGAGACGCGGCACATGGGGCCGCAACAACACCGGCCGCCACTTCGGTTTTCGAAGCTACGAACTCACCGGTGCGCTCCCCTGGAGACTGCTGGCCGCCGTCGCCGCCTACCTCGCGCTCGAACTCCGCGAAGGCTGGCGCACCTGGCTGCCGTCCGCCCACCCCGTTAGCTCTGATCTTCCCAACCATGCCCAATCCTTCGCCTCAACCTCCCCCGTCGACGCCCACTCCTAATCCCCTCGCGAAGTTCCCCGCGACCATCCGGGCCAGCCACGAACGCTTCCTCTCCACGCGCGATGTCGCCGCACTGGACGCCGTCGTGCTCGCAGTCGTCCTCGACCACCAGCCCGCCCACGCCAAAAAATCCGGCGAGATGATCGCGCCCGACACCGCGCGCCTTATCGCCGACCTCGGCTTCGACTCGCTCGCCCTCGCCGAAATCGTGTTCTTCCTCGAAGACCTCTACAAGGTCACCATCACCAACGAAGAGCTCATGCGCATAACCACCGTCGGAGAACTCCGCGCCTTCGTCCGCACCAAAGTCGCCGCCACCCGCGGCGCCTGACCGTTTGCCCCGCGCCCCGCCGCCCGTGTCACGCGAAGCTCTCATCACCGGCCTCGGCTTCATCACCAGCATCGGCAACGACGCGGCCGCCGTCGTCGCCAGCCTCCGCGAGGGTCGCCACGGCATGGTGCCCTGGGACTACTGCGGCAACACCGCCGTCCCCATAAAAGTCGCCGCGCCCGTCCGCGACTTCGCGGTCGATTCGCCGAGCTGGCGCGACTGGACCTGGCCCGCCCGCTACTCCATCCCCCGCGAAACCCTGCGCGGACTCGCGCCCCACGGCGTTTACGCGTTTTGCGCGCTGGAACAGGCGCTCGCCGACGCCGGCCTCGCCCGCACCGATCTCACCGACGGCGGCACCGGGCTTTTCTGCGCCTCCGCCGGCTCCGCGTTCATGCTTCACCATCACCTCGCGCAGGCCCGCGCGAGCAACTACGAACGTGGCAACCCCATGGGCGTCGTCTCATCCATCGCCGGCACGCTCAATTTCAACCTCGCCGCACACTACGGCATCACCGGTGCTGTCACCGGCTTCGTCTCCGCCTGCGCCTCGTCGAGCCACGCCCTCGGCTACGCCATGGATGAGATCCGCCTCGGCCGCCAGACGCGCATGATCGTGGTCGGCGCCGAGGAACTCAACGCCGACACCCTTCTTCCTTTCGCGCCGATGCGCGCTCTCTCGACGAACATCAATCCCGCGACCGCTTCGCGACCATTCGACACCGCGCGCGACGGCTTTGTCGGCACCGGCGGCGCTGCCGTCATCATCGTCGAGGAAGCCTCGCTCGCCCGCAAACGCGGTGCGCGCGCCTACGCCGAACTCATCGGCTGGGGCCAGGCCTCCGACGGCCACAGCGTGGCCACCTCCCACCCCGACGGCGCCGGTCTGCACGAAGCCATGCGCCGCGCCCTCCGCGACGCTGGCGTCACCCCGGCGCAGATCGACTACGTCAGCGCCCACGCCACCTCCACCCCCATCGGCGACCGCGCCGAGGCCCTCGCGTTGCGCGCCGTTTTCACCGCCACCGACGCGCATCCCGCCGTCAGTGGCACGAAGGGCCTCACCGGCCACGGCCTCTCGATGGCCGGCGCGATGGAAGCGGGCTTCTGCGCACTCGCCCTCCGCGACGGTTTCACCCCCGGCAATGCCCACTTGGTCAACGCGGACCCGGCCTGCGAAGGGTTGAACCTCCCCCGCGAAAGTCTGTCTGCCCGTCCCG
Source organism: Verrucomicrobiota bacterium (assembly GCA_025361935.1). Lineage (GTDB taxonomy): Bacteria > Verrucomicrobiota > Verrucomicrobiia > Opitutales > Opitutaceae > Rariglobus. The sequence goes on from JANYJB010000085.1 coordinate 22,029, forward strand.
CCCTCATTCTCAACAACAGCAGCGGCTTTGGCGGCAGCAACGTCTGCCATGTGTTGCGTCGAGCCGCCGTTAAAAAATCTTCTTCTCGGCCCAATTTGCACCATGCCTGATCCGCTCATAGCCCAACTCAAAGTCCTCGTCGTCGAAACCCTCCGTCTCGAAGACGTGACCCCGGCGGAAATCCCCGACGACGAGCCTCTCATCGGCGGCGGCCTGAGCCTCGACTCCATCGACGCCCTCGAACTCGTCGTGCGCCTGGAAAAAGAATTCGGCATCAAGATCGCCAGCAGCGAGGAATCTCGCACCGCCCTCGCCAGCATCAAGACCCTCGCCGCCTTCATCCGCGAACGCGCCGATCCATCCCGCCTGCCCTCCTGAACGCCATCCCGCGTCGGCCGATCCCCACGCCATGAGCGCACCCCTCCCGTCCATCCGCCTCGCCGCCTGCGGCGGACTCACCGCTTTTGGCGATGAATCCGCCACGCTCTCCGCGTTGCTTGAAGGACGTAGCGCACTCGCCGCCATGCCCGTGCTGGGTCGCGAAGGTGGCGACCCCGTGGCCCTCGCCCTCTGCGCAGGGCGCAGCTACGACGAAACCTCCCCGCCCAACTGGCTCCCCTGGGCGCGCCAACTCGCCTCCCGCATCCCCGGCGAAGGCTGGGGTTCTCCCCGCCGCCCGGTCTTCGTCACGAGCAGCAATTTCGGCGTAGGCAGCCTCTACGCGTTTCGCCGCACCGGCGACGTCTCGCATCTCGCCTACGGCACGCCCGCCACTTGTGTTGACTGGCTCGCCGCCCAACTCGGCTGGGGTCCGAACATCACCACGTTTTCCCATGCCTGCGTCTCCGCGCACCTCGGGCTGCTGCAAGCCTCGCGTGTCCTCGCCGCCGGCCTCGCCGATGAAGCGCTCGTCTTCTCCTTCGATTTCCTCAGTCCGTTCGTCGCGGGCGGTTTTCACGCGCTCAAAATCCTCAACGCCGAGTTGCCCGCGCCCTATCAGGACCGCCCCACCGGCTCCATCGGCCTCGGTGACGGCGCCGCCTTCGCCGTGCTCACGCGCGACCGCGGCGACTTCGTTCTCGCCGCCCAAAGCCTGCACAACGAGATGCACCACTTCACCGCCAACCGCGCCGACGGCGCCGGCTTCGAAGCGTGCCTCGCCCCGCTCCTCGCCGCGACCGGCGGACGCCGCCTCTGGCTCAAAGGCCACGGCACCGGCACCCTCGAAGCCGGCCGGCTCGAAGCCTCCACCCTCGCCCGCCATTTCCCCGGCGCGCCGCTCGTCTCCTGGAAAGGCAGCCTCGGCCACACGCTCGGCAGTTGCGGACTCGTGGAACTCTCGCTCGCCCTCGCTGCCATCCGCGCCGGTCGCGCGCCGGGCACGGTCGGCGGCACCGCGCCCGGCTTCACGCCCGAGGTCGCGTTCGCGCCCTTCGACCTCTCCGCCTTCGACAGCGTCCTCTGCACCAGCAACGCCTTCGGGGGCGCCCACGCCGCCCTCCTCCTCTCCCATGCTTGAACGCTGGATCACCGCCCTGCACACCGAAGACGCCGGCACCGAGGAAACGTCCGCCACCCGCGAGCGTTTGAAAGAACGTTTTCCGCGCGGCGCGACCCGCCGCATGACCCAGCTCGGCATGCTCCTCGGCGTCACGCTGGAACCGCTTGGTCTCAACGAAGACGACACCGTGGTTTACGCCTCCGGCTACGCCGAGACCCGCGCGCTTGAAGGCTACCTCGACAGCTTTCCCTCTGCGAGCCCCACGCTGTTCCAAACCTCGATTCACCCGAGCGCCGTCCAACAGGCGCTGATTCTCCGCCAGCAGCCCGTGCGTCAGTTTTTTCCCATGACCGGCCGCGCGTGCCTACCCGCCCAAGCCCTCCAGGTCGCCCTGCTTGCCGAAACCCCTCGCGCCATCCTTTGCGGCGGCGAGGAACGCGGCACCTGGCTCCTCGAAAAAGGCACCGCCAGCGACCGCTCATTCGCCTTCGCGCTCGCCCTCTCCACCTCGCCGGCGAGCGCCGTCGGTCGTCTCACGCTCTCGTCTTCCGAGATCAACGCATCCGCCAGCCTCACGTTGCCCGCTTTCTTCGATCTCCTCCACGCCCGCCAGCCCTTCGACGCGCCGATTTCCCCTTCGCGGCGACTCACCCTCACGTGGTCATGACACCGCCTGAAACCGCGCCCTCCACTCCTCCGCGCAACCCCGGCCCGAGCTGGGGTTATCGTTTCATGCGTCTCTGCGACCGCATCGTGCCCGAGCCGCTTTTTCGTCCCGCCCGCGCCGTCGGCACGTGGATCGCGCTGCTCAATATGCCCGTCCAACGCCGCCACTCGCGCGACTACCTGCGCATCGTGTTCCGCCGCGAACCCACGCACCGCGAAATCTTCCGCCATTTTTTCGCCTTTGAGGAAGTTCTCATGCTCAAGCTCCGCGTCGCCAACGGCCGCCCCCATCGCGGACGCCTCGCCGACGGCGCCCCGGATTTTCACCGCTTTCTCGACTCCGCCAAACCCGCCCTCCTCGGCACGTTTCACGTCGGCCACTCCGACTTGATCGGCTTCATCCTCGGCGGACAGGAAAAACGCCGCGTCTCGATGATCCGGCAGCGCGTCGCCAACTCCCACGACACCGAAAAGCTCGGCCAGCTTTTCTCGCAATGGGTTTCCTTTATCTGGGTCAACGAAGGCGAAAGCCTCCTCTTCGCGCTCAAGGAAGCCGTCTCCGCCGGCGACTCCATCGCCCTCAAATGCGACCGCCTCGAATTCAGCGCCAAGACCGAAGCCTTCGATTTTCTCGGCGCGCGCCGCGCGTTCCCCTTCACCATTTACCACCTCGCGCTGATCTTCGATTTACCCGTCCTCCTCACCGTCGCCGTGCCCGGCGCGCCCGGCGAATCCATCGTCCACAGCGCTCCGCGCTGGACGCCCGACGCCTCGCTAGCCCGCGCCCAGAACATTGTGCGCGCCCGCGCACATTTCCAAGGCTTCCTCCGACAAGTCGAGACGCTCCTGCGCGCCGAGCCGTATTGGTGGTTCAATTTTCTCCCGCTCAACCCCGAGGTCTCCGCCGCATGAAAACACTGCGCGCACTCTGGCTTCCCTTCGCCTATTATTTATCGTGGGCCCTGTTCGGACTCGGCGGACTCACCCTCAACCTCGCCTGCGTCCCGTTGCTGCTCGCGCCCGACCGCGAACGCTTCGGCCCGCAGGCGCGCCGCGGCACGCGCTGGATGTTCGACCTCTGGCTCCGCTGGATGCACGCCTCGGGCATCGTGCGCGTCACCTGGCGAGGCTTCGACCGCCCGTTGCCCACCGGCGTCGTGTATGCGGCCAACCATCCCACGCTCGTGGACGCCCCCTTCCTCCTCGCCCGCCTGCCCGACGCCGTGTGCATCTTTAAGCCCGCCCTCCTCCGCCACCCGCTCATCGCGCCCGCCGCGATCATGTCCGGCTACGTCTCCGGCGACCAAGGCGTGGACCTCATCCGCAACGCCGCCGCCCGCGTCGCCGCCGGCCAGTCCCTCCTCATCTTTCCCGAAGGCACCCGCACCACGCCCGCCGCCGTGCTCAATCCGCTCAAACCCGGTTTCGCCCTCATCGCCCACCGCGCCCGGGCCGCCGTGCAAATCATCGAGATCCGCTCCGGTCCGCTCATGGCTCGCAAAGGCCACGCCTGGTGGCGCCTCCCGCCCGTCCCCGGCTGGTTCGAGTTCACTCTCGGCGAACATATCCCCGCCGACCTTCTCGGCTCGCCCACCGCGCTCACCGAACGCCTCGCCGCCCACTTCCACGCCACGCTCCCTCCCGTCGCATGACGCCCTCCTCCACCCACCTCGTGCTTATCCCAAGCTACAACACCGGCGCACGACTCCTGCCCACGGTCGAGGAAGCCCTTCGTCATTGGCAACCCGTCTGGATAGTGATCGACGGCAGCACCGACGGCAGCGAAAAAAATCTCGCCGCCCTCGCCGCCCGCGAGCCTCAACTCCGCATCATCCGCCGCCCGAGCAACGGCGGCAAAGGCGCCGCCGTCCTCACCGGCACCGAAGCCGCCCTCGCCGCCGGCTTCACCCACCTCCTCGTGATGGACTCGGACGGCCAACACCCCGTCACGCGCGTCTCCTCCTTCATGGCCGCCTCGCAAAACTCGCCCGCCGCCCTCGTCCTCGGCCTGCCGGTCTTCGGGCTCGAGGTTCCCCTCGAGCGCCTGCACGGACGCAAACTCAGCGTCGGCCTCGTCCACTTTGAAACCTTCAGCGACACGCTCATCGGCGACCCTCTCTTCGGCTTCCGCGTCTATCCCGCCGAGCTTCTCCGCCGCGCCCTCTCGCAAACCCGCGCCGCCCGCGGCTTCGACTTCGACCCCGAGATCGTCGTGCGCATGGTCTGGGCCGGCGTGCCCACGCTCAACATCCCTGCGCCCTGCCGTTATCTCTCCAAAGCCGACGGCGGCGTCTCCCATTTCCACTACCTCCGCGACAACGTCAAAATGGTCTGGCTGCATACCCGCCTCATCACGCAACTGTTACTTTGGCGCTGGCCCGCTGTCCGTCGTTTAAACAAACGCCCACGCCATGATTAACCGCCTTCTGCTCCTTGGTTTCTCCCTCACGCTCGCCGCGCTTCCTCTGCGTGCCGAGTTGCCCCCGTCGCTCATCGCGCCCGCCTACCAACTCGTGCCCGGCCAAAACGACGCCGCCTGGCAACCGCTCCTCGCCGCCCTCAAGGCCAAGAGCCCTATCCTGGCCACCTTCAAGGAACGCCGCTTCTTCCCCTTCAAAAAAAATCCCGTCGTGCTCACCGGCGAGATCCGCCTCGACCCCGCGCTCGGCCTCAGCCTCCACTATCAAGTCCCCGAAGAACGCATCCTCGTCGTTGATGATCGCGGCGGTTTCATGCGCAACGGCAAAGGCCAGCGCCTTCACGATCTCCCCGACGACCCCCGCGCCCAGGCCGCCACCCGCGCCCTCCTCCACGTCATGCGTTTCGAGCTGGGTGAACTCGCCCGGGATTTCTCCGTCTACGCCGCCCGCGACGGCGCCGACTGGCGCTTTGCCTTCGTCCCCTTGCCCGGCCCGCTCGCCAACGTCCTCCAACCCATCACTGTCACCGGCCAAGACGAACTCGTGCGCACCCTCGAAATGAAAAAATCCGCCGCCGAGCGCGTCTTCATCCAGATCGGCGAAACCCGCACCCATGTGACCTTCAACTCCACCGAGCTCACCCGCTTCTTCCGCTAAGCCTCCGCCCGCATGACCCCCGATCACCAAACCAGCATCGCCCGCGTCCTCCTCCTCTTTTTCGCGGTGACGGGTCTGTCGTGGCTTTCGGGCCTCAACTTCTCCGAAAAAATATCCACCAACGTCGCCGACCTCATCCCCACCGACGAACGCTCTCCCGAAATCTCCCTCCTCCGCTCCCTCGCCGACGAACGCCAGGCCCGCGTCCTCCTCTTCGCGCTCAACGCCCCCGCTTCGTCCGCCACCCCGCCTGACGCCGCCGCTACCCTCTTCGCAGCCACCCTCCGCCAGTCCCCGCTCTTCACAGAAGTCGCCCCGCTCCGCGACACCGCCTCGCACGACGCCCTCGGCCGTTTCATCTACGAGCGCCGCCTCGACCTGCTGCTCCCCACCTGGCTCGCCACCCAGAAAAAAGCCTACGCCACCACCGGCCGCCCAGCTTCCGACTACACTGCCTGGCTCGCCCAAAAAACCGTCCAGTCCCTTGACGCCTTCCTCGCCCAGCCCGAAGCCTCCGCCTTCCAAGCCCTCGTAAAAAGCGACCCTCTTCTCCTCGTCCCGACCCTCGCGCAACAATCCCAATCGCTCGCGCCCTCCACCTCCGCCGCCACCGGCCAAGCCCTCGTCTGGGCGCGGTTGTCCGTCTCCCCGCTCGCCGACGAAGGCCAGGACCCCGTCTTCGCCGTGATTGACCAAGCCCTCTCCACCGTTCGTCTCGCGCACCCCGGCGTCACCTTGGAATGGTCGGGCGTCAACCGCTTCGCCGCCGACAGCAAACACCGTATCCGCGCCGAACTGTCGTGGCTCAACACCCTTTCGCTCCTCGCCGTCCTCGCCATCGCGCTCCTCTTCGTCCGCCAAGTCTGGAAAGCCCTGCACCTCGTCCCTGTCATCCTGTTCGCCATTCTCGGCGGCTGGGTCGCGGTCACTCTGTTTTTCACGCACGTCCACATCCTCGTCTTCGTCCTTGGCGCGCTCCTCGCCGGCGTCGCCATCGACTACGGTTTTTATCTCTACCTCCAGCCGCCGCTCCGCCCCGGCGAGCCCTATCGCGAAAAACTCGACCGCCTCCTCAAGCCCCTCCTCACGAGCTGCCTCACCACTGTCATCGGTTTTTCATTTCTCCTCTTGTCCGAACTCCCGCTCATCCGCCAGCTCGGCGTCTTCGTCAGCGCCGGACTCCTGAGCGCGCTTGCCGCCGCGATCTTTTACTTCGCACAAATCAAAAACCCGTTTCTCCAAGCCCGCGTCCTCTCCCTCCCGAAAACCCCCACGCCCGCCAGCCGCCGCCTCGTCCGCGCCCTCGGCCTCCTCGCCCTCGCCGTCGCCCTCACCGGCCCGTGGTTCCTCAAGTGGCACGACGACATCCACCAGCTCGACGTGCCCAACCCCGCGCTCGTCACCAACGACCAGCGCCTCCGCACCCTCTTCGGCGACACCGAGGGCCGCTCGATCTACATCACCCGCGCCGATTCCCTCGTCGCCGCCCGCGACCGCCTCGCCGCCTTCCAAACGTGGCACGACCACGCTTTCCCCGGCGCCGCCCTCGCCAGCGTCGGCCTGATTCTCCCCACCGAAACCGATTATCTCGCCCAACCCGCCCGCCTCGCCGCCCTCCAAGATTTCGAACCCCGCCTCCGCGCCGCCCTCGATCAAAACGGCTATACCCCCGACTCCTTCGCCCCCTTCTTCCAAGCCTGGCGCCAACACCTCTCCGTTCTCTCAACTCTCAGCCCTCAACTCTCAACTTCAGCCTACACCTCCCTCGGCGCCGATCTCCAAGCCCGCCTCACCGGCCCGCTCGGCATGCTCTTCTTCACCGGCGGCAAACAAGTCTGGTTCCTTTCCCTCGCCGATCACCCGCCCGCCGTCCAGCCGCCCGCCGACCTCGGCACCGTCGGCACCGACCAGCTCCAGACCCTCAACACCCTTTTCTCCCGCTACCGCGCCAGCGCCCTCCGCCTCAGCCTCTGCGGACTCGGCCTCATCGGCCTCAGCGTGTTCGTCCTCTACGGCCTTCGCCGTGGCCTGCGCATTTTCATGATCCCGTCCGGCGCGTGCTTCCTCGCCTTCGGCCTGCTCGGCCTCACCGGCCACACCCTCAACCTCTTCCATCTCCTCGGCGCCTTCCTCGGCGTGTGCCTGAGCCACAACTACGCGATCTTCTCCGCCGAAAACGCCGGCCGCGGCGAACCTCCGCCCATCTCCATCCGCCTCTCCGCCCTCTGCACCGCCGCGTCCTTCGGCGTGCTCGCACTCAGCCACATCCCCGTCGTCGCCGCCTTGGGCTCGACTGTCGCCCTCATCGTGCTCACCGCCCTCATCATGGTTGAACTGGAACCGCTGAGCCGAAAAAACTGACCCGCATGGCCACCACGTTGACCGCCACCTGGGCCGCCTTGGTCCACGCCCATCCCGACGCCATCGCCCTCGTCGAAGCCGCCAACGCCCGCTCGTGGACACGCGCCGAACTCAACGCCCACGCCGAGAAATGGCGCGCCGGCCTCCCTGCTTCTGTCATCGGCCGCCGCGTAACCTTCGCCCTGCCCAACGGCCCTGATTGGTTCGCCGCCTTCCTGGGACTGCTCCTCGCCGACGCCGTCCCCGCTCCCCTCGATTCCTCCGAACCCGCCTCCGCGCAACGCACCCTCGCCCTCGCCGCAGGCGCCGCCTTCGCCTGGATCGACGGCCGCCTCGAATCCGTCCAAAGTAACCCAATAGGTTACTTTGATCCGGCGACCTGCCTTGTAAAACTCACCTCCGGCAGCACCGGCCGCCCGCACGCCCTCGCGTTCACGCATGCGCAGATGCTCGCCGACGGTCGCCAAGTCTGCGCCACCATGGGCATCACACCCGACGATCTTAACTTCGCCGTCATCCCCTTCGGCCACTCCTACGGCCTCGGCAACCTCGTCGTTCCCCTCCTCGCCCAAGGCACCGCCATCGTCTGCGCCGGCGTGCCGCTGCCCCACGCCCTCGCCGCCGACATCGCCCGCTGGAAACCCACCGTGTTCCCCGCCGTGCCCGCCCTCTTGCGCGTTCTCGCCTCCGCCGATCTTCCAGCCAACGCCCTCGCACCACTACGCACCATCATCTCCGCCGGCGCCCCGCTTTCCCCCGAAATAGCCCAAGCCTTTCACGCCCAATTCTCGCTCACGCCGCACAGCTTCTACGGCTCCAGCGAAACAGGTGGCGTCACCTACGACCGCTCCGGCGAAGCCACCCTCGCCGGCCACAGCGTCGGCACCCCGCTCGACGGCGTCACCCTCGCGCCGATCTGCGGCCGACGCATCCGTGTGACCAGCCCCGCCGTTTTCCAACGCGGCTCCTTCAGCCCCGCCGACCAAGCCTCCCTCAACGCCTGCGGCGAACTCGTCCTCCTCGGGCGCACCGGTCGCCTCGTCAAAATCGCTGGCCGCCGCCTCGACCTCGCCGACCTGGAGCACACTCTCCGCGCCCTCCCCGACATCCGCGACGCCTTCGTCGTGCCCCACCCGCAAACCCCCGAAGAACTCGCCGCCGTCATCGCCACGTCCCTCCGCCCCGACGCACTAAAAACCCTCCTGCGCACTCGGCTCGCCTCCTGGAAAATGCCCCGACGGCTCGTGATCATCGCCGAGTTTCCCCTCACCGCGCGCGGCAAGCCCGACACCCGCGCACTCCGCGCCTTGCTCGCCTGTTAACATCATCCGGTGAAAAGCCCCGATTTTCATCCGTTCTTCCCCGCCCCAAAGCCCATTTCTGGCTCAAGCACTGGGGCCCCTGGATCGGCATTACCGGCTTTTTCGTTCTCTACTTTGCAGTTCTCAACCATCCGGTTTTCCGCGTCACCACGATGCCACTCAGCATCGTTGACCGCTGGATTGGGTTTCAACCCGCTCTCTCGTTCTCTACGTCTCGCTCTGGCTCTACGTGCCACTTCTGCCCGCACTCATCACGGACCGCCGCGAACTCCTCCGCTACGCCCTCGCGGCCTTCGCGCTGAGCGTGATCGGGCTCTCGATTTTCATCCTCTGGCCGACGACCATCCTCCGCCCCGACATTGATTGGTCTCAGTATCCCTCGCTCGGGTTTCTCAAAACCATCGCCGCCACCGGCAACGCCTGCCCGTCTCTCCACGTCGCGTTCACCGTCTTCACCGCGCTGGGATTTGAACGCCTGCTCCGCCAACTCCGCGCGGGCCTGCTCATACGCACGGGCAACTTTCTGTGGGGCACCGAGATCGTTTACTCGACCCTCGCCACCAAACAACATCTCGCGATCAACGCCCTATCCGGCGCCCTCCTCGGAACCGCCGTGGCCGGCGCGTGTTTTTCCCGCCGTCCGCTCTTCAGCGTCGCCATCATCACGAAGGTTGCCGCCGTGGTCCTTTGGCTCTCGGGCCTGCCGCTCCCGTGGGCCGTCGTGTTGTTTGTGAGCATGGATGCCGTGGTGCTCTACCATCTGTTCACGCCCAATTCCCAGGGGCTCCGCCGCGTCTTCACGCACTTCCAAACCGACCAGCCCGAAATCTGGCTGACCATAGATGACGGGCCCGACACCCCGCGCCTCCTCGACCTGCTTGATCGCCACCACGCCAAGGCCACCTTCTTTCTCATCGGCGAAAACGCCGCCCGTCACCCCGGACTGGTCGTCGAAATCCAACGACGCGGCCACGAAATAGGCCACCACACGCAGACTCATTCGCTGGCCGGATTTTGGTGCGCGTCGCCCAATCGCCTCCGGCGCGAACTCGACGAGCCCCTTGTCGTGCTGTCAAAAGCGGCCGTGCGCCCGCAACCCTTTCTCGCCCCCGCCGGCATCAAAAACCTCTTCCTCGGCGGCGCGCTTACCGCCCGCAATCTTGCCTGCATCGGCTGGAGCCTGCGCAGCGGCGACTCGCTCGCCCGCGATCCGCAAGTCGTCGTAAATCGCATCATGAAACGCCTTTATACCGGCGCCATCGTCCTGCTGCACGAAGGCCAAAAACTCGACGTCCGCGTGCGTGTCGAAGCGATTTCCCTGCTACTTGATGCCCTCGCGAAACGCGGCTTCCGCTGCATCGTGCCCGCTCAAGAGCGGCTGCGTTAGCCCACTGCCACTAGAGTGGCCTCGATCTCTATCGTTAACGCCGCGCGGCAGATGTCGCTGCGCAGCCACGTCACCTTATCCCCCGGTAGAAACAGCCGGTCCGCCAACGCCAACGCCGCCGCTTCGTAATCCGCCGCATGCCGTAGATACACTTTGAAATGCCGCTCCCAACCGCCACCCGCGCCGAGGTGGTCGCCCAACCCGCAGGCCCGCGCAATCAGACGCAGATTGTCCAGCGTGCAGTCGATCTGCCCAGCCAGATCATTGGGCGCGATGGTCGCGTGACCCTTGATCGCGGCCGTCCCCGAAATAAAAATCCATGGACGCCCATCACCCTCCACGCGCGTCGCCCGCGAAAAACTCGGCGACCGCGGACCATGCTCCGCCGGATATTCGTAGGCCGGCACCTGCTGGGGATTTTCGAAATGGAGCGGCGGCGGCGTCGTAGCCGCAAAAATCACCGCCAGCATCTCATCCGGACCGCCCACCCCGGAGGCCGAAGGCATGTGCTGCTCGCAGGCCTTCCCGCGAGCCTCTTCAAACGCCCGCGCACGCCCTGCGCAAAACGCCCGGTAATTTTCCATACCCTCGGCCGACAGCGCGTTGATTTTTGGAACGTAGTTCCAGATGCGCACCAAGTGCCGCCCCTGCGCGACGCGCAGCAACCGCCCGTAAAGCCTCCGTGTTTGCCCGGCCAGATCCGCTTCCGCCGGCTCGACCACCGCCCCGATCAAAAAATCCCCCTGCTGAAACAGCTGAAACCCTTCGCCCAATCCCACGCATTGAGCGCCGCGAAAAAGCGTCTCACTCGCTTCGCCCGCCAGCACCGGAATGGAAACCGCCAGAGTATCCGCCGATGATCGAATTCCAAAAAACTTCACCTCAAAACCGCTCGTAGAAGCGGAAGCCGCCGCGATTGGCGAATGAGATGAGCGGTTCATGTGAACTAAGAATGAAGGATTCTCGGCAGACAATACGAGGGCGGTTTTTCTCCGCTAAAAATTAAAACGCCATGCAGGGGAGTTCACCCTTGCGGCAGCTCTGCACGTGCTTCGGACTTCACTCACGCCCGCGCATGACGCCCTTCGAACTCTCCGTCCGGTTCTTTCTTCAGTTGGTCGTCATCCTCAGCGTGTGCCGCGCGGTGGGCTGGATCGCCTCGCGGTTCGGCCAGCCTCCGGTCGTCGGCGAGATGATCGCCGGCGTGCTCCTCGGGCCGTCTCTTTTCGGTCTGCTCGCCCCTGAATGCCAGGCGATGCTGTTTCCGAAAAACTCCAAACCCATCATCTTCGCCGTCGCCCAGATCGGCCTGGTGCTCTATATGTTTGTCGTCGGGCTGGAGTTTCGAATCGATCTCGTGCGCAGCCGTCTGCGCAGCGCGATCACGGTGTCGCTTTCGGGCATTATCGCACCGTTCGCGCTCGGCTGTCTGCTGGCGACCTGGCTGCTCCGGCGCGGCGGTTTTTTTAGCCCCGGAGTGACCCCGCTCCAAGCCGTGCCCTACCTCGGCGCGGCGATGGCCATCACCGCGTTTCCCATGCTCGCGCGCATCATCGTCGAGCGCGGCCTCACCGGCACGACCGTCGGCGCGCTTTCCCTGGCGGCCGGCGCGATCGACGACGCCGCCGCGTGGTGCGTCCTCGCGCTCGTCCTCGCGAGCTTCGCCCACGATCCCCAAATCGCCCTCTTCGCCATCGGAGGCAGCGTGCTGCTGGTCGTGGTGCTCTTCACGCTGGGTAAACGCCTCCTCGGGGCCATGTCTTCTCGCGCCGAACGCAGCGAAAAGGACAACCACCAGATGTTTGGCTGGATGCTCGTTCTCCTCATGCTCGCCGCGTGGTTTACGGACAGCATCGGCATCTACGCGGTGTTCGGAGCCTTCGCCCTCGGCGCCGCCGTCCCGCGCGGAACGTTCACCGAATCCCTTCGCGCCAAGATCGAGCCGCTCACCACGTGGCTGTTGCTCCCGCTTTTCTTCATCTACTCTGGGCTCAACACGCGCTTCGACCTCGTGAACGACGCCGGCCTCTGGCTGGTCGCCATCGCCGTGCTGGCCGCCGCCGTCATCGGCAAGACCGGCGCGTGCTACCTCGCGGCGCGTGCGTGCGGCGAGTCGCACCGCGAAGCCCTAGGCGTGGGCGCGCTGATGAACGCACGTGGTCTCATGGAGTTGATCATCCTCAACATCGGCCTCGAACGCGGCCTCATCACGCCCACGCTGTTCACGATCATGGTGTTCATGGCCATCGCCACGACGCTCATGGCCACGCCGATGTTCAACTGGGGCTACGGGCGACGCGTCCAAGGCGTTTCTTGACTTAAACGACGTCCGGCGGATAACTGTCGCTTCTTGATGCACGCCATCATTCAGACGCTTCGACTTATCTAGACGCACGATCCGAGAGGGCCGCGTGCGCGGCTGATTGTGCGTCCGCTGTAAAGTCCCGCGCCTGCTTCCGACTCCGTCGGCAGTGAGGTTTTGACCGTATAAACCACTCTGTTTTAATATTTCATCGTTTTGCCCATGCAACCCGCTCCCGTTAAGAAATACCGCCCGTTCCCTCCGGTTGATTTGCCCAACCGCCAGTGGCCTTCCCGCGTCCTCAAACACGCCCCCGTCTGGTGCAGCGTTGACCTCCGCGACGGCAACCAGGCGCTCGCCCAGCCCATGAGCGTCGAGGAGAAGCTCGAATACTTCGCCATGCTGGTGAAGATCGGCTTCAAGGAAATCGAGGTCGGCTTCCCGTCCGCCTCCCAGATCGAATTCGATTTCTGCCGCCGCCTGATCGAGGAAAACCGCATTCCCGCCGACGTCTCCATCCAGATCCTCTGCCAATGCCGCGAGGAGCTCATCACGCGCTCGCTCGAGGCCTTGAAGGGCGCGAAGAACGTCATCTTCCACCTCTACAATTCCACCTCGCCCAAACAGCGCGATTACGTCTTCGGCGCGACTAAGGCCGACATCGTGGCCATCGCCGTCAAGGGCGTCACGTTGCTCAAAAAGCACGGCCAGACATTGATCGACGCCGGCACGCGCCTGCGCCTGGAGTATTCGCCCGAGAGCTTCACGAGCACCGAGTTGGAGTTCGCCTTGGAGATTTGCGAGGCCGTCACCGACGCCTGGCAACCAACGAAGGCCAATAAGATCATCCTCAATCTCCCCGCCACCGTCGAATATGCGACGCCCAATATCCACGCCGACCAGATCGAGTGGATGTGCACGCACCTCACGCGTCGCGATCTCTCCATCATCTCGTTGCACACCCACAACGACCGCGGCACCGGCGTCGCCGCCACCGAACTGGCGTTGCTCGCCGGCGCTGACCGCGTCGAAGGCACGCTCTTTGGCAACGGCGAGCGCACCGGCAACCTCGACTTGGTTGTGGTCGCGTTGAACCTCTACACCCACGGCATCCACCCGGCTCTCGATTTCTCGGACATCAATGGCATCCGCGAGACCTACGAGCGTTGCACGCGCATGCAGATTCACCCGCGCCATCCTTACGCCGGCGAACTGGTGTTCACCGCCTTCAGTGGCTCCCATCAAGACGCCATCAAAAAGTCGTGGCCTTTCCAAAAGCCCGACCGCGCCTGGGACGTCCTCTACATCCCCATCGACCCGGCGGACATCGGCCGCAGCTACAAGGCGATCATCCGCATCAACTCGCAGTCCGGCAAAGGCGGCGTCGCCTACATCCTGGAAAACGACTTCGGCTACCAATTGCCCAAGCTCATGCACAAGGAGATCGGCAAGGTCGTCAACGACCTCGCCGACTCGAAGGGTGCCGAACTCACGCCGCAGGACATCCACGATGTGTTCGTCCGCGAATACATCGAACGCTCCACGCCGGTCGTGCTGAAGGAATTCCGCACGATCGAGCGCACCAGCGCGGTCACCTGCCAGGCCGACCTGCTCGTTTACGGTCAGGAGAAAATCGTCACCGGCGCAGGCAACGGCCCCATCGACGCGTTTGTCCAATCGCTGCGCGCCGCCGACCTGCCGAAGTTCGAGCTGTTGAGCTACTCCGAGCACTCGCTCGGCAGCGGAGCCGAGGCGCGCGCCGTGTCCTACATCCAGATCAAAACGGAACGCGGACACACGTTCTTCGGCGCGGGCATCGACACCAACATCGAGCTCGCCTCGATCAAGGCCGTCGTCAGCGCCCTCAACCGAGCGCTGGCAAAGGGTTGATCAAGGCGGACGCCGCTTCGCCCGACGTCCGCTTTACCTCAAGCTCTACCCACCCGGCGAAAGAGCCAGGTTCCCAGCGCAATGGTCAGCACAGGCGCAACCCACAACAGCAAGTCGGGCCGAAGCGCGGGCTGTTTGTCCAGCCAGCCCACGATCACATTTACAAAATAGTAGCCAAGCGCGAGACCAAGTGCGAGGCCGAGATTTGCGGTGGTTTCCTTGCGTGAGATTTTTATCCCCAGCGGAATCGCGATGATCGTGAACGCCAAAATCGTAAACGCGTTGGCGATCTTCTCGTGCAATGCGATCGAAACCGGCATCCGCTGCTCCAGAGGTGCATTCGCGTCGTCGAGCCGCTGCCGCTCGGCAAGCAGTTCACGAAACGTCAGCCAGCTTAGCTTCCGATTAAAGCTCTGCTTGCCGAAAATGTTGTCGAGCTTGAGATCCACCGACATCTGGTCGGAGGTTGCGATGGGATGCGGGGCGGAAAAGTCCTCCGGATTTTTTCCATCACGGCTCTCGACCGAGATATTGGACAAGGTGAGCACCATCTTGTTTTCCGCCTCCAGGTAGTCCACATGGCCTGACTGGGCGCGGGCGAAGAGCTTGACCCTCTTCTGGTCGTCAAGCTGCCACAGCCAGAAATCCTGCATCTGCTCGCCTTTCTTTTGGTCAACATAGACCACCACGCCCGGAAAATCCCGGATGAAAGTCTTGGGCACGATAAAACTCAGCGGGTTCTTTCGCACCGCCTCGCTCAAGGTATCGCGGTAGGCGGTGCGCGCCAGCGGCATATAATAACAGTTGATCGCCAGCCCTGCGGCCACGCCTAGCAAAGCGATGAAAAAAATCGGCCGCGCCGCGTAACCCAGACCCAGTCCGGCGGCGCGCATCGCGGTGATCTCATGCTGCGACGACATGCGCCCGAGCACCAGCAACACCGCCGTCAACATCCCCATCGGCAACGCGTGGACGCATACATAAGGCACCAGCAACACGAGCAGCTTCATGACCGCAAATACGGAAAGCTGCCCCGCCAGCATGTAGCCGATCAAATCCTTGAAGGCGTTGCCCACGAGCAGCACAAAGGCAAACAACCCCGCCGCCACCAGGCAGGAAAACAGCACGCTCGCAAAAATATGACGGTGGAGAATTTTCATCGGACCCAAAACAGAGTTGAGAGCCTGCGCATGAGTGGAAAGCCCAAACGCAGGCACTCGGTCGTTGCCGTCCGGCTGCCCAGCCCTCCACTCTCTTCCCACGTCCCAGATGAAATACTCGCCCGCCAAGCCGCCGCTCACCGGCGAAACCCTCGACTCCCTCACCGCGCGTCTGCGCGAAAAGGGCGAGCCGGCTTTCCGCGCGAAACAAATCCTCGAGTGGGTCTACAAAAAACGCGCCCGCACTTGGGACGACATGACCAACCTCTCCAAGCCGCTCCGCACGTGGCTCGACGAGACGTTTGAACTCATGCCCGCCTCCCTCGTCCTCGGCAAACAGTCCACCGACGTCACCGACAAACTCCTCCTGGAGATGGGCGACAAATCTCTCATCGAGACGGTCATCATCCGCGTGCCGCAGGAAGGCGTTGGCCTCGATCAGTCGCGCAAGACCATCTGCATTTCCACCCAGGTCGGCTGCGCCATGGCCTGTGCGTTCTGCGCCTCCGGCCTCGCCGGACTCAAACGCGACCTGAACGCCGGCGAGATCGTCGCCCAGCTCCTCCAGGTTTGCTACCGCGAAGACGCCCGCACGCCCCGCGCCCGCATGGAACTTGCTTCCTTCGACAACATCGTGGTCATGGGCATGGGCGAACCCCTTGCCAACTACGACAACATCATCCGCGCTCTCACCATCGTGAACGCTGATTGGGGTCTCGGCGTCGGCGCCCGCCGCATCACCCTCTCGACCAGCGGTCTCGTTCCCAAGATTCTCAAACTCGCCGACGAACCCCTCGGCATCCGCCTAGCGATCTCGCTCCACGGCGCGACCGACGAGGTCCGTGAGAAGATCATGCCGGTCAACAAGGCCTACCCCCTCGAAAAACTTCTGCCCGCGATCAAGGCGTTCAACGAGAAGCACGGCCGCATGGTGACCCTTGAGTTCATCCTCATCGAAGAGGTCAACGACATGCTCGACCAAGCCGAAAAACTCCGCGACATCGCCCGCGACCTGCACGCACACGTCAACCTGATCCCTTACAACACAGTCGAAGGCCTGCCGTGGAAACGACCCTCCGCCACGCGCCAAGAACGCTTTGCCGACGTCCTTCGAGCCGCCCGTATTTCCGTGACGCTCCGCCGAGAAAAAGGCCACGACATCGACGCCGCTTGCGGCCAGTTACGCCTGAAGACCGAGAAAGACCGCGAGCTGACCAACAACTGAAGAGGACTTCTTTCTCCGCCTAGCTGACGAATCCATTTTGTTCCAAAGTAAGCCCACGAATATGAGCGCCATACGACCAGCGTTCCGTCTGCGCCCCCCCCCTGAACCGCATCACCTTTATCTGCAGCCAACGTGTAGAGGCTCCATATTTAGCGCCAATCACACCTGTCATTTTTGACGGCTGCCTCCCACCGAATCTCCCTGGTCTCGCAATCGATTTTTCATTTTATTTTACAACGTTTTTCAAAATTTCGGATTGAGCTTAACTGGTTATCTTTGACTCCAAATGCCAATTCCCAACCTCATTTTCGGCAGTCGCGAGAGACTCAATATCTTATACTCTACAGCTCTCTTTCTCTTCACACTCCTCGGTTCCGGCCACGCAGCGGAGTCCTTGCCTAAGCTTGAAGCGTCCCTAGCCGGAGCCAGCGCTCGCACCGACGGTGACCAGCTCATCATTTCTACAGGGGGAATCGAACGGCGCTGGCAATGGACAGGGCACGGACTGGCCACCGTCGGGCTCAAGGACCAAGCCCGAGGATGCGAGTGGGCTGATCCAGCGCTCGCCGTAGGCTGCGATTGGTCGTGTCCCAGCATGATTGGTCCGGACACGCCCGCTCGGCTGATCTCGCTTACCGCCCGTTCAGGAGATGACGAAGGATTCACGTCCCGGCACCTCGAAGTTACGGCGGAAATTAGTTACCCGGACCTGATCCTGCGTTATGTAATTTGGGCCTATCCAGGTGCGCCGGGTCTTCGCTCCCAAATATGGGTCAAAGGGGCGAGGCAGGCATCGGCCCCAATAGCTCTCTCCCCGCAGTTTCAGACACTCCGGGGCAAGGCATCTCTTACTCAGGTCGCAACGCAAGCTGTCCCATCGTGGTTCGCTACCACGTTGACCGATACCAAGGAATTGGTGTTCCGCGTCGGTCATTTGAAACCGAATCGCCAATATACCCTCGGCCTGAGTTGGTGGGATTTCTCCGGAGAAGGACGGACGCAGTCACTGAGCCTGACAAGCATCGACGGCGAATCGGTGGTGCAGGCGCTGTCGCAAAAGCCACTTCCCAAGTGGTCAGGCGACCAACCCGGCCGGGAAGCAATCAACGTGGATATCCCCGTCGCGGTCCGCCCCGATGGCACGGCAACCGTCCGCATCGCCGCCGCAAACAATGCCTCCGCTGGCGTGAGTGAGCTGTGGTTGTATGAATCCGGCGACACCACCGATGTCAAAATCACCGGAGATGCCGGACGACTCCGCGAACTTGCGATAGCCGCCCCGAAAAATCGCCACTTGGTGGCCTATCTCGATGCCGGAGACGCGAGTGCCACCGCGCCGACACCCGCAGACAACGCAACCGAGAGCGGGCGCGTGGATTTTTTGCCAATCAACGCGACCCGTCACACTCGCCGTGCGTTCGGTTACTACAACGATACCCAGAATCGCAACAAGGCCGCCACTCCGGTCCTGCGCGACGAAGTCATGACCGGCGATCGTGTTGATTGGGCCAGTGTGTTGGCGGTTAGTTCTGCAGGAGCGGGGTTCTCAATCGTCAAGGAATCCCATAAATGCGTGAACCAAAGCGGCGTGGATACCGGCGTGTTTCTAAGCGACACCACCGGCCTACAGAACACGGGTTGGGCGCTGAAACCTGCGGAAATCGGACCGGACAAGTTCCGCTGGTGCTGGGCATCGTGGATCGTCTGCGATGATGGAACACCGGATGGCGCAGAACTTGCCTTGAAACAATTCGACCGCCTTCGCTACCCGGTCATTCCCGAGCGCGACATGTGGAGTCTCGTCTGCACCTGGGGCCACTCCCTAAATCCCCGTGACGGGCGCAACTACGCCTCTGAAAAGGAAATTCTGCGCGAAATGAAGCTCACAAAGGAACTGGGTGTAGACATGCTGCTGATCGACGACGGCTGGCAGGTCTCCCGTGTAGCCACCGGAGCGATCCCCGACGCCGGCATGGGCTGGTGGCCGCACCCTGAAATCTATCCACAAGGCTGGCGAAATGTCGTTCGCGCCAAACAGGAACTCGGCCTGCGCGTCGGCCTTTGGGGCGTGGCGCAGGTGATGCCGCTGGAAGACATGAAAAGAAATTTCGACGCACTTGGCATATCACAACTCAAGCTGGACTTCGCGAGTTACCACAACCAGCAGGAACTCGATGAGATGATGACCCGCGCGCGAACCTTCATGCACTACAGCGGCATGCGCTGCATCATGAGCTGGGACGCCACAGAGAATGCTCCGCGTTACGGCTACTGGTGGGCCCGCGAATACGGCAACGCTCACTTCATGAACCGCAAGCCCGAGTCCCCGGAGAAGGTGGTTTATGTTCCTTGGCTGGCGCTGCGCGATTTCTGGCAACTGGCACGTTACCAAAACCTAAACAAGTGGCAGCTTGTCATCCATAACCCCGAAGTGACCAACCGGAAAATTTCCGACGCGTGGAAATACCGCGCGGACTACTGCGCGGCCACGGCGCTCATGGGAATCCCGGAATTCATGGCAATGCCGCGCTTCTACAGCCCGGAAGCCACGCATGATATCCGGACGCTGCTGGATACGTGGAAAAAATGCCGTGAGGAAATGTTCAACGGCTACGTCTATCCCATCGGCGACGAGCCGAGCAATGCGTCGTGGACCGGATTCCAATGCGTTTGCGCCGACGCGCAGCGCGGCTACCTGACTGTTTTCCGAGAAGTGAACAACAGCGAACAGACTCACCAGATTAAATTACATATCGTGTCCGGTAAAGACATACAACTCACCGACTTGATCTCGGGTGAAAAACGAACGTGCAAAACTGACGCGGATGGCACGGTGGATTTCGAACTAGCGCAGCCAGCACAATTCCAGTTCCTCCGCTACGAGGTGATACCATGAAACCTGCAATAAAAATGCTGATAACCCTCGCATACGAATCCCTCGGCAAAATCCAGTTTCCTATCAGTAACAAATGCGCATACGTTGATGAGTAAATGACCCCCGACCTTCCTATCTCCGCTCTTTTCGCTGAAAAACGCCCCCTGCGCTCCTTGGAATTTTTTCCGCCCAAGGATGACGCTGGTGTCGAGGCTCTCCGCCAGACCGCGTCCGCACTCAAAAGCATTCCCTGGGATTTCGTTTCCGTCACCTACGGCGCCGGCGGCACCACCCGCGAACGCACGGCCCAAGTCAGTCGCCTCCTCAAAAACGAGCTCGGCTTCACCGTGATGCCTCACCTTACCTGCGTGGGTCATAGTCGCACGGAACTCATCAAGCTCGCCGACCAAATTTACGAAGGCGGTTTCCGCAACATCATGACCCTACGCGGCGACCCTCCCAAGGGTGCCACCGAATTCACCGTCGCGCCCGACGGACTGCGCTACGCCAACGAGCTCGTCACACTTCTTAAAACTTGCCACCCCGACTTCTGCCTCGGTGTCGGCGGATATCCCGAGAAACACCCCGAAGCCGTCTCACTCGAAACCGATCTCGAAGCCCTCAAGCGCAAAGTGGACGCTGGGGCCGCCTTCATCACCACGCAGCTCTTCTTCGACAACGCCATCTACCACCGCTTCGTCGATAAATGCCGCGCCACCGGTATCACGGTGCCGATCGTCCCCGGCCTCATGCCGGTCCTCTCGGTTAAACAAATCCAGCGCATCGCTACGCTCTCGGGATCGGTATTGCCCGCGCAACTCGCCCGCCGCCTCGAAGTCGCCGAAGTGAATCCCGATGTAGTTGAAATCATCGGCATCGACTGGGCTCTCACTCAGATTCGCGACCTGCTCGCCCATGGCGCACCCGGCTACCATCTCTACATCTTAAACCGGGCCAAGAGCGCGCTTGCTTTGGCCGCCGGACTTTCAGCCTGATCCCCTATCCGCCCGCCATCACCGGGCGGAACCCCGCCTCGGTCAGGATGCGCGCAACAACCTCGCGTTGGTCGCCCTGAATCTCGATCTGTCCGTCCTTTACGGTCCCCCCGCACCCGGCGGCAGACCGCATTTTTTTGCATAGCAACTCCTTTTCAGGTATACCAATGCCAATAAAATTTTTGGCGACTGTCACTGTCTTGCCCCCACGTCCTGCGGTCGAACGTAAAACATCCACACGCCCTCGATTGTTCGTGGTTGAAGGGACCACCTCCTTCTTTTCTTGAGACTGCGCAACCGGCCCCGCAGGTAGATTGGAGAGCCCCAAACCACCCAGCGAGGCAAAGGGATTGTGCGCCAAATCTCGTCCGCCATCCGTCGGAATTTTGTCTTTGTTCATAATTCGAGAACTAGCTCGGCGGTATCTTTTCTCCTCTTTCAGGACTCCTTACGGCCAGCCCGGCCTCCGCAAATTCCGACCGGAATATCACTCTCGCCACCCAAAAACATAACCGCTTTCGCATAACTTCTTTTTTCCAGAAAATGAACGAGTTGCGGATGAAGCGTGATTCTCCCTTTCTTCAAAAAATCGTCCAGCCGCATCATTTCAGAGGCAATCACAGCACCATGAGAAGATTTAATACCAGACAAGAGTGCCATAAGCGCCGCTTTGATCTCTGTTTCTAGCTGAGTCATAATAACTGATTACGTTTGCTTGTCGGTGGTTTAGAAAATTTCACATCGCATGAACCAAAGCCAAAGTCGAGTGAACGCGCTTGAGTAAAGAAATGCGATGAATCACAGTTAAGGTAATTTTCCATCATTATTGTGCTCATAAGCAAGCCGCGCTTCTACCCCTAGGTTGCGCAGGTTTGCTTTTCTTTTCACCTCCATGAACTCCCTCACTCTCCCAACGCGCGCCAACTCCGATATCATCGAGGCCGCCTACAATGCCTGGCTTGAAAACCCCGACTCCGTCGATCCCACGTGGCGCGCCTTCTTCCAAGGCTTTAGTTTGGGCAGCAACGGCGCCGGCCTGAGCACCGCCGTCGGCAGCGGCGCAACCGCATCGGTAATCGACAGCTCGAAGCAGGCCCAAGTCCTTCGCCTGATCAACGCCTACCGCGCCCACGGCCACATGCAGGCGCACCTCGACCCTCTCAGCCCTCCGCCCGCCCCGTTCCCACGCCTCAACTACCAGCACTTCGGGCTCACCGAGGCCGACCTCGACGTCTCCTTCGCCGTCGGCAACTTCAAGGGCGGCGGCCAGATGAAGCTCCGCTCGCTCATCTCCGCGCTCAACGAAACCTACTGCGGACACATCGGCGTGGAATACCTGCACATGCAGGACCTCGACGCCCGCGACTGGCTCCAGGCCCACATGGAAGCCTCGCACAACCGCCCCTCTTTCACCCGCGGCCAAAAAACCCGCATCCTCCGCCGTCTCTTCAAGGCCGAGCTCTTCGAAAAATTTCTCCACACCCGCTTCGTCGGCCAGAAACGCTTCTCCCTCGAAGGCGGCGAGACCATGATCGCGGCCTTTGACGCCATGATCGAGTATTCGCCCGAACTCGGCGTCGAGGAGATCGTTATGGGCATGGCGCACCGCGGCCGCCTCAGCGTCCTCACCAACATCCTCCGCAAGCCCTTCGACGTTCTTTTTGAGCAGTTCTCCGAGAACTACATTCCCCACTCCGTCGGCGGCGACGGCGACGTGAAATACCACCTCGGCTACGAAGCCGAGCTCATGACCGCCTCCGGCAAGACCGTCGAGGTCCGCCTCGCCGCCAATCCCTCCCACCTTGAGATCGTCAACCCCGTCGTCGAGGGCAAGGCCCGCGCCCGCCAGCGCATCCGTGGCGACGTCGAACGCCGCCGCGTGCTGCCCTTTCTCATCCACGGCGACGCCGCCTTCGCCGGCCAGGGTGTCGTCCCCGAGACACTTAACTTCTCCCAGCTCCCCGGCTACCGCACGGGCGGCACCGTTCACTTCGTCATCAACAACCAGATCGGCTTCACCACGCTGCCCGCCGACGCCCGCTCGACGCGCTACTGCACTGACGTTGCCAAGATGATCGAGGCTCCGATCTTCCACGTAAACGGCGACGACCCCGAAGCCGTCTGCTACGTCACGCGCCTCGCCCTCGAGTTTCGCATCAAGTTCCAGCGCGACGTCGTCATCGACATGTATTGCTACCGTCGCCACGGCCACAACGAGTCCGACGAACCCGCCTTCACCCAGCCGGTCCTCTACAAGAAGATCGCCGCCCACCCGCTCATCTCCACGAGCTACGCCGAACGCCTCGACAAGGAAGACACCGTCAACGCCGCCGGCGCCGAGGCCATCAAGGCCGAATACACCTCCGCGATGGACGCCGCCTTTGACAAGGCCAAGGCCATCGAAGCCGCCCGACTTGCCGCCGGCGAAAAAACCGACCCGCTCCGCGGCTCCAGCGCCATCTACCAACCCGGCTACAGCCACGCGCTCACGCCCACCGGTGTTTCCGCCGACGTCATCGCCAAGGTCGTCGCCAGCCTCACCAAGATCCCCGCCAACTTCAAAGCTAACCCCAAGATCAAACGCTTCCTCGAAACCCGCGTCCAAGCCCACAAGGACAACGGCCCCGTTGACTGGGGCTTCGGCGAAGCCCTCGCCTTCGGCACCCTTCTCGTCGAAGGCACGCCCGTCCGCCTCAGCGGCCAGGACTGCGAACGCGGCACCTTCAGCCACCGCCACGCCGTCCTCTACGACTTCGAAACCCGCGAGAAATACGTCCCCCTCCTCAACCTCGGCGAAAAACAGGAACGCTTCTGCGTTTACAACTCTCACCTCTCCGAAGCCGCCGTCCTCGGCTTCGACTACGGCTACTCGCTCGATTACCCCCAGATGCTCTGCATTTGGGAAGCCCAGTTCGGCGACTTCGCCAACGGCGCTCAAGTCGTCATCGACCAGTTTCTCGCCTCCTCCGAGTCGAAGTGGCAGCGCATGAGCGGCATGGTCCTCCTCCTTCCCCACGGCTACGAAGGCCAGGGTCCCGAGCACTCCTCCGCCCGCCTCGAACGCTTCCTCCAGCTCTGCGCCGAGGACAACATCCAGGTCGCCAACATCACCACCCCCGCGAACTACTTCCACGCCCTCCGCCGCCAGATGAAACGCGACTTCACCAAGCCGCTCATCGTCATGGCGCCCAAGTCGCTCCTGCGCCTTCCCGCCGCCACCTCGAAGATCGAAGAATTCACCACCGGCTCCTTCCAAGAGATCATCGACGACCCGCAGGCACCGAAAACCGCCCACCGCCTCATCCTCTGCTCCGGCAAAGTTTACTACGACCTCGACGCCTACCGCACCGCCAACAAAGTCGCCGACACCGCCATCATCCGCGTCGAGCAGCTCTACCCGCTGCACCGCGAAAAACTCGCCGAGATCGCCGCCGCCAACTCCAAAGCCAAGCTCATCTGGTGCCAGGAAGAATCCCAAAACAACGGTGCCTGGACCAACATCGCGCCCGAACTCGAAACGATCTTCGGACGCAAAGCCACCTACGCCGGACGCGACGCCTCCGCTTCCCCCGCCGTCGGCTCCCTCGCCATCCACAAACGCGAACTCGCCGCCTTCCTCAAGGACGCCTTCACCATCTAAAACCAGCAACTCCTAGCTTTAAAACCCAGTCTCTTTCATGTCCCTCATCGAAGTCAAAATCCCGCCCCTCGGCGAATCCATCAGCTCCGGCGTGCTCGCCAAGTGGCACGTCGCCGACGGCTCCGTCGTCAAAAAAGACCAGCCCCTCTTCGAGCTCGAAACCGACAAGATCACCTCCGAAGGCGTAGCCGAGTCCGCCGGCAAGATCACCTTCAAAGTCCAGCCCGGCACCGAGGTCAAAATAGGCGAAATCGTCGCCGTGATCGACACCGCCGCCGCCGGCGCCGCACCCGTCTCTTCCGCCGCTCCGGCTCCCGCCACCGTCGCGAAATCCGCCGAGCAATCCCCCGCCGTCCGCCGCGTCGCCGCCGAAACCGGCATCGACCCCGCCACCCTCTCCGGCACCGGCAAAGCCGGTCGCGTCACTAAGGGCGACGTCCTCGCCGCCGCCGAAAAACCCGCCGTTGCTCCGGCTCCGGCCCCTGCCGCCACCGCTCCGGCTGCTCCCGCACCCAAGCCCGCCACTCCCGTCGCCACCGGCGACAAGCAGAC
>JANYJB010000102.1 GCA_025361935.1 Verrucomicrobiota bacterium
ACCCGCGGGGGCGCCCGCCGTTTTTCACGGAGCCGGCGGGGTAAGCAGGCCGGCGCGGTGGTTGTTGGCGGGAACTTGATCGACGAAGCCGGGCGGAAGCACGAGATCGGTGCGCAGCACGAGGCGGCCTTCGCGGGCCAGCCGCGCGGCATCGACGGGCAGGCTGACCGTCGTGACCGCACCGGGCGCGAGCGGGGGGACGGGGTAGCTGGAGATGTTGCCGCCGACCTCGGCGGCGAGGGTCATGGCGACAGTGGTGGTGGCGCCGCGGTTTTGAATCATGATGGCGACGGTGGAGCTCCCGGCGTCGTAAGCATTGCCCGCGATGGCGAGGTCGGCGCGCGCCGGATCGTTGCGAGCCATCGCCCAGCCGAGGTCAACGACGCCGTGGCCATAATCGGGATCGGGTCCGGCGGGACCGGCGTCGTCGGCGTGGGTCTGGAGGACTTGCACGGCTTGCGCGGCGGTGAGGCCCGGACTTTCCGACATCACGGCGGCGATGGCGCCGGCGACGACCGGCGTGCTGGCCGAGGTGCCGCTGAAGAGAATGCGTTGGCCGTTTGCCCCGGCGGTCTGGATGCCGTAGCCGGGCGCGGTGAGGTGGAGTTGTTCGCCGGAGTTGGAGAAACTCACCTGCTGTCCGGTCGCGTCGGTCGCGCCTACGGAGACGACGCGGGGATTGGCGGCGGGCCACGCGAGGCGCGAGGCTTGGTCGTTGCCGGCGGCGGCCACGATGACGACCCCGTGCGACTCGGCGTAGGCGACCGCACGGTCAAGTGCTTCGGATGTCGAGTAGCCGCCCATGCTGATGTTGACGATCTGCGCGCCCTCATCGACGGCGGCGACGATAGCCTGCGTGACGGTGAACGCGTCGCTTTTGCCGTCCGCATCGGTTACGCGGATGCTGAGGATGCCGGCGGCGGGGGCGACGCCACGAGCTTCGGGCGAGGCGCCGGCAGCGAGCGCGGCGACGGCGGTGCCGTGCAGGCTTTCGTCCACCGGGCCGGTGTAGCCGAGGCCGATGTCGAGGTAGCGCAACCGTCCGCCGCCGAGGGTGGCGTCGGGTTGCGCGCCGCTGTCGAGCACGGCTATGGTTACGCCCCGGCCCCAGGCGGAGTTGTCGGTGGTGACGCCGAGCGTCGCGAGTAATGTGTCGCGCACAGGAACCTGCGGATAAGCGGAGCGTTCCGCGGGCACGGGCGGGGCTTCCACGAGGGTGTTGGCGGCGACTCCGCCGTAGTCTGCGGCGTGGGCGAGTAGCTCGGCGGCGAACGTGTCGTAGGCGCGCACACGGACGCGCGCGATGGAGAGCGGGTCGATCTGCGCGAGCACCTCGACGCCGGTCTGGGCGGCGCGGGCGAGAAAGCGGCGGTAGCCGTCGTCGGTTTTGAAAATCAGCACGGCTTCGTGGGCGCGGGCATCGGCGCGGGTGAAGCGCAGGTTCATTCTGGCCGCGAGGATGGCGGCGGTGGTGTCGGGCGTGATCGCGGGGTCGGGCCGTTCATTGAGTGCGGCGGTCGGTTCGGAGACGGGCGAGGAAGCCGGGGTGGTTGCCTGCGGTGGTGTTTCCGATGGATGGATGTGCAGCCACGTCAGCAGAATCATCAGGGTGAGTCCGATGAGGAGCAGGATGATGATCTCGGTCTTGCCTTTCATGTGGGTGGCGGAGCGACTGCGCACAGTGCGCTCGGTCGGCGTGGAGTTCAACCCCTAGACGCGAATGGCGGGCGGAAGTTGCGCGGAAACGGTTTGTCAGATGCTGCGTAACTGCGGCAGTTTGTGCGCGTCTTTGGTTAACAGCGTTTTTATCCAACACTCCCCATCATGAAACTGCGTCTTCTCTTCACCGCCCTGATTCTTGCTATCTTCACATGCCCGCTCGTCCGCGCCGAAGACGGCCCGGCGACCGATCTCGAAAAAGAGATGAAAACGATGAGTAAGGCGTTCAAGCAGTTGAGAAAACAGGCGGGTGAGGCGACTCAAAACGCCTCTTCGCTTGAGCTGGTCGCGCAGATGCAAAAATCCGCCGCAAACGCCAGCGCTTTGGTTCCGGTAAAAGCCGCTGATCTGCCTGAAAAGGACCGCGCTGCCTTCACGGACGACTACAAGGCGAAGATGAAGGATTTCAGTGCCGTCCTTGCTAAACTCGAGGCCGCGCTCAAGGCGGGCGACAACGCGGCCGTCGGCAAACTGGTGACGGAGCTCAACAACCTGCAACGCACGGACCACAAGGAATTCCGCAAGCCGCAGGACTGAGTTTATCGCTTTCGCAGGGTGTCAGAGCCACCAGTTGATCGTTTTGCGGCCGTGTGCGGCGAGGAGGTAGTTGGCCTCGGAGAAATGTCCGTTGGCGGCGAATTTCTGTTCGGGCGGCAGCCGATTTTGCGCGAGCGGAGATGGGTGTTGATCGCGCAGGATCGCGTGGCGCGCCGTGTTGATATGCGGCTCGGCGGAGGTGATGGCCTTGCCGCCCCAGAGCATAAAAACGACGAAGGGCGCTTCCGCCTGCACGAGGCGAAGCGCGGCTTGGGTGAACGCCTGCCAGCCGAGCTTGGCGTGGCTCATGGGTTCGCCGGAGCGCACGGTCAGGATCGTGTTGAGGAGCAGCACGCCTTGGTGCGTCCACGGTTCGAGATGGCCGGAGGAGGGCGCGCGCCAGTCGGGGAAACTGCGGGCGAGGGAGGCGTAGATGTTTTTGAGCGACGCGGGCGTGCGGACGGTGGGCGGCACGGAGAAGGACAGGCCGTGGGCGTTGCCCGGCGTGGGGTAGGGGTCTTGGCCGAGAATGACGACTTTCACGTCGGCGGGGCGGACGAGCGCGAGGGCGCGGAAGAGATTTTCGCGCGAGGGGAAAACGTCGCCTGCCGCATACGCTGCGTCCACGGCGGCGGAGAGCGCGGCGAATTGCTCGCGGGTGTAGCCGTGCTCAAAGATGCCCGACCACGCGGGCGGAAGCGTGTCGGCGGTTGTCATGGCGAAGTGATGCCGGCGGATTTGACGTGCTTCCAGCGCCAGGTGTCCACCTGGGGCCAGTTACCGATGGTGAGGGTGATGGCGATCACGTCGCCGTCGGCGAGAAATTCGCGGTCGGTGCGGAGGATGCGGTAGCCCCAGTTGGTGGCGCGGCCGGGGTCGAGCGGGCTGGAGTTGAGCGCGAGGTCATCGTCCACCATCGCGCGGAAATAGACAACGTAGCCGTCGAAACGGCCGCCGCGCGTGATCGTGCGCGTAAAGCGGATTTCCTTGGGCAGATCTTCAGCGCGCAGCGTTTGCAGGTCGATAGTGAGGACGGGCGACGGTTCGGAGAGCAGGTAGTCAACGTAGCCGAGGTCGGCGGCGGGGATGTGGTAGTAGTGCGGGTCTTGCGGGCGTTCGCGGTCCATGCACGAGTAGTCGATACCGTGGACGTTCATGTCCCAGATGTGGGGAACGAAGCGGCCGTCGCGGATTTTGACGGGCTCGCAGAAGAGATCGAAGCGGGCGGGGAGGATGAGGCCACCGGGTTTAAGCAGACGGTCGCGGAGATCGGTGATGTTGACCACCATGTCTTCGTCGAAGAGGTAGTCGCCCATCTGCTCGTGGAGGATGACGTCCACCGGGGCGTCGAGTTTCAGGTCCTTGCTGTGGGTGCTGATGAACTCGACGTTTTCAACGCGGTTATGGGCGGCGAGGGTCTTGGCGTGTTCGAGGATGACGGAGTGGTCGATGGCGTAAACGCGGGCTGCGCCGCGGCGGGAGGCGAAGGCGGCGAGGATGCCGGTGCCGGTGCCGAGATCGATGACGCGCGCGCCGGGCTTGATGTGGCGGGCGATGGCGGCGTGGTAGAAATCCATACGCGGCTTGTCGGCCAGCATCTTCTCCTGCTCGTAGAACTGGGCGAAGTAACTGCGGTTGAAATCGCGGTAGCGCTCGTCCGTGGTCGGCTCGGCGGCGGGCTCGGTCGAGGGATAAACCCAGGAGTTGAGGCGTTCGCTGAAGAGGAGCTTGGCGGCCAGTTTGCCGCGCACGCGTCGCAACGATTCGAGAAAAGCAGTCCAGGGAGTGCGGTGAAAGGGGCTGGGCATGGAGAGGCGAAGCCACGGGGCTTCACGTCCATTGAGAATACATTCTTGGCCTAAAGCCAGAGGAACTCTGGCGGGGTGGGTAGTGTGGAAATCGTTCTCGTTCTCTTACTCGTTCTCGTTCGTCAGAAAGAATAGGAGCGAGAGAACGAGAATGATTACGAGAACGAGAACGATTATCTGACTCAGGCCACGGCCTGCCGTGGGGCGTTCATCGAGGCGGCCTCGGCGATTCTTTCGGCAATCTGGAGGGCCAGCGGGGCGGAGTCGCCGGTGGCGGCTTTGATTTCGCCGAGATGGAGGCGGAGTCCGGTGATGAGCGGGGAGAAAAGGGCAGCTTCGGGAGAGCGTTTCACGATGGCCAGCACGCGGCGGGCATCGGCGGCGCCGGCGAGGCGGATGGCAAAATGGATCATCATGCTGAACGAATTTCGGCAGGTGTCGGCGCGGGCGAGGAAAACTTCCAGTTCGGCGAAGAGGTATTCGTTGGTAGGGCGCGGCAGCATGGGAGGTGGTGAGGGGGTGAGCGCACGGGGCGCGTCCATAATTCAGCAGGAGGGATGCCATGGCCGCTAAGATTTTAAAAACACCAAACTGCGGAGTTTTTACCACTAATGGAAACTCCCAACGGGAGTTTCTCGGGGAGTAGTTTCGGCCAATGGCCTTCACAATTCAGCGGAGGAGCGGCTGATGCCGCCTGGGTTGGACTGAGGGCATGCCGTCTTGACGGACAGGGGCGGTTGCCACGGCATAGGGCACGATGGCCCGAAGTGTTGTCCGCAATCCCACCCCGCGCTGCGCGCGTTGCCAGCATCTCCCCCGGTGGTGCATCTGCGAGGGGCTGCGCACGCTGGAGTGTCCGCTCGCGGTGGACGTGCTCATGCACAGCCGCGAGGTGTGGCGGCCGAGCAGCACGGGGCATCTGATCAAACGGGTGATTCCGGAGTCTCGGCTGCATGTTTATGACCAGGGCGCACCGCTGGAGCGTGAGCAGATCGTGCGTCCGGGAAAAACCCTGTGGGTGCTGCATCCGCTGGGGGAACCGATGCCGGCCGACGCCGTGCCGGATGACCTGCAACTGCTCCTGCTCGACGGAAGCTGGGGCGAGGCGGCCGACATGAAGAAGGCGGTCGAAGGCTGGGGGCAACGCGTGAGCCTGCCGATGACCGGCAAGAGCCGCTACTGGCTGCGCGCGCAGCAGGAAGCGGGACAGTTTTCCACGGTGGAGGCGCTGCTCTTCGTGCTGGCGGCGCTCGGGCTGAAGGCGGAGCACGACGCGTTGCGGTTGCAACTGGAACTGCACGTGTTTGCGGGGCTGTCCACGCGCGGGAACAAGACGATGATTGCGGATTATCTGGCCGACTCGCCGCTGCGCGAGGCGATGCCCGAGCTGTTGCGCAAGATGCAGCCGCAGTCGCCGCTGGAGAAACGTGCGATGCAGGAGCGGCTGGAGGCGCGCCGCGCCGCCGGGCTGGACGTCGAGCCTGCGCGAAGCGGGGTTGCGACGGACGGACGGAGGCCGCAAGGTTAATCAATTTTTCGCCATGCTCACTCCCGGAACCTTTGCCCCTCCTTCGTCGCCACGCGCCACGCGCGTCCTGTTGCTCGGTTCGGGCGAGCTGGGCAAGGAGGTCGTCATCGAGCTGCAACGCCTCGGCTGCGAGGTGATCGCGTGCGACCGCTATGCCGGCGCTCCGGCGATGCAGGTGGCGCACCGCAGCCACGTGTTTTCGATGCTCGACGGCGCGGCGCTCCGGCGCGTGATCGCCGAGGAGAAACCCGACCTCGTCGTGCCCGAGATCGAGGCCATCGCGACCGACGTGCTGGTCGAGTTGGAAGCCGCCGGGCAACGCGTGGTGCCGACCGCGCGCGCCGCCAAACTCACGATGAACCGTGAGGGCATCCGACGGCTCGTGGCGGAGGAACTCAAGCTGCCGACCTCGCCGTATCGCTTTGTCGGCACCGAGGCAGAGGCTTCGTCGGCGGGCGTGGAGCTGGGTTTTCCCTGCGTGCTCAAGCCGCTCATGTCGTCGAGCGGACACGGGCAGAGCGTCGTGAAAACCGCCGGTGACATGGCGGCGGCTTGGAAATACGCGCAGGAAGGCGCGCGGGCCGGTGCGGGGCGTTGCATCGTCGAGGGGTTTGTCCGCTTCGACTACGAGATCACGGTGCTCACGGTGTCGGCGGCGAATGGCATCCAATGCTGCCTGCCGGTCGGGCATGTGCAGATCGACGGTGACTATCGGGAGAGTTGGCAGCCGTGCCCGATGTCGGCTTCGGCGTGGGCGGAGGCGCAGCGCATCGCGAAGACCGTGGTGGGCAATCTCGGCGGCTACGGTTTGTTCGGCGTCGAGTGTTTCGTGTGCGGCGACAAGGTGATTTTCAGCGAGGTGAGCCCGCGTCCGCATGACACAGGGCTGGTGACGATCGGCAGCCAGGCGCTGTCGGAGTTCGCGCTGCACGCGCGAGCGATTCTCGGATTGCCGGTTCCGCCGATCCTGTTGCTGCGTCCGGCGCACAGCGTGGCGCTGCTGGGACATGGCGACGGCGTGCCGGTGGTATCGGGCGTGGAAAAAGCGCTGGCGGTGCCGGAGAGCCAGGTGCGAATTTTTGGAAAACCCGAGTGCCGCGGTCACCGCCGGCTGGCGGTCGCGGTGGCGAGCGGCGCGACGCCGGAGGAGGCGAGGGATCGTGCGCGCTCGATGGCGGCGGTGATCACGATCACGGTGGGGGAGTGACGGGGCATTTAGGTCGCCGCCGTTAAAATCGAAAGAAGCAGTGTTAAGACACAGGCCCAAATGAAGAGTCCTAGAACATCGCCTTTCTTTTTCTTGATTCTATAAAACGAGAGTCCGGTGAAAATGATCCATATAGCCAAGAACAGCAGTAGTTGAGGGGTTAACGCCCTGGATATTTGTAGGCGTTCGTTGGCTCGGGCCCATTCGATTTTTTCTTTGGGCGTGAGAACATATTCGCCAACGCGGATTCCGGGAGGAAGAGCCTCAAAAATATTGGCGGTTTTCCCTTTTCCGTCGAAACGGGTGAGTTGTCCGCCGTTGTCTGATAGGTTGTGGTAATGCATCACTCTGCCGTCTAAAAAGACGATCATTCCACATTTTGAGCCGTAAGGGCTAAACGTTGTCCATGTGCCATCTGACTGCAGACCGCGCGTCCACGCTATTGGCGTGGTGACTGGCATCTTTGTGTTTAGCTTTTCTAAAACAACCGCTACGCAGGATTTGAATAAATAAGTGGAATTTTGAGGATCGTTTTTGGGAATGGACGCACTAGAACAGTTTTCAAGATATGACGCTGGATCGAGATGCGATTGCCAGATGCCAATATCGTTCGGAAGACGTCCTGCATCAATTAGCTGCCAAGCGTAATCCAGTATATTAGACGCGTTGGGAAGTTGATCGTTATGGTCAGTCGCATAACTCAAACTGGCAGTTCCAATTGAGCGAAGGTGTGACATGTCGAACGCCCTAATAGCGGCGTCCTTGTTTGCTCCGATTGCCGGGAAAACCCAAAGGTTCAACAGCAGGGTCACGACGACCAACGTTGTTGAAGCAATTAAGACAATTTTTGAGGTGCAAGTGTTCATTATAAACTCACGGCTCCACGATCACCGGCAGGCCGACGTAGGCGATCGAGAGGAGCGTGCGGGCGTCCCAGTTCGCGAGGCGGAAGCAGCCGTGGGATTCGGTGCGGCCTACGTTTTCGGGGAGCGGGGTGCCGTGGATGCCGTAGCCGGGGCGGTCGAGGCCGATCCACGCCACGCCAACCGGGTTGTTGGGGCCGGGGGGGATGATGAGTTTGTGGCCGACGGACTGGGCTTCCTCGGATTCGGGGAACGTTGCCGGGTCGAAGGTGTAGTCGGGGTCGGCGATGACGATGGCGACGTGGAGTTCGCCGACGGGGCGTTTCTCGACTTTTTGGGCGATGCTCACGGGGAAGTGGGCGACGAGCGCGCCAGTGTCGTCGCGGGCTTCGAGGACGTGCTCGGCGAGGCGCACGTGGAGCATCGCGGGTTTGGCGAGCGGGGCAGCGAGATCGACGTCGGGGACGCTCACGACGGTGCCAAGCTCGACCGAGGTCCAGTCGATGGAGGGGTTGAGCCGACGGATGAATACGGGGCCGGAGTGGGTCTGCTCGGATACGAGTTCCAAGGCGGTTTCGTAGGCGAGGGCGGTTTGTTGCGACTTGCCGATCCACGTGGGGCTGAGGCGTTCCAGACGGTCGAGGTCGTCGGCGGCGAGGGGAAGTTGCCGGAGCGGCGGGGTGGTCAACACGAGCGCGGCGCGGGTGGCGTCGTCGAGGCGGCCGGTGGCGGGGAGGTTTTGGTTTTTCTGAAAGGCGACGAGGGCGGCGGCGCTTTGCGCGCCGGGGACGCCGTCGATGGGGCCGCAGGAGATGGCGTGGCGGGCGAGGACGATCTGCGCTTCCATCCAGGATTCCACGGGGCGCGGGTAGGTGCGGACGGGAACGGGTTTGAAGGTGACGGCGGGCAGGTCGGCGGGCGCGGACACGGGGGATTGCGCGGGTAGCTCCGTCGCCAGGCTGATGGCAATGAGAACGAAAATGAGGTGAAGCGGGGACACGGGTGAACGCACGGGATGGGCGCAGTTTCCCGCGCATGGCGCGTGACGTCGAGGGAGTTTATTGGCGGAGCAACGCGCCGAGACGGATCGGCGGAGGATAAACGCGGGCTTAGGGGCGAGCAGGGTTTTGTTTTCGCGTGTAGGAGGACGCTGCGGTGCCGCCGAGGATGAGGGCGCCGCCGAGGAGTTCGGGCGCGGTGAAGTGTTCGCCGAAAAAAGTGGCGCCACCGAGGGCGATGCCGAGGGGCACGAGCATTTGGAGGAGCGAGCCTTCGGCGACGGAGAGGTCGCGAAAGGCCTGGGTCATGAGGAGTTGGCCGACTCCGGCGCAGGTGCTGGCGACGGCGAGAACTATCCAAGCGGCGGACGGGAGGGCGGAGAAGGTCGCAACGGCCGGACCGCCGCAGAGGAGCAGGCCGAATAAGCATTGGGCGGCGAAAATCGTGGAGGAGTGTTCGCGCGCGTGGAGCTGGCGGATGGTCACGACGATCCACGCGGAGCCGAGGGCATTGAGGAACGCGATGAAGTCGTAGAAGCCCGTATGGGCGCTTCCTGAGAATGGGTTGGAGAGGAAGCCGAGGCCGATGAGCGTGGCGATCGCGCCGCCGAGGAGCCCGGGGCGCAGGTGCTCACGCAGCATCCAGACGGCGAACAGTCCGCCCCAGATGACGTAGGTGTTGTTGATGAACGTGGCGCGGCCGGCTCCGAGTTTCGTGACCGTGTAGTAGAACCCAAGCGTGCAGAGTCCGCCGAGGAGACCGCGCTCGATGAGCTTGCGGTTGGTGAAGAGGTGGGACGGCTGAAACTCACGCCTGTAGAGCGTGAGCACGATGACGAGTCCGACGGCGAAACGAGCGGACGTGACCACCCAGAGGCTCACGTTTTCGATGCCGCCGAGGGCGCGGATGAGGAGCACGTTGGAAATGAAGCACGCGGTCGAGCCGAGCATCAGCAGGAGACTGGTGCGATGGGAGCGTGCGGAGGTTGGGACTGAGGTCATGGAGGGTGTCTGGTGGAGGACGGCCCGACGACGGCGCATAAAAAAACCGCGCCGGAATCGGGCGCGGTTGCTTCGTGGGAGGCGTTTCTTGGTGTGGGATTAAGAAACGTTCACCGACCGTGCAGCCGCGCATCCGCTGACGCGAATGGCGCGCCAGAGAGCGATAACGACTGCAGGGACTTTATGCTGGGTGAGCATAGGTGATAAAATGGGATAATGGTGTTGAGGACCGTTTGGCAAGTTTGGCGTGCGGAACGTGACTAGCTCGGGTCGTAGTCGAGGTAGGAACCGAGCCACTTTTCGTGTTCGGAGAGCGGGACGCCGGTGCGCTGGGCGTAGTCGGTGAGTTGGTCACGCCCCAGCTTGCCGACGGCGAAATATTTGGAATCGGGGTGGTTGAAGTAGAAACCGCTCACCGAGGAGGCCGGATACATGGCGCAGCTCTCGGTGAGGTGGATGCCGATTTCTTGTTCGACCGGGACGAGGTTCCAGATCTGCGGCTTGTGGCGGTGATCGGGGCACGCGGGATAACCCGGGGCCGGGCGGATGCCGCGGTATTTTTCGTGGATGATGTCGTAGGGGCTCAGGTTTTCGGTGAGGCCGAAGGTGCTGAGGTCGCGTTCTTTTTTGTGGAAGAATTCGGCCATCGCCTCGGCGATACGATCACCGAGGGCTTGCACCATGATGGCGTTGTAGTCGTCGCCGGTGGCTTTGAATTCGGCGGAGAATTTTTCGACTCCGGGGCCGGCGGTCACGGCGAACTGGCCGAGGTAATCGGCGCGTCCGGAGGACTTGGGCGCGATGTAATCGGCGAGGCAGTGGTTGAACTGGTCGGCGGGTTTCTCGAGCTGCTGGCGCAGGAAGTGGAACGTGTGGAGAACCTGCGTGCGCGTTTCGTCGGTGTAGATCTCGACGGAGTCGCCGACGCTGTTGGCGGGCCAGAAGGTTTGGACGGCCTGCGGCTGGAAACGGTTCTCGGCGATGATGCGCTCGTAGAGGGCGAGGGCGTCGCGGTGGAGTTTCACGGCTTCTTCGCCGACGACGGGATCTTTGAGAATGTCGGGGTAGCGGCCGTGGAGTTCCCACGCGCTGAAGAACGGACCCCAGTCGATGAATTCGCGGTCGAGGAGTTCGCGGACAGTCGCGTCGCGGAAAACCTGCGTGCCGAGGAAGGAGGGTTTGGGGATGTCGATGGCTGCCCAGTCGAAGGTCTGGGCGCGCGAGCGGGCGACGTCGAGTGAGAGGAGCGGTTTGCGTTCGCGGCGGTTGGCGAAGTCGGAGCGGGACTTTTCCTGGCGGGCGCGGATGTCGGCGACGTAGGCGGGTTTGTTGTCGGGGTTGAGCAACTGCGAGACGACGCCGATGACGCGGGAGGCGTCGAGCACGTGGATGACGGGTTCGGAGTAGTGGGGAGCGATCTTCACCGCGTTATGCGCGGCGGAGGTGGTGGCGCCGCCGATGAGGAGCGGGATTTTAAAACCCTGGCGCTCCATTTCCTTGGCGTTGTGGACCATCTCGTCGAGCGACGGCGTGATGAGTCCGGAAAGGCCGATGATGTCGGCGCCGCGCTCCTTGGCGGCGGCGAGGATTTTTTCGCACGAGACCATGACGCCCATGTCGATGACTTCGTAATTGTTACAGGCGAGGACGACGCCGACGATGTTTTTTCCGATGTCGTGCACGTCGCCTTTGACGGTGGCCATGATGATCTTGCCCTGGGCTTTGGCCACGCCGCCGGCGGCGATGAGCGCGGCTTTTTCGGCCTCCATGTAGGGCTGAAGATAGGCGACGGCTTTCTTCATGACGCGGGCGGATTTCACGACCTGCGGGAGAAACATTTTGCCCGCGCCGAATAGATCGCCGACGACGCGCATGCCGTCCATGAGCGGGCCTTCGATGATCGTGAGGGGCTTGCCGTATTTCTGGCGGGCTTCCTCGGTGTCGGTGTCGATGAACTGATCGATGCCTTTGACGAGAGCGTGCGAGAGGCGTTCTTCGACGGTGCCTTTGCGCCAGGTTTCCTCGACTTTGACGTCCTCGGCCTTGGTGCCGGAGCCGGCGGCTTTGAGTTTTTCGCCGTATTCGACGAGGCGTTCGGTGGAGTCGGGGCGGCGGTTGAGGATGACGTCTTCGACGAGGACGAGGAGTTCTTTGTCCACCTCTTCGTAAACCTCGAGCATGGACGGGTTGACGATGCCCATGTCCATGCCGGCGGCGATGGCGTGGTAGAGGAAGGCGGCGTGCATGGCTTCGCGCACGGGGTTGTTGCCGCGGAAGCTGAAGGAGACGTTGGAGACGCCGCCGGAAACTTTGGCGTGCGGGAGGTTTTGTTTAATCCAACGCGTGGCTTCGATGAAATCGACGGCGTAGTTGTTGTGCTCTTCGATGCCGGTGCCGACGGTGAGGATGTTGGGGTCGAAGATGATGTCTTCGGGTGGGAAACCGACTTGGTCAACGAGGAGGCGGTAGGCGCGTTCGCAGATGCGGATTTTTTCGGCGTAGGAGGCGGCCTGTCCGTTTTCGTCGAAGGCCATGACGACGACGGCGGCGCCGTAGCGGAGGATGGTGCGAGCTTGTTCGAGGAACTTGGTTTCGCCTTCCTTGAGCGAGATGGAGTTCACAATGCCTTTGCCTTGGAGGCATTTTAGGCCGGCCTCGATGACTTCCCACTTGGAGGAGTCCACCATGATGGGGACTTTGGCGATCTCGGGCTCGCTACCGATGAGCTGGAGGAAGCGTGTCATGGCGGCGACGCCGTCGATGAGGCCGTCGTCCATGCAGATGTCGATGACGTTGGCGCCGTTGTCCACCTGCTGGCGGGCGACGGAGACGGCTTCCTCGTAGTTGCCGGCTTTGACGAGCTTGGCGAATTTGGGAGAGCCGGCGACGTTGGTGCGTTCGCCGACCATCAGGTAGGAGCCGAGTTGCTGGGTGAAGGGGAGGGAGCCGGAGAGCTTTAGCGGAAGAGCCGGGAGTTCGGCGTTGATCGCTGAGAGGTCGGCGGCGGAGGCGGCGGGCGCGGGCGCGGGCGCGGGCGTGACGCGGGTGGCGACGGGTTTGCGCGGGGTTTTGGGCGCGAGAGCTTGGGCGATCGCGGCGATGTGTTCGGGGGTGTTGCCGCAGCAGCCGCCGGCAATGTTGCAGAGGTGGCTGTCGGCGAATTCGCCCATGTAGCGCGCCATGTCGGCGGGTTCGAGGTCGAAGCCGGTGGGCGTGAGCGGATTCGGAAGGCCGGCGTTGGGGTAGGCGGAGATAAAGGTCTCGCCGGCTTTCTCGGAAAGCTCGGAGAGAAACGGGCGCATGAGGTCGGGACCGATGGAGCAGTTGAGGCCGATGGAGAGCGGGTGGTGGCTGCGAACGGCGCTCCAGAGAGCCTCGACGGTTTGCGCTGAGATCATGGTCTCTCCGCCGCGGCCGACGGCGGCGGAGATCATGAGGGGGAGGCGGATGTTGTCCTCGGCGAAGACCTCCTCGATGGCGACGAGGGCGGCTTTGGCGTTGAGGGAATCGAAGATGGTTTCAACGAGCAGCAGGTCGGAGCCGCCGGCGATGAGAGAGCGGATCTGGCGGCGGTAGTCGGCCTTGACCTGGTCGAAGGTGATGACGCGGAAGCCGGCATCGTCGGCGTCGGGGGAGTTGGAAAGCGAGACGGTGAGCGGTCCGATGGCGCCGGCGACGTAGCGGCGGCGGCCGGTGGCGTTGGCGATGCGGTCGGCCCACTCGCGGCATTGGCGGGCGGACTGGTAGTTGATGTCGTGGGCGAGTTCCTGGAGGAATTTGTCCTCGATTACTTTTTGATAGAACGCCGGGTCTTTGCGGCCGCCGTGCTCGCGCGGGTCTTCGATGAAGAACTCGCTCTGGCCGATGCTGGTAGCAGAGAAAGTGTTGGTCTCGATAATGTCCGCTCCTGCCTCCAGGAATCGACGGTGGATGTCGCCTATTTCTTTCGGGCGGGTGAGCGAGTAGATGTCGCCGTTGTTCTTGAGATCCTTGGGGGCGTCTTTGAAGCGATCGCCGCGCGCCTGTTCCTCGGTGATGTTGTAGGAGCGGATCGTCGTGCCCATGGCACCGTCGATGATGGCGACGCGCTCGGAGAGGAGGCGGCGGAGATCGATTTCGGCGGCGGACATTTTGGGTGAGGCGGACGACATAGTTTGAGAGAGTTTGACTGGGAAAAGGGAACGCAACGACGGCGTATTGGCAAGTAACATATCTTCGTATGCGTATGTATTGATATGTTTTTTGGGTTAAGGCTTGATTCGATAAGAGGCGCGGCGCAGGGTGCGCACGCCTGTCGTTCTTTTTCAACTTTGCGGAAACGGGGAAGGCCGTGAAAACCGGCCACAGTTGCGCTGCGGTAACGTATCAGTCCAAACCCACAGCCCGCGCCAGAAGGCGCGCGGGTCAAAGCCAATCGGGGTAACATCCGGTGAAGGCGAGAGGAGAGGCACGCGGGCTTTTTAAGCCCGTAACAAATGCGGAGTCCGAACATCCGTCCTGCAAAGGCTCACGCGTCCGGTGCGATTGCGCGCACCGGTTCGCTTCACTTCATCGCAAAAATGAAGCGTGAGAGTGGTCGCTTTCCCGTGCCAACGGGGCGGGTGCCTGCTCTTGCCTTAGACAAAAGCAGACATCCATGAACATTCCTTCGCGCTCCCGCCAGGCGGGTCGCCTTTTCCTCGCGTTCGCCCTGGTGGCGGCGCTCGTTTCCATCGCCTGCGGGCAGGTCGTGCCCTTCATCCAGATGGAGGACTACGTCGTCACCGCCGCGCGCACTCCCCAAGATCCCGACAACGTGGCCAGCAGTGTCACGGTCATCAGTTCCGCCGAGTTGGCGGATCACCAGATCGACAACGTCGGCGACGCCCTGCGCTCCGTGCCGGGCGTGAACGTCCTGCAAACCGGCGGGAGCGGGGGCGTGACCTATCTTTCGCTGCGCGGAGGCAAGAACTCGCAGACGCTCGTGCTCGTGGACGGCGTGCGTTTCAACGACGCCAACTCGACTTATCAAAGTTGGCTGGGCGGATTTTCGCCGAGCGCGCACGACCGCATCGAGGTGCTGCGCGGCCCGCAGAGCACGCTTTACGGCGGCGCGGCGATGGGCGGCGTGGTGTCCATTGGCCTGGAGCGCGGCGCAGGCGCGCCGTCCGGGTCGGTCGATCTTGAGGCGGGCAGTTTCAGCACGAGCCGCGGTGTCGTTTCGTCGCAGGGGGAGGTGAAGAGCTTCGCCTATTCGTTCACGGCGTCCGGTCTCGACACCGACAACGACCGGCAGAACAACAACGCGCGCCTGCAAAACTACGCGCTCCGCCTCGACTACCAAGCGACCGCGAATCTCGCGGTGGGCGGCACGGTCCGCTATCTCGACAGCTACTACAAAGACCCGAACGACATCCGCACGACCAACACCACGCCGATCAATAACAACTACCTCCAGAGCACCTTGGGAACCGTGTTTGCAGAGGTCACGCCCTCGGAGGTGTGGCGGTCGCGTGTGACGGCGGGATATCAGCGTCAGCTCTACGACAACGACGGGAGTTTCTCCGGGTTTCCCAGTCCCTACAGCACCGATACCAAGCGGGAAATTCTGGAATGGCAGAACAACCTGCGATTCACGGATGCGATCACGGCGGTGGCGGGCGCCAGTTACGAGCGCTCCGAGTTTTCAGATGGCGTGTCGTATCCCAACGACCGGTCGAAGGGCGTTTACGGCCAGGCGGAGTGGTCGCCGTTGAAAGGGCTCCGTCTCGGGGCCGGCGTGCGTTATGACGACTACGACTCGTTTGGCGGATCAAACACCTACCGCCTGACGGCGAGCGAACTCGTGGCGGCCACGGGCACACGGTTTCACGTTACCTATGGGACCAGCTTCTTGCCGCCCAGCATCACGCAGCGATATGGCTCGGCGTTTACAGCGGCGGCTCCCGGCATCCAGCCGGAGGAATCCACAGGCTGGGACGCGGGCGTCGAGCAAACGTTCATCGACAAAAAACTCACGGGCGACGTCACGTTTTTCCGCAACGACTACAAAAACCTCATCTCCTACAAGGGCGCGATCTTCCCCGCGCTCGGTTCGTTCGTGAACATAGGCCAGGCGCGCACTCAGGGCGTGGAGACGTCGATCAAAGCGAAGTTGTCCGAGCAGGTGAGCGTCGCGGCCGCTTACACTTATCTGGAGGCGACAGACGAAGTTTCTCAGGTGCGGCTCGAGGACCGTCCGCGTCACACCTTTTCGGCTAACGTCGATTGGACGCCGGTCGAGGCGTGGCTGCTGGGCGCTGGTGTGCAGGGGGCGACGGATAGGCGGACGACGAATTTCAACACGGCGCCGTCGAGCAAAGTTGATCAGGCCGGCTACACGGTCTTTCGGCTCTACACGCGTTATCAGGCGACGAAGCAGCTCACGCTGCATGCGCGCGTGGAGAACGTGTTCGACGCGCACTACGAGGAGACCTACGGGTTTCCCTCGGCGGGCGCGGCGGTGTTTGCCGGCGCGGAGTTCAAGTTCTAGTTGGGGAGGCTGTCGGCTGCGTCAAGCCGCCAACGGCAGGGGGGAAATTTCCTGCCGTTGGTTCGTCAGTTGTTGAAGGTCATGCGGGAGTTGTCCTGGAGGTAACTCGCGATTTCACGGGAGAAGAGTTCGCTGAACTCGGCGCGTTTTTTCGCACCCATGCCGAAGATGTTGGCCATCGCTTCGTCGGACTGCGGGTATTCGCGGGCCATCTGGCGGAGGGTGGCGTCGCCGAAGATGACATACGCGGGAACCTTGCGTTCGTCGGCGAGTTTTTTGCGGAGGTCGCGGAGGCGGTTGAAGAGAATCTCGTCGCACTCGATGTCGCCTTCGCGGCGGACGATCTTGCGGACTTTGGGCAGGTCCATCGGTTTGGTGAGCGTGATGGGGCGGCGAGTTTTCAGCGCGTCGATGCCTTCGGCGTTCAGTTGGAGCGTGGGGTATTCGCCTTCGCTTTGGACGAGGAGGCCGAGGCGGAGGAGGTCGCGGCCGATGGCGGCCCAGGCGGGGCGGGAGAGGTCTTTGCCGATGCCGTAGGTGGAGAGGCGGTCGTGGTCCCAGCGGCGGATTTTGTCGGTGTCGGCGCCGGTGAGGACTTCGCAGACGTGGTTGATGCCGACGCCGAAGCGGCTGGCGGCGTTGATGCGGTAAACGCAGGAGAGGAATTTTTGCGCGGGGATGGTGCCGTCGTAGGTGTCGCGGGGTTCGAGGCAGTTGTCGCAGGCGGCGCAGTTATCGAGGGGGAATTTTTCGCCGAAGTAGGCGAGGAGTTCGCCTCGGCGGCAGGCGGCGCTCTCGGCGTAGCGCATGATCTGGCGGAGCTGGGCGCGGGCGACTTGCTGCTCCTGCTCGTTGGTCATCTCGTCGATGAAGTGGGTCTGCTTGGAGGCGTCGCCGGCGGAGAAGAGCAGGAGGCAATCGCCGGGGAGGCCGTCGCGCCCGGCGCGGCCGGTTTCCTGGTAGTAACCTTCGATGTTTTTGGGGAGGTCGTAGTGGATGACCCAGCGGACGTTGGGCTTGTTGATGCCCATGCCGAAGGCGATCGTGGCGCACATGATGCGAACCTCGTCACGGAGGAAGAGATCCTGGTTGCGCGCGCGTTCGTCGGCGGGGAGGCCGGCGTGGTAGGGGCGGGCGGAGTAGCCTTTGCCGGCGAGAGCATCGGCGACGCGTTCGGTGGCGGCGCGGCTGGCGCAGTAAACGATGCCGGACTCGTCTTCGCGTTTTTTGACCCAGGCGATGATCTGGTCGGTGGGTTTTTCCTTGGGGAGAACTTTGTAGGTAAGATTAGGGCGGTTGAAGGAGGCGACGAAGACGGCGGGGTCGCGGAGCTTGAGGTGTTTGATGATGTCGGCGCGGACGCGTTCGGTGGCGGTGGCGGTGAGCGCCATCACGGGGACGTCGGGGAGGAGTTCGCGGAGTTTGGAAATCTGGCGATACTCGGGGCGGAAGTCGTGGCCCCATTCGGAGACGCAGTGGGCTTCGTCGATGGCGATGGCGGTGACGTTCCAGGCTTTTAAGTTTTCCTGCCAGTTATCGAGCATGAGTCGCTCGGGGGCGACGTAGAGGAGGCGCCATTCGTTGCGATGGAGGCCGGCGAGACGCGAACGGGCTTCGGCGGAGGAAAGCGTGGAGTTGAGAAACGTGGCGGCGACACCGGCGGCCTGAAGTTGGTCAACTTGATCTTTCATCAACGCGATGAGCGGCGAGACCACGATGGTGAGGCCGGTGCGGTGGAGGGCGGGAATTTGGAAGCAGAGAGACTTGCCGCCGCCGGTGGGCAGGAGGGAGAAGACGTCGCGGCCGGCGAGGGATGTCTCGAGGATCTCGCGCTGGAGCGGGCGAAACTCGGGATAGCCGAAGGTGGTGTGGAGGGTGTTGAGGAGTTCGGGCACGGTAAAACGTCGGCGTGAAAGACGGCCAGATTGCGGGCGGGGATGGGCGGCTCAAGGTGTATCGCTCGCTGATGGAGGTTTTTGACCGGCTCGAAGTCTTGGAGGCGACGGCAGAGGCTTTGCAGCTCGCTCGGGCCGCTGGGTCCGCTGGTGCCGATGCCGGACAGCGCGCTCGCGGAGCTGCGCAAGGCGTTTGGGATGGAGCGAGGCGAGTGAGTGCGTCAGCGCTGTGCGGCCAGGTGGGCCACCCAGCCGCCGTGGGGCGTGATGTTAATCGCGTCGGCGAGGGCGGCGGGTTCGCAGAGGAAACTTTTGCTGGTTGTGCCGTCGGCGAGCGTCGCGGTGCCGATAACCATGGGGGCGGGAACGGCGGCGACGAAGCGACCGA
This sequence comes from Verrucomicrobiota bacterium, assembly GCA_025361935.1. Lineage (GTDB taxonomy): Bacteria > Verrucomicrobiota > Verrucomicrobiia > Opitutales > Opitutaceae > Rariglobus. The sequence continues at coordinate 18,457 of JANYJB010000102.1, forward strand.
ACGCCTCTGGTGTGAGCGCGTAAGTCTCGACGGCGATGGGCGCACCGGTCTCGCCGGGCGCGACGCGCACGAGACCGGGCTTGGGCGGAGTGGTGTTGGCCAGCGCGTAGAGGCGGTAGTCGGGCGAGGTCGTGGTGGCGGCGAGGAAGCGTGCGCCGAGGGACGTGAGTTGGTGGTGCAGCGGTTGTCCGCGCAGGTGCGCGCCGCAGACGGCGAGGCGGATGGTGTCGGCGGGCGGGACGGTAGCAGGCGAGGGTTCGCCGAGGTAGCGTGCGCCGAGAGCGAGGAGTTGCGCATCATGCCAAGCGGGGGCGATGAACGTGATGCCGAAACCGGGGCCGAAACTGTAGCGACCGGCGGGCAGGGTGAGGCCGCACAGGTCGAGCAGGTTCATGAAATTGTTATAGCGGCCGAGATTCGAGTTGAGGCGAATCGGGTCGGCGGCGATTTCAGATATTTTGTAGATCGTGCCGGCGGTGGGGGCGACGAGGGCGTCAACGGTGGCGAGAATCTGGTCGGCAGTTCGGCGGAGTTCGACGAGGCGGTAGGTGGCGCGGAAAGCGTCGGCAGCGGAGGCATTGCGGCCGCCGAGGATGATCTTGGAGACGGTGGAATCGAGTCCGGCGGCGCGGGCGGACTCGGGCGTGGCGGAGTGTTGTTCGATGAATGCGCCGACGGCGGCGTAGCGCTCGGCGGTCCAAGGGCCTTCGTAGAGCAGGCGGGCGGCGTCGAGGAACGGGGAGAAATCGACTTCTGTAATTTTGATGCCGAGGGTGCGCAGGCGGTCGAGGGCGGCGGCGAAGAGGGCGGGGGACTCGGTGTTTCCAAACCATTCGAGTTGGTCGGCGCGGGGGACGCCGATGCGATGAGGGTCGGAAATTTTGTCACTTATTAAGTGACAAATGGGTCGGGCGCGGGAGAAGGGGTCGAGTGGGTCGAAGCCTTCGGTGACGGCGAGAACGCGGGCGGCGGTGGCGATGTCTCGGGTAAAGATCGAGACGCAGTCGAGGCTGCGGCATGCAGGGACTACGCCGCGAGTGCTCAGGCGCCCTTTGGTGGGTTTGAGGCCGATGATCTGGTTGAAAGCGGCGGGCACGCGGCCGGAGCCAGCGGTGTCGGTGCCGAGGGCGAAATCGACTTCGTTGCGGGCGACGGCAACAGCCGATCCGCTGGAGGAACCGCCGGAGATGTAGTCGGGATTAAAGACGTTGCGCGGTGCGCCGTAGGGCGAGCGGGTGCCGACGAGGCCGGTGGCGAATTGGTCGAGGTTGGTTTTGCCGACGGGCGTTGCGCCGGCGGCGAGAAGACGTGCGACGACGTGGGCGGATTCGGTCGGCGTGTAGGCGAAGGCGGGGCAGGTGGCGGTGGTGGGGACGCCGGCGAGGTCGATGTTGTCTTTGATCGCGAAGGTGAGGCCGGCGAGCGGGGCGGTGACGGTGGGCGTGGCGAAACGCGCTTGTTCGACGGCGGTGAGGCGGTGAATCCAAATCGAGGCGTCGTCGGTGCTCATGGAGGATCAGCCTTCGAGGACGACGAGGGTTTCGCCGGCGTTGACGGGGCGGCCTTCGGCGCAGCGGATTTCTCGAACCGTGCCCGCTCGGGTCGCGGAGACGGTGACTTCCATTTTCATGGATTCGAGGATGACCAACGGTTGGCCTTCGGTGACGGTGTCGTTGGGCGACACGAGGATTTTCCAGACGTTGCCCGGGATGTGGGACGGGAGGGCGATGCAGCCTTCGGGGATGGCGGACTCGTCGGCGGTGGCGGCGGCTTCGTCCGACGCGGAGAAGTTGAGCTGTCCGCTGTCGATCCAGCGTTGGCGCTCGGCCTCGAAGGCGGATTGCTGGTGGGTCTTGAAGGCGGTGATGGATTCGGAGTTGTCGGCGAGGAACTTTTGGTAATCGCGGAGTTTGAAGGTGGTTTCCTCGATGCGGAGTTTAACGCGGCCCTGGGGGAAGTCTTCGCGGAACTGCGTGAGCTCGGCGTTGGAGACGGGGTAGAACTTGATCTGGTCGAAGAAGCGGAGGAGCCAGGGTTTTCCGTCGGTGAAGTCGGCGGTCTGTTTGTGGCGGTTCCACATCTGGCAGGTGCGGCCGATGAACTGGTAGCCGCCTGGGCCTTCCATGCCGTAGATGCACAGGTAGGCACCGCCGATGCCGACGGCGTTTTCAGGGGTCCAGGTGCGGGCGGGGTTGTATTTGGTGGTGACGAGGCGGTGACGCGGATCGACGGGCGTGGCGACGGGTGCGCCGAGGTAAACGTCGCCGAGAGCGAGCACGAGGTAGCTCGCGTCGAAGCAGATGCGGTAAACTTCCTCGAGGTTGGGGAGGTCGTTGATGCGGCGGATAAACTCCAGGTTGCTCGGGCACCACGGGGCGTCCTTGCGGACGATCTGCATGTATTTGCGGATCGCGAGCAGGGTGGACTCGTCTTCCCAGGAGAGCGGGAGGTGGACGATGCGGGAGGGGACTTCGATGTCGTCGATGGCGGGGAGTTCGGACTCGGCGCGGAGAAGGATTTCGAGGAGGCGCTCGTAGGGGAGGAGGCGCTGGTCAAAGTGGACTTGGAGGGAGCGAATGCCGGGCGTGAGGTCGATGATGCCGTGGAGGCGGTGACGCTCGAGCCAGGTTTGCAGCGCATGGACTCTCATGCGCATGGCGATGTCGAGTTGGAGCGGGCCGTATTCGACGAGGAGGTTTGCGTCGCCTTGGCGGCGATAGACGACGGCGGGCGCGGCGGGGCGGGCGGGTAGTTGATGAAGGATGGCGGGTTCCTGCAAAGAGTAACCTATTGGGTTACTCTTTGGTTTTGGGGCGCGCTGGAGGTTTTCGATTTCGGACTCTTGGGCGAATGCGAGTTCGCGGGCGTGTTGAGCGGTGAGGACGAAGAAGCGGACCTGGTCGCCAGGCTTGAGCTGGCCCATTTTCCAGAGATCGGCTTGCGCGATGGTGAACGGACACACGAAGCCGCCACAGCTCGGGCCGTCGGGGCCGAGGATGATGGGCATGTCACCCGTAAAATCGACGGCGCCGATGGCGTAGGCGTTGTCGTGGATGTTGGACGGATGCAGGCCGGCCTCGCCGCCGTCGCGCCGGGCCCATTCGGGTTTGGGGCCGATGAGACGCACGCCGGTGCGGGCGGAGTTGTAGTGGACTTCGTAGGACGTGGTGAGGAGGACGGAGATGTCGGCCTCGGTGAAAAAGTCGGGCGCGCCGTGGGGGCCGTAGAGGACGCCGATCTGCCATTCGCGGGTGAGCGGGGGTTGGATGGCGGCGGGGGCGCGGAGGAGCGGGGCGGACGTGAGCACACCGGCGGGCGTGGAAGTGTGGACGCGGAGGACGTCGCCGGTGCGGAGGGCGCGGCCGGAGTGTCCGCCGAAGAGGCCGAGGGTGAAGGTGGACTTGCTGCCGAGGTAGTCGGGGACGTCGAAGCCGTGGCGGATGGCGAGGTAGGCGCGAAGGCCGGGGCCGTCGATGGAGGCGATGCGGAGGGTTTGGCCGGCGCGGACGCGGACGGCGCGGTGTTGAGCGACGGGTTTGCCGTCGAGCGTGGCGGGCATGTGCGCGCCGGTGAGCGCGACGACGACGGCGGTGTTGAAGCGGAGGGACGGGCCGTTGACGGTGAGTTCGAGGGCGGCTGCCGTGTCGGGATTTCCGACGAGGCGATTGGCGAGGCGGAAGGACAGGTTGTCCATCGGGCCGGAGGGCGGGACGCCGACATCCCAGTAGCCGATGCGGCCGGGGTAATCTTGGACGGTCGTTTGGGTGCCGCCTTCGAGGACTTCGATAGTGGAGGGGACGAAGGGGAGCGTGGAGAGATATTTGGTGGTGACGCCGCCTACGAGGAAACCGGGGCTGGCGATGATCTGGCGGAGGTAGGGGAGGTTGTTTTCGAGTCCGTAAACGCGGGTGTCGGCAAGGGCGGCGTCGAGGCGGGCGAGGGCGTCGGCGCGGTCGGTGCCGCGGACGATGATCTTGGCGATCATCGGGTCGTAGAAGGCGGAGACTTCGCTGCCGGTTTCGACCCACGTCTCGATGCGCGCGGAGGACGGAAAATGCACGTCGGTGAGGGTGCCGGCGGCGGGTTGGAAGTTTTTGCCGGCGTCTTCGGCGTAGAGACGGACCTGGATGGACGCGCCGGTGGCGGTAGGCGTGTAGGTGCGGAGGTCGAGTTCGCTGGCGGCGGCGCGGATCATCCACTCGACGAGGTCCACGCCGGTGACTTCTTCGGTGACGCCGTGTTCGACTTGGAGGCGGGTGTTGACTTCGAGGAAGTAGAAATGGCCGGTGGCGTTGTCGTAAACGAATTCGACGGTGCCGGCGTTGGTGTATCCGGCGGCGGTGCCGAGGCGGGCGGCGCAGGCGAGGAGTTCGGCGCGTTGAGCGGCGGTGAGGCCGGGCGCGGGGGTTTCTTCGACAACCTTTTGGTTGCGACGCTGGACGGAGCAGTCGCGTTCGCCGAGGGCGACGACGTGGCCGTGGCTGTCGCCGAGGATCTGAACCTCGATGTGGCGGGCGTGCTCGACAAATTTTTCGAGGAAGACGCCGCCGTCTTTGAAGTTGTTTTTGGCGAGGCGGACGACCGATTCGAAGGCGGGGGCGAGTTCGGCGGGTTTGCGGATGAGGGACATGCCGATGCCGCCGCCACCGCCGGTGCTTTTGAGCATGACGGGGTAGCCGATGCGAGCGGCTTCGGACTGGGCGGTGGCGAGGTCGGGGAGGAGATCGGTGCCGGGGAGGAGGGGGACGCCGTGGGCCTTGGCGAGGGCGCGGGCGGAGTGCTTGGGGCCGAGCTGGCGCATCTGCGCGGCGCCGGGGCCGATGAAGGCGATGCCGGCGGCTTCGCAGGCTTCGACGAAGGCGGCGTTTTCGGAGAGGAAACCGTAGCCGGGGTGGATGGCCTGGGCGCCGGTTGCCTTGGCGGCGGCGAGGATTTTGTCGGCGTCGAGGTAGGACTGCGCGGCGGGGGACGGGCCGATGTGGATGGCTTCGTCGGCTTGGGAAACGTGGAGGCTGTGGCGGTCGGCGTCGGAATAGACGGCGACGCTGGCGATGCCCATTTTACGGAGGGTGCGGATGACGCGGCAGGCGATGGCTCCGCGGTTGGCGATGAGGACTTTGGTGAACACGGCGACGGAAAGTGATTAATTCCAAATAAAGACTTCGGCGGGGGTGGGGTTCCAGCCGTTGCACGGGTTGTTGAGCTGAGGACAATTCGAGATGAGGCAGACGATGTCCATGCAGGCGACCATCTCGACGTATTTGCCTGGGGATGATACGCCGTCGGCGAATTGGAGACCGCCATCCGGTGTCACAGGAACGTTCATGAAGAAGTTTATGTTGGCGGGGATGTCGCGCTTGTTGAGATCGAAGGTCGAACCGGGCCAGGTCATGAGGCCGAGGAGAAAACTCTGGCGGCAGGAGTGCATGTGGCGCGTGCCGTGGCCGTAGCGGATCGTGTTGGCCTCGCAGGAGCAGGCACCGCCGAGGGTGTCGTGGCGGCCGCAGGTGTCGGCGGTGATCTCGGCGAGGACACGGAGCTCGTTGGAGTAGAGCTTGGTGCCGGTGGTGAGATAGATGGAGCCGTTTTCGCGGATAGTGTCCTGTGCGCTGTAGCGTTCGCGGAAATCGGCGGCGGCGTAGAACAGGGTGTCGGCTGCTTGGTTTCCCTCGAGGTCGAGAATGCGAAGCGTCTGGCCGGCCTTGATCGCGTGCATCCAAAAGTCGCCTGCGGGGATGACGTGGCGGTAGGCTGCGTCAGCGGAGGAGAGGGAAGATTCGGTGTATTTGAGCGTGCTCATGGCCGGTCAGAGATAAAAAAGCTCGGAGTTGTAAAGGGCGCGCTCGTTTTCGGGGCGGTAGGTGCGGCAGTAGTCGTCGGGGGAGGGAGGCGGCGTGGCGTGGAGCTGGAGTTTCACGGGCTTGGGCCCGTAGGCGGGCGACGTGTCTAGGGGATGGTGGCAGGTCGTGAGAACAATCAGGACGTCGAGTTCGGCGCGGAGATCGAGGTGATCGCCGGCGCGGGAGTGGTTGGGGACAAAAGAGAGCTGACCCTCGGAGTCGGTCGAAAGTTTGCTGAAGAAGTTAATATTGGGGACGAGGTCTCGGGCGTTGAGGCCGTGTTTGGCGAGCTCAATGAGGAAGTGGTCGCGGGAGTTACGGTGGCAGGCGTTGCGGGCGGCTTGGTAGTTGAGGACGCCCCATTTTTTGGCGACGTGGGCGGCGGTGTCGTGTCCGCCGAGCGGGTCGTGCCAGCCGAGGGTGTCGCCGGTGATCGAAAATAGGGCGCGGCCCATGTCGGAGTAGAGCATGCAGCCGGTGGTGAGCTTGGCGGTGTGCTGGCCCTTGAGCGTGTCGGCCATGTTGTAGCGGTCGATGGGTTCGGCGCGGTTGAAGCAAAGGAATGAGACGTTGGCGCCGGCTTCAGGCGCGGCGAGGCGCAGCGTGGTGTGGCGGCGGACGACGAAGGAAACGGCGGAGCCGCCGGGGACGATTTCTTCGCGCAGGAGGCGGTCGGCGGGGATGGGCGCGGGGGTGGGCGCCGGGCCGGCGGGGCGCGGAGTCGTGAAGGAGGTGCCGGTGGGCACGGGCGGAACGAGGAGCGGCATGGCGAAAAATAGTGTTACGAAATGTTTAAAAAGTATTACCGCAAGAATAATGCCAGCGTGTGCGAAGCGGGTCACCCGTTCTCAGAGCAAGGGCGGGATTGCGGTGGCAGTGAGGTTGAATTTGCCCTGCTTGACGCCCCGGCAGGTGATGAGTTCGTCGGCGAGCTGACGGAGTTTTTGGGCGGGGCCTTGGACGAGCAGAACCTCCATGTAGTTGTGGGCCTCCAAGTGAACATGCATCGAGGCGACGACCATGAGGTAGTATTTGTGCTGGATGGCGGCGAGGCGGGTCTGGAGGCCTTTTTGCTTGTGGTCGTAAACGAGGCTGATGGTGCCGGCCACAGAGGCGGTGCCGAGCTGGGTGGCGAAATCGACCAGGCCGTCGCGCGCGAGCGTGGCCACGGCTTGGGAGCGGCTGGCATAGCCCCGGCGTTTCACCATTTCATCGAGTTCGTCGAGGAGACTTTCGGGAAGTGAAACACTGAAGCGGGCCAGACGGTCTTTTTTAGGGGAAACGGGCATGGTCGAAGTTTTAACCACAGATTACACAGATCGGCGCAGAGGGAAGATCGTATTAGAACATCCGGGCGTAGCGGTCGATTTCCCAGGCGCTGACCTGCTGGTGGTATTGGCGCCACTCTTCGGATTTGTAGGTGATGAACTCGTCGCGCAGGCCTTGGCCGAGGGTTTTGGTGATGAACGGATCGGCGGCGAAGGCGGCGACGGCTTCCTGCAACGTCTGCGGGAGGTAGCTGATGCCGCGGCGGGCGAGTTCGGCCTCGGGGAGTTCGTAGAGGTTGTCCTCCTGCGGCGAGCCGGGGTCGAGGTTTTCGCGGATGCCTTCGAGGCCGGCGGCGAGGGCGAGGGTGGCGGCGAGGTAGGGGTTGCAGGCGGAGTCGGCGTTGCGGCTTTCGCAGCGGCCGCCGCCCATGGGGACGCGGATGGAGTTGGTGCGGTTGTTGGTGCCGAAGCTGTTGAAGACGGGCGCCCAGGAGTAGTAGCTCATGAGGCCGCGGCGGACGAGGCGCTTGTAGCTGTTGACGGTGGGGGCGAAGGCGGCGCAGAGGGCGGGGCCGTGGCGGAGGATGCCGGCGATGAAGGAGTAGGCGACGGGCGTGAGGCCGAGGCCGCGGGGGTCGTCCTTGGGGTCGCACTTGAAGGCGTTGGCGCCGGTCTTCAGGTCGGAGAGGGACATGTTGAAGTGCGCGCCGTTGCCGGTTTTGTCGGCGAAGGGTTTTGGCATGAAGGTGGCGAGCAGGCCTTCCTCGGCGGCGTAGTGGCGGGCCATGGTGCGGAAGAAGACGTAGCGGTCGCACATGGTGAGGGCGTCGCTGTAGTTGAAATCGAACTCGAACTGGCTGTTGGCGTCCTCGTGGTCGAGGGAGTAGAGGTCCCAGCCGAGGTCGTTGATGGCGGTGGAAACCTTGTCGAGCCAAGGGAAGCGGTCCATGAAGCCCTGGATGTCGTAGCAGGCCTTATTGAGGCGGTCGTCGGGGTTGGGGATGGAGAGGGATTTGCCGTCGGCGCCGAGTTTCACGACGTAAACTTCGCACTCGATGCCAAGGTTGAAGCCGAAGCCGAGAGAGGCGGCGTCGGCGAGGACGTTTTTCAACGCGACGCGGGTGCTGATGTCGTAGGGTTGGCCGTGAAAGGTGTTGTCGGCGGGGAACCAGGCGACCTGTTTGTTCCAGGGGAGAATGATGCCGCGGTCGAGGTCGGGGACGGAGGCGATCTCGTCGTCGTTGGGGGACTGGCCGAGGCCGTCGAGGGCGTAGCCGGTGTAGAGTTCGGAGCCGTGGGCGAAGTGGGCAAAGTGGTCGATGGGGACGAATTTGCCCTTGGGGACGCCGTGGATGTCGGGGTAGGCGCCGACGACGTATTTGACGCCTTTGGCTTTGAGGTCGGCTTGGAGAGCGAGGATTTCGGTATCAGGTTTCATGGGAATTTTTTAATGTGGAAAGCTGGAAATCAGGAAACGGAAGCGGGGACGGAGTAAGCGTGCGGGAGAGGAGGGTTTTCGCGGAGGGCGCGGCGGACGGTTTTGGCGAGGTCGGCGACGATCCAGCGGAAGAGGCGGTGGCCTTGGGCGGCGGTGGCGCGGGAGGGCGTGCCGGTCACGCCGTTGGCGCTGGTGCGGTTGACGGGATGGGCGAAGACGAGACCGGTGGTGCGGTCGGGGTCGTCGGAAGTGGAGAGGAGGGACGGGCGCGTGAGCTCAGGGGCGAGCGCGAGCATGAGGGCGGTCTCGGCTTGGTTGGCGTGCCAGTCGGCGGCGTCGGCGCAGAAGGCTTTTTTCACGCGGGGGCTGACTTCGGCGGTGTTGAGGACGGCGACCATGAAGCCGTCGTGGCGGCTGCGGAGGATTTCGAGGGCGCAGCGGAGCGGGGCGGCGTTGGTGACGTGGCTGTTGACGAGAAAGAGGCGGCGAAAACCGGCGCGAAAAAGCCAGTCGCCAAGGTCGGTAACGAGGGCGATGAGGGTCTGGGGTTGGAGGGCGAGCGTGCCGGGCCAGCGGTGGGAGTGGCCGAGGGAACAGCCGTAGGAAAGTGCGGGAAGAACGGGCACGCCGGTCGCGGCGGAGACGGCGGCGCAGACGTGGGTGGCGAGCGAAGTGTCCATGCCAGTGCCGAGGTGCGGGCCGTGTTGTTCGGTCGCGCCGCAGGGGAGCATGACGGCATCCATGCCGTCGGACGGAAGCGCGGCGATCTCGGGCCAGGTTAAGCGGCTCCAGAGAACGGGGGCTTTCGATTTCTTGGCGGGCGGCATAAGTGGTCGTAAGGGTAATCGCCCGTAAACGGGCTCCTACATCAAGGCAGGTTATTCCACGTCGTCGCCGACTTGGGTGAGACGGATGATGGGCAGGTGTTCGTGAGCGTGAGCATCGACGCGCGGGTGGATGAGTTCTTCGAGGCGGCGGCGGGTGGCGAGGAACTCGGGTGAGTTCAACTGCGAGAGATTGCGCGGGCGCGGGACAGGCACCTCGATCACCTCTTGGACTTCGCCGGGGTGGGCTTTGAGGACGAGGATGCGGTCGGCGAGGAAGATAGCCTCATCGAGATCATGGGTGATGAAGAGGATGGTGACGTCCACGTTGCGCCAGATTTCGAGGAGATGGGACTGCATCTGGGCGCGGGTCTGGGCGTCGAGGGCGCCGAAGGGTTCGTCCATGAGAAGGACGCGTGGGTTGGCGGCGAGGGCGCGGGCGATAGCGGTGCGTTGCTTCATGCCGCCGGAGAGTTGCGCGGGGTAGGTATCGGCGAAGCGCGTGAGGCCGACGAGGTCGATCCACTGGCGGGCCTCGCGATCCGCCTGGCCACCGTCCATGCCCTGCATCTTGAGGCCGAACATGACGTTCTTTTTCACCGTGAGCCACGGGAAGAGGGTGTAGCCTTGGAAAACCATGCCGCGCTCGGGGCAGGGGCCGCTGGTTTCCTTGCCGTCCACGAGCATGCGGCCGGAGGTAGGTTCGTCGAGGCCGGCGATGATGCGGATGAGGGTGGACTTGCCGCACCCGGAGGGGCCGATGACGCAGACGAATTCGCGGCGGTGGACTTTGAAGGAGATGTCGTGCAACGCCACGACGGGGCCGTGTTCGCCTGGGAACTGGCGGCCTAGGCGATCAATTTCGAGGACGACGGGGCGCTCCTTGATTTTCGCAAAGCGGGCGGCGACGGCGGGGGATTGGTCGCGGTAATCGGGAAGGGGCTCGCTCATTGCGGGAGGAGTTGCACGGGTTTTTCGGCGGAGGCGGGACGGAGGCCGAAGAGTTTTCCGAGAAAGGCGCGGATGCGGCTGGGACGCGGATTTTTCCAGGGGAAGAGGCGGTGGCCGACGAAGGCGAGGATCTGGTCGATGGTGAGGCCGAGGATTCCGATGATGATGATGGCGGCGTAAACGTTGTCGAAATTCCGATATTTGGCCTGCTGGTTGATGAAAAAAGAAATGCCCGAGCTGACGCCGACGACCTCGGCGACTATGAGGTAGGTCCAAGCCCAGCCGAGGAGTATGCGGGTGTCGTTGTAGAGGTCGGGCAGGCTGGCAGGGACGATGACGCGCAGGACGAGCTGGCGACGTTTGGAACCGAGGGTTTGAGCGGCCTCGATGAGGGCGCAATCCACTTTGCGGACGGTGTTGGCGACGACGAGGACCTGCTGGAAAAAGGTGCCGATGACGATGATGGCGATCTTGGGTTCGAGTTGAATGCCGAAGATGGCGACCATGAGCGCGCCGAACGCGGGGGCCGGCATGTAACGGACGAAATCGACGAACGGCTCGGTGAGGCGCGAGATCGCGATGAAGGAGCCGCAGAGAATGCCGAGCGGAATGCCAACGACGGACGAAATCGTGAAGCCCCAGAAGATCGTCTGGATACTCATCCAGAGGCTTTGGTGGAGCCAGAGGTCACCCTTCAGGACGGGCGCGGTGGTGAAGGCGGTATAGAGCGAGCGGATGACGGCGTGGGGAGCGGGAAAATAAATGGGGTTGGCGCGAAATCCTACGGGAGCGTGCGTGTGGGCGAGCTGGGCGGTGGCGACTTCCTTGTCGAAGTCGTGGCGATTGATGAGCAGGCCGGCGCGCATCCAGTCCACGTCTCCGGGGGCGGTCACCTTGACCATCGGGTGCCAGAGCCAGGGTATGTAGCTGAACAGGCTCCACAACGCCAGCGGCAGCATGAAAGCGAGCACGCCGAGAAAGCGGCTGCGCTTGGGTGTGAGCTCTTGGCGGACGGAGAACCAGCGTGGTCGGGACATGGGACTGGCGAAAAGGCTAAGGGCTGTGGGCGATATGAAAACGGGTGCGTTGTGCTCCAACGCACCCGTGGTTTTGCTGCCGGGCGGTTATTTCTTCAACGCGTCAACAGTGAGGGAAGCGTCGAGGTAGCCGCCCACGTCCTGAGACTCTTTATAGACGCCGTTTTTCACGTTGAACTCGTTGGCGATCTTGGAGGAGCCGATGACGGAATCGAGACCGTCGGTTTTCGTGGTCAGGACCTTGGCACCTTCTTCGAGGGTGAGCAGGCGGGTGCCGGGCATAAACGCGGCGTATTCCTTCGGGTCCACGCCGGCGCGGGCGGCCATGATCTTGATGCCGTCTTCGCGGGTCTTCGGATCGGCGAGGTAGGCGACGATTTTGTCCCACACTTTGACGACCTTCAACCACTCGGCGCGGTGCTGGGCGAGGCTTTGGGGTGTGACTACGATGGCGTCGTAGATAAGACCGGGAGCGTCGGCGCTGGTGTAAACGGGCTTGGAGCCGGGGACGGCCTTGAGGGCGGCGCCGCAGTTGGGCTGCCAGGCACCGATGGCGTCAACCTGACCGGAGGCGAGCACCTGCGGGGTCTGGTTGGTGGGCGTGGGGACAAGGGTGACGTCGGATTCGGTCAGGCCGGCTTTCTTGAGGCCGTTGAGGAGGAGAAGGTGTTCGACGAAGCCGATCTCGATGCCGACTTTTTTGCCCTTCAGATCCTTGAGGGATTTGATGCCGGGCTGGCCGACGATCATGTCGTTGCCGTTGGAGTAATCGGTGATGAGGACGGCGATGTTCTTGGCGCCGCCGGCACCGGTGACGAGGGCGTCGCCGTTGGTGACGGTCACGGCGTCGCATTTGCCGGCGGTGAAGGCCTCCATGGAGGGACCATATTCGAACCAGAGGAGATCGACATCGACGCCGGCTTCCTTGAACCAGCCTTTCTGGGCGGCAATTTCGAGAGCGGTCCAGCCGGGCCAGTCGGAAAAGGCAATTTTAAGCGGGGCGGCGGAGACGGTGGCAGTGGCAGAGGCGGCGGCGACCGCGAGAAGGGCAATCAGGTTACGTAGGCGCATGGTGAAGGTTAGTGTTACGATTATGGTAAAAAGTGTTACCAACTTCGTTTTAGCACAACGCGTGCCCACGCCTGTTGTGGACGAAATTTATCTGGAAATGAGCGGTTCCCCCATGCGCCGCACGCAGATCGGGCAATAAAAAACCACGCCGTGAGTCGCGGCGTGGTTGGGAGAGTGCAAAAAAAGGGGTTATTTCTTGGGGCTGGAAGCCTGAATGTCGTCGAGCTGCTTTTGAATGGCGTTCATCTTGTCCACGAGCTGCTGCTCCTTTTTCTTGCGCTCGCTGCTGTCAATAATACTGAGGTCGGCGGCGTCCTTGATGATGTTGGCAGGGAGGGCAAAGATGCGGGTGATGATTCCCTGATCTTTAAGCGAACTCAGATAGAGCGCTACAGTCTCGTGCGAAAGGGCGAGGGACTGCTCGGCGACCGAATGGGCTTGAACGAGGTTGTTGTTGAGAACCTGGTTTTTAGCGAGTTCGGCGGTCAGGACGGAACCGACTTGGTCGGCGATTTTCTGACTGTAGGAGGCAAGCGACTCCCGGGTGAGATTCTGGTCCTTGGCGATGTCGGCCAGGATGGGTTGGATTTTTTCGGAGAGGCGGCTGGAAACCTTGTCCACCTGTTCGTTTTGCAGCCGCTCGGCTTCCTCGGGGGTCTTGGGGAGCGGGTTGAAAGGCTGGATCTTCTGGGCGATGGCCTCGGCGAGCTGGTTTACCTTGGCGGCATTGGCCTCGGCGAACTCTGCATCCGTCATGAGCGCGTCGGCGGAGCGTTTGGCGATGGCGTCTTTGAGGAGGGTGTTGACGGCCTCGATCTGGCGGCGCGTCTGCTCGGCGGAGACCTGAAGTTCGGCGCTATGCTGTTCCTTGAGTTCGGTGATCTCGCGTTGACGAGCGGCGTTTAGGTCGGGAATGACTTTGAAGCTGACATAGGCCCCGAGAACGAGACCGACGAGAAGAACGGTTGCGAGAATGACAGGAAGCTGATCCTTAAGTTTTTGCCACATAGAGATGTTTGGTGGGATGTATGAAAGCTAGAACAATGCCGCGTAAAAGCAATGTCGGCGTGGCGATGGCTTTTCGGTTGTTTTTGGCACGGGCGTGCGCACGTTTTCTCATACATGAGCCTGAACCGGACCGAGCAGATGGTGTTCGATTATGTGCAGCAGCATCTCGATGAGAAGCGCCACTGGCAGGACAAGGTATGCAAAATGTCCGCGCGGGCCCGCGATCCGCACGCGGCGGCGATCGAGCTTGAAGGAGATTTGTGGAGGTATTTCGAGGAGCGTTCGGCAGTGGCGTCGCCATTCAGGGAAATCGCGCAACGCGAAGGATTGCGCCGAATCAGCCTGCGGAATCTCGCCGAATACCTCCTCCGCCTATGGGCTCCGGTGAAGGCGAAACAAAAATCCACGGATGGAACCCCGTTGCTTCCTTATGCATGATCCGGCTGTGACGGCCGTGTAACTTTTATCAATGTGGCCCAACTCTTGCATGGACAAAAGTCCGTCAGCGTGCAGATTTACTCACAAGTTATTCACCACCCTAAATGGAAAACCTGAGCGAGGCCAAAACCTCTAAACCGCAGCTCAAGGTCTCTGCAAAGGCGAAGACCTTCGTCCTGGACACCAACGTCCTCCTCCACGACCCGCAGTCGATTTTTAAATTTGAGGACAACAACCTGGCCATACCGGTCGAGGTTTTGGAAGAGTTGGATGCCATCAAAACCGAGCAGTCCACCGAGCGCGGCCGCAACGCCCGCCGCGTGCACCGCATCCTCTCGGAACTTCTGCCCGACTCGCGCTCCATGCACGAGGGCGTGAAGCTGGAAAACGGCGGCACGCTTTCCATCATCATCAATCCCTACATGGCGGACCCGTCGCTGCGCGACGCGCCTCTGATGCAAAAACTGCGCGCTGTTCTCTCCGATTTCGGCAAGAAGGACAACCGCATCATCGCCGCCGCGCTTTTTGTCCAGGAACGCTATACGCCACCGACGATTCTAGTCACGAAGGACGTCAACGTTGCCCTCAAGGCGCGCGCCGTCGGTCTCGAAGCGCAGGATTATCTTAACGATAAGGTTCCCGAGAGCGTTGATGAAGATTCCTATGTAGAGATCCCCGTAACCATCTACGAAATCCAGCGTTTCTGCTCTGAGGGTGAGTTCGACATCGGCAAGGAGGCTTCGGCCAAGCTCTACCTCAACGAATACGTCCTTTTGCGCTCCGATGAGGGCAAAACCATGCCGGCGCGTTACTATGGTGAAGGCATCGTGAAGCGCCTGCGCATCCCCGAAAGCATCAAGGCGCCCGGCGGCATTTCCATCCGTGCGCGCAATCTCGAACAGCAGTTCTTCATGGACGCGCTGCTTGATGATTCTGTTTCGCTCATCACCTGTTTCGGCAAGGCGGGCACCGGCAAGACCCTGCTCTCCATCGGCTGCGCGCTCCACCAGACGCACGACGACCGTTCGCTCTACGACGGCCTTTCGATTTCCCGTCCGGTCATTGCGCTCGGCAAGGACATCGGTTTTCTCCCCGGCACGCTGGAGGAAAAGATGAAGCCCTGGCTTCAGCCTTACTTCGACGCGCTCGAGGTGCTCATGCCATCGAAGCCTGCGAAGGAGCCGCAATTCGCCGCCAAAAAAGTCTCCAAGAAGCACAAGAAAAACCAGCCGAGCGCGCTGGAAATGTCCCGAGCCGAGTCGGTTTCGAGCCACGGTTCGAATAGTAACGGCCACAGCCACGGCAGCGGCAACGGTGCGGCTCCGGTCAAACCCTACGAGCGTCTCATCAAAAGCGGTCTCGTGGAGGTCGAGGCCCTGTGCTTCATCCGCGGACGGTCCATTGCCCGCCGCTTCTTCATCTTGGACGAAGCCCAGCAGCTTACTCCGCACGAAGTGAAGACGGTCATCACCCGCATCTCGGAAGGCTCCAAGATCGTGCTGATCGGCGATCCGGCGCAGATAGACAATCCCTACGTCGATTCACGCAGCAACGGCCTCGTCTATTGCTACAACCGCATGAAGGGCCACGCGATTTCCGCTCATGTGAAGCTCACGAAAGGCGAGCGCTCCAAGCTCGCCGAACTCGCGGCCGACCTCCTGTAACCCCGAGTCCGAGCGGTTCGGTTTTAGAAAATAAAAACGCCCGCCGTAGAAAGAGGCGGGCGTTTTTATTTTTGAAAGAGCAGATGTCGCTAGACGTTCAAGTGCGGATGACCGCCGCTTCACGATTGCGCCCGAGCAGGCTGGGGCGGTAGGCGCGGCGGGCCGCGTATTCCATCGCGAGAGCAAACAAGCCGGTGAATAGCAGGTCGCTCGCGAAGGTGTTGCGGAAAAAGAAGAGCGTGGGGGCGAATTCCAGATGACCCACGGTCAACGCCTGCCACCAGCCCGCGAGGCTGCGCGCGTAAAAAGGATCGGTCGCCCAGGAAGCGGTGTTGGTCGCGAGGTAGAAAATCACCGAACCGCTGAGCGCGCCGCTGAAGAGATTGAGCCAGTTTTTGCGGCGGGCGACGATCAGGCCTAGGCCGAGCGCGGCGGCGAAGCAGGCAGTGCGGGTAACTGCCCCTACACCATCCCAAGAGTAACCCATCTGGGTCGCGTAGTAATGGTTAATGTAAAGATCCGAGAGACTAAGCGCGACAAACGGCACGAGCCAGAGACGGGCGGAGCGGAAATAAACCGCTCCGCAGAACGCCAGAGCCATGAGTGGTGAGAAATTCACCAGTCCTGGGTTCCAGACGGCTACGACCCGATAAAGCGTGGCGGATAAAACAAGCGCGAGCGCGAGAGGCATGATGAGGATGGTTGGCGGGTTGAGGGAGAAAGACAAGCCTGTCACCCATGCTGATTTTGGGAATCATCAGGCTTTTTCCGCCTGCCGGGCGAGCAGCCAGAGGAGGTCGGAGATCCGGTTGACGTAATGGTGCAGCAGCGGGCGCACCGAGCGACCGTTAGCGGGCAGTGCGGCGAGGTGACGTTCCGCCCGGCGGGCGGCGGTGCGGGCGAGATCAAGCGCGGCGGCATGGAGATTGGCTCCGGGAGTGGCCCAGCCGTCGAATGTGATGTTTTGGGTTTCGAGCATCGCGACACCGGCGTCGATGCGGGCGAGATCGGTATCGGCAAGCTTGGTGAACTTAGATGCGGCGTAACGGGCCAGATCGGCCTCGGCGCAGGCGAGTTCGCCCATGAGGTTCACGAGGTTATGCTGGATCAGCTCGATTTCCGTTCGGCGAACGGGGTCGGTGCAGGTGGCCTTGGCGAACCCGAGGGCGGCGTTGAGCTCGTCGAATGATCCCACGGCTTCGATTTGCGGGTGATCTTTCGGGACGCGCTGGCCGTAGAGCAGGCTTGTGGTGCCGTCGTCACCGGTTCGGGTTGCGATGGAGGACATGGTGGGGAAGATGCTTAGAATCCGTTCCGCGTCCATCCCTTCGATGATTGTTCGAAAAACAAAAAGCGCCCCCGGAAAAATTCCGAGGGCGCTCAGGTTATACGGCTAAATCAGGCTGTGATATTTGAGTATCAAAAGCCGATATTGATGAAGGGGAAAACCTTCGGCAGGGGCTTGAATTCGTCCCAATTACGGGAATCGACTTGGTTCCAGAGGCCGATTTGCAGGCCCTTGAGGGTTTGGGCGTAGTTGACTAAGCCGAGTTGAAGGCCAGTGACGTTCTTGGCGGCGTTAACAAGGCCGATTTGGAGGCCGGTGAAGTCAGCCTTGATGCCTTCGCCGCCCCAGTTGACGATGGCGGTTTGCAGGCCGGTGACCTTGGCATCAAAGACGTTGATCGCGCCGGCTTGCCAGCCGGTGACTTCGCCCTTGGTCACGTTGACGAGGCCGAATTGCAGGCCTGTGGTGGTTCCGTCAACGCGGTTGAAGATCGAGGGAATAAAGATCAGTCCCGTGACGCCCGTGAAATCGCCGGTGGTGATGTTGACTAGGCCGAGTTCGAGGCCGGTTACGTTTTTGTTTTCGCCGTAGATATCCAAGCGGATGCCTGAAACGCTTTCGCTGGCGGGCACGAGCTGCATATCGGGAGCCCAGAGAGCGGCTTGGAAAGAGGCGTCGGCACGAACGGTAAGGGCGGAGACACTGACCAAGGCGAGAACGGACAGGATTTTTAGGGATTTCATTTATGGTTGGGGTTAAAGACAGACACTAAACACGCTTGGAGCATGTTGATCCCGTCATATTTAGCAAGCGGCTGGCGCGTGCGCTTTTGGACGCGGCGTGCTTCCCCTTAACTTGTTTTAGAGCTGATGGTTGCCACTGCATCGCGGGTGGACTTGGCGAGTGCCTTGATCTCCGGCTCGATCGTGGCTCGCACCTTTTTTTCCATCCGGTCGATGAAGAGTGTTCCGTTGAGGTGATCCACCTCGTGCTGGATGCAGCGTGCGAGCAGGTCGTCGCACAGAAGCGTGTGCGGCGTGCCTTGCAGATCCTGATAGTTTACGCGAATCGCGTCGGGGCGAACCACGTCGCCGCGGATGTCGGGGAACGACAGGCAGCCTTCCTCGTAAACGAATTCGTCCGAGGGCAGGAAGGTGATAACGGGGTTCACCAGCGCGAACGGCATGAACAGCTCCTTGGGCGGCTTGGCGCCGTCGAGTTCCCAGTTGAAATCCACCTTGGCGCCGCGCAGGTCCACCACGCAGAGCTGGATCGCCTGACCGATCTGTTGGGCGGCGAGGCCGATGCCGGCGGCGGTGTGCATGGTGGCGATCATCTGTTCGGCAAGGCGGGTAAGCGCGGCGTCGAAGACGGTGATCTTGGCGCCTTTTTTTCGCAGGACGGGATCGTTGTAATGAACAATTGGCAGGGCCATGGGTCAGTGGATGACCGCAAAACGTGGATTTGCCTCACGAACGCGGCAACCGAATACTGCGCACCCATGAGCCTTCCCTCCAACACCCGCCTCCCGCCGATTCTGGCATGGATGGCCGCCGGGTTGCTGCTCATCGCCGCCGCCTGGGTGGTGCCGGTCAACCTCAATTCGGTCACGCCTCCTCTGCTCAAGGCCGCCGGCGAAGGCACGCCGTCGGTGGCCCGTCTTGGGCGCGACCTGCTCGACTCCGAAAAATCCGGCCCCGCCGCGCTTGTGCTGGCCGCCGTGCGCAGCCTGAGCGATCCGCAGGGTGATTCTCTGTCGGCGGCGATCGACCGTGTCGCGCAACGCCGTCCCGAACTCGTGCCCTGGGGCGGCTGGGATCCATTTCTCGATCCGCTTTTCAATCTCAAGGACAACGCTGGCCACCGTGAGAGCACGCCCGTCCTCACGTTTTTTATCACCGAAAAGGCCCGCACCGGCCTGCGCGATTATCTCTCCAACTCCCGCTCGGACGGCGTGCAGTCGTGGCTGAAGCTGCGCACGCTCGCCAACACCGGGCGCTTCGTCCCCGCCAACAAACCCGGCGGACAAGCGCTCGACGCGGTCATTTTGCTCGGGGCGCTGCTTTATCAGGGCGAACATTTTTCCACGCCGTTGCAGCGCGAACTGCGCGGTCTCGCCGAAACCGCCGTGGAGCAGAAAGCCCTCGGCGACCTTGAGCCCGTGTGCATCGATCTGCTTTCGCTCGGGCGACGCCTCAACTGGCTTCAGCTCTGCGAACTCCTGCGCGTGACCGACAGCACGAAGGCCGTCGGGGAATTCGCCCAGCTCGCCCGCGCCACGCCCGACGATCTTCCGATCATCTATGGCGCCGCGCTGCTATCCGGCTCCGCCGACCGTGTGGCGACCTACCTGCTGCGTTATGGTTACGCCGGCATGGCCGATCTGAAGCTCGCCCTCTCATCGGGCCAGGGCGCGGTGAACCAGCTCCTGCTGCGTCAGGTTCCCGTCAACCGCCAGCCTTCGCCCTCGTTCGGCCCGGCGACCTTGCTGGCGTTGCTGTATCCCAAGCTGGCGCTTGCGGCCAAGTATCTCGGGTTTCTCTTGGGAGCTTTTTGTCTTTTTCGCGGTCTTGATCGTGTGCTGTTCGATCCGCGGTTGGACGCGGCCACGCATCCTCACGTCAAAAGCGGCGTGCTTGCGGTGCTCACCGCCGGCATGCTCGTCCTCGCCACGGAACCCTTCCTGCTCAAACCTGCGCCACCCTCCGAATTTCAGATCAAACTCACCGTTCCCGTCCTCGCCAACATTTCCGATCCCGCCTCGCTCACCCACGTCGAAAACACTTTCACCATGGACACATCAACCCTCCTCTCCATCGGCTTCTTCGCCCTCCTCCAGGTCGGCATGTATCTGCTCTGTCTCGCCAAGATGCGCGAGATCGACCTCCAGCAGGTTCCCGCGTTGCTCAAGCTCCGCCTCATGGAAAACGAAGAAAACCTCTTCGACGGCGGCCTCTACATCGGCATCGCCGGCACCGCGACCGCGCTCGTGCTTCAGGTGCTCAAGGTCATCGAGCCCAATCTGCTCGCCGCCTACTCGTCCAATCTCTTCGGCATTACCTGCGTCGCGCTCGTGAAAATCCGCCACGTGCGTCCCTTCAAACGCCGCCTCATCCTCGAAAGCCAGACCTCCTGATCCTTTTCGCGCAACCGCAGGGTTCATCCCGCCCGGTGCCATGAACAAGACCCTCCTTCTCATCATCTGCGACTTCCTGCTGCTGAACCTGCTCGCCCTCACCAACTGGGAGAAGGCGATGCCTGCCAGCCCGCAGCTCAAGCCAGTGAAGGCGGCGCCGGCCGCCAACGCCGCGACCAAGGACGACGACATCGTCTCCGTGATGAAGCTTTCGCTTCAGGACGAGCAGGCTCGGCGCGAGCAACTCTCGCAGAAACTCCAGACCACCGAGACGACGCTCCAGCAACGCGAGCAAAACCTCACGCAAGTTTCCTCCACGCTGGCCGAGACGCAGAAGACCGCCGCCGATCTTTCTCAAAAATACGCCGCCGCCTCCCGCGACGCCACCATGACGAAGGAGCAGCTCGCCCAGCTCCAGGCCGAGGCCGAGCGCCAAAAAAAGCTCCTCGCCGAACTCGAAAAACAGCAGGCCGAGGCCCGCGAAAAAATCGAGAACCTCAACGTCTCGGTCAAAGTCGCCGAGCAAGAGAAACAGATGCTCCGCGCCACCGCCGACAGCCTGAAGGTCCAGGTCGAGGCCGAGCGCCAGGAGCGCCTCAAGGTGCAGGAGACGACCACGCAACTCGCGCAGGGCGTCGGTCAGCTTGCGGAAAGCTCCACCGCGCTCACCAAGGAAATCCGCGACAACCGTCCGATCAACGTCAACGTCCTCTTCAACGACTTTCTCGCCAACCGCGTGCAGACCACCTTCACCGGCACTCGTCCGGGACTCTTCGGCACCAAGACGGAGAGCACCGCGACCAAGACTGTTTTTGTGACCGATGGACATGACACCTTCGCGCTGGTGCATCTCAACGACACGCCCTTCGACCTGATCGGCCCCGCGTGGGATTGGAAAACGCTCAAAGCCGAGTTCAGCAGCGACACCTACCAAACCGACTCGACCGCGTTGGTGTTTCTTGCGATTGATCCGCGGGTGGTGGCGCTCCCAGTGACGGCGGCTCAGGTCGCCGCCTTGGGCGTGAAACCCTACAAGACCGTGCTGGAGCCCTTTAAATTCACCGACGCGCTGCTCATCTCCAGCGGAGGCGCGGGCTACGGCGAGGTTCCGTTCAAACTCGACCCGACGAATCCCAGTTACGTGCGCATGGACAACCGGCTTGTGCGCCGGCTTTTTGGCGACTTCTCGCCGTCACGCGGCGATCTGGTGATGAGCAAGACCGGCGAGCTGCTCGGCATCATGGTGAACAGCGACTACTGCGCCTTGGTGAACAACTTTCTGCCGTCCTATACGCTGAAAACTGGCGATGATCTCTCGACGCGACCGACCAGCGGACCGCTGACGGATCTCATCAACCGCCGCCGCGCGCTGCCGTTCCGCCTACAGTGAGGCGGCCGGGCGGCTCAGGCGGACGCTGGGCGCAAGTCGCCTTCGCTGAGTTTGCGCCGGAAAAAATCCACCGCCATGCCGAGCGTGAGATGGGCGATCTCGGGATCGTAGCGGAAGCCCTCGTCGCGCAAGAAGGCGTGCGCGCCGTTGAACTCGTGCCAGGTGAAATGCGTGCCGGCCGCAGAGAGCACGGCGTAAATCATCACGCGGCCCTCGGCGGGGATGTGCGGGTCCTGGCGGCCGAAGATCATGAGGAGTTCGCCTTTGATCTCGGCAGTGCGGGCGAGGGAATCGTCGTTCATGCCTTTGCCGAGTCCGCGCTTGTGGAGATCGGTCGGATAAAAACAGACGCCGGCCGGGACTTCCGGGTTCATCGCGGCACGGAAGGCGATGTGGCCGCCGATGCAGATGCCCATGACGCCGAGTTTGCCAGTGGAGGCGGGGTGGGTTTTGAGAAACGCGAGCACGGCGCGCGCGTCTGCGTCGTAGGCGGAGAGTTCCTTTTCAGTTTTGAGGCGGTTGCCCTGATCGGCTCCGGCTTGGTCGTAGGCGAGCACGGTGCCGGCGGGTAGGAACTCGTGGTAAATTTCCGGGACGACGACGAGGAAGCCGTGGCCGGCGAGAAACGCGGCAGTGCGGGCGATAGGGCCGGTCATCTGAAAAATCTCGGAGTAGAGGACGATGCCGGGATAGCGGCCGGGCGCGGCGGGACGAAACAGGAAGGTCCGCATGGGACCGTTGGGCGTGGGGAGGTCGATGGCTTCGGTTTCGCGGAGGGTCATGGAATGGAAAGTCCAGCCGTTGGCGGCGGGCTTGGCAAACCTTGCGCGGGACTGGCCCGCGTCTAGTTTGGCGGCATGGCTTCGGTTGCCTCGCCCAACATTCTCTGGATCGTCACGACGCAGTGGCGGGCGCAGGCGTGCGGGTATGCGGGCGACGTGAATGCGCGCACGCCGCATCTCGATGCGCTGGCGCAGCAGAGCGTGAACTACGCGCAGGCGGTGACGCCGCATCCCTTCGGACCGTTTGCGCGGGCGGCGATGCTCACGGGAAAGCCTTCGCCGGAGAACGGCGTGCGGGACTACTACGATCCGCTGCCTGCGAATGCGCGCACGATTGCGCACGAGATGAGTGATCGCGGCTACGGCACGGCGTTTTTCGGCAAGTGGCATTTGGCGGAAAGAGACCGTCATGCGCCGCTGGTGGGGGAGACTCATGCGCGGATGATCGTGCCGCCGGAAGCGCGCGGTGGATTTGGATTTTGGGAAGGATTTGAGAGCGGGTTCCTCTTGAACAATCCGTGGCTGCATGGCTCACGGCTGCCGGAGCCGGCGCAGTTTTTGGGTTATCAAAGTGACGTCATCTGCGAGCGCACGGCGAATGCCATCGCTGGATTCTCCCGACCTTGGTTCGCGGTGGTTAGTCTGGAGGCTCCGCATCCGCCTTACGATGCTTCGGCATCAGGAGTGAAGAGACGTCCGGTGGTTTTGCCGGCCAACGTGCCTGCGTCTGCGGCAGAACAGGCGCGGCGCGAGCTGGCCGGCTATCATGCGCATATCGAGGCGACCGACCGGGCGATCGGGCGGTTGCTGGCGACGCTATCCGATGATACGGTCGTGGTGTTCACCTCGGTGCATGGCGATATGCACGGGGCGCACGGATTATTTCGCAAGGGTTGGCCGCATGAGGAGAGCGTGCGGGTGCCGTTTCTTGTGAGGAATGGAAAATCCGCCGGCGTATCGGACGAGCCGGTTTCGTTGATTGATTTGCCGGCGATGACGCTGGCGTGGGCGGAGGGGCGTGAGTGGCGTTGCGAGCGGGATCACGCAGTGATCTCAATGCCGAGCGTAGTCATGCTGCCTCAACAATGCGACCGAGTCTGGAGTGGCGTGCGGTCGGCGACGCGGAAGCAAATTTTCAATGCAGACGGGTCGTCTTGGCTGGAGTTCGATCTGACGAACGATCCGTTGGAAATCACCGACCTGACGAAGAAAAAGGGTTAGCAGTATGGCCGGGCTTGGAGCCGAAGTGGCGGCGGATGAAGTCGGCAATCTCGAAGAGTTTCACGGGTTTGGTGATAAAGCCGTTCATACCGATTTCGAGGCAGCGGTCGCGGTCGCTGGGCATCGCGTTGGCGGTGAGAGCAACGATGCAGGGCTGGCGGTTGGCGGGCAGGGTGCGGCGGATGCGGATGGTTGCTTCCATACCGTCGAGTTCCGGCATCTGCAAATCCATGAAAATGAGATGATAGGGGCGTTCGGTGGCGGCTTTGACTGCTTCCAGGCCGTTGGCGACGGCGTCGGCCTTGTAGCCCAGGCGTTCGAGGAAGCGCAGGGCGACCTTTTGGTTGACGGGATTGTCCTCGGCGAGGAGCACGGCGAGGGGGAATTCTTTCGCGAGGTTGAGATTGTCGGCTTCTTTGCCAGCAGGGGTTGCGGAGGACTGGGTGACGAAGAGTGCGTTCAGCGCCCTCGCCAAGGCGAAGGTGCGCAGGGGCTTGCTGGCCGATGTGAATGGCGTTTGAATCGTCCATTCCGGAAGGGGGAATTGGGCCGAGGGGAGAAGCCCGAGGACGGGAATCTTGCGGCTGACGAGGAGTTTTTGCGGGGGCGTGCCGTCGTCGGCGGCGGGAAGTTCGAGGTCGAGGATGACGGCGGATGGGTCGGGGGAGTTTTTCAAAATCCCCACGAGGGCATCGGTCGAGGTGGCCGCGAGGGTTTCAATACCGGCATTGCGAAAAAAAGTGGTGAGTCGGCGCAGGGATACGGGATTGTCCTCGGCGCAAATCACCGGGCCCTTGCGCAGGGCATCGGGGAGGGTTGGGGTCGTGGGGGCGCTGTCGCCGACAGCTTCGACTGGCAGGGTGGCAACGAAGGTGGAGCCGCTGCCGATGTCGCTGCGCACGCTCATGGATCCGCCCATGAGGGCGCAAAGGCGCTGGCAGATGGCCAGTCCGAGACCGGTGCCGCCGTATTTGCGCGTGATGGATGAATCGACTTGGGAGAAGGGTTTGAACAAGCGGTCGAGGCGGTCGGCGGGGATGCCGATGCCGGTGTCGCGCACCGCGATGGCAATCATGCGTTGCTTGGGGCGAAGCCGCATGGGGTCGGCATCCAAGTCGAGGGAGGCTTCGATGGAAACGCTGCCGCTGGGCGTGAACTTGATGGCGTTGTTGACGAGGTTGGTGAGGACTTGGCGGAGCCGGTTGGCGTCGCCGATCAGCATGAGGGGGACGGCTGGGTCGATGTCGTAAACGAGTTCGATTTTGCGGGCGGATGCCTGCACGGCGAACAAGTCGAGGGTTTCCTCTATGGAGCTGACGAGTTCAAACGGCTGGTGCTCAATTTCGAGTTTTCCGGATTCGATTTTGGAAAAGTCGAGGATGTCATTGATGATGGAGAGGAGAGCCTCGCCGCTGGTGCGGATGGTGCTGACGGAGTCGCGCTGTTCGTGGGTGAGGGGGGTGTCGAGGAGGAGGCTCGTCATGCCGATGACGCCGTTCATGGGCGTGCGGATCTCGTGCGACATGGAGGCGAGGAACTCGCTCTTGGTGCGGGAGGCGTTGTCGGCCGCGGCCTTGGCGCGGCGGAGGGCGTTTTCCGTCTCGACGCGGACGGTGATGTCGGTCCCGACGGCGATGAAGTTTTCGAGGATGCCCTGATCGTTCCGCACGGGCTGGATCTCGAGTTGGAGGTGGAACTTGCGTCCCGATTTGGAGTAATTGACTACTTCGGTGGAGAGGACGTTACCTTGGGCGATGGCATTTTTGATGAGGCGGAGCGTCTCGCGGTTGGTCGCGGTGCCGACCATGAGTTCGAGGGGTTTTTTGCCGATGATTTCCTCGAGGCTGTATTCCATGATGCGCTCGAAGGATTCGTTGACCCACTCGATGGTGCCGTCTGGCGCGCCGATAAGGACGAGGTTGTCGGTGCGGCTGGCTACGAGGGAGAGCTTGCGGGCGGCGGCCTGGCTTTGGCGGAGGGCCTGCTCGGATTGTTTGCGTGCGGTGATGTCCTGCAGGGTGCCGACGACGCGGGACGGTTTGCCGGTGGTGTCGTAGGCCACGGTTTTCGAGCGGGAGTAGAACCAGCGCCATTCGCCGGAGGCGGTGCGCATGCGGTATTCGGGGTCGATGAAGTCCTCGGTGCCGTCTATCTGGCGGGCCAGGGAAACGCGGTATTCCTCCACGTCGTCGGGATGTATGAGGGCCTGCCAGGCTTCCGGAGTGGAAACCGTGTCCGCCGGCGGGCGGCCCAGCATGAGCGAAAAACCCACGCTGTGCTGGAGTTCGTTGGTGGCGAGGGCCCACTCGAAGATGCTGATGGAAGTGGCATCGAGGGCGATACGGAGGCGTTCGTCTGAGACCTTCAGCATGGTCTCGATGCGCTGGCGTTCCTCGTTTTCGGAGCGGAGGAGGCGGTTGGAGAGCTCGGCGGAGGCGAGGCCGGCGCGCGCGGTGCGGGCAAGGTGGATGCTCAGGCCGAGCAGGAGGGTGATGCCGAGGCCGGCGGCGAGGGATATTTCCGGGAGGGAGCGTTGGTTTTGACGGAGGAAATCCGTCGTGGGCGCCATGACGATGCGAATGCGGCGGTTTTCCAGCGTAAAGACCGAGGCGAGCGAGAGGGGGTGGTTGGCGGCGCTTTCCAGTGCGGGGATGGAGTCATACAGGTTTTGATCGCCGATGAAGATCTGGCAGTGGTGATGGAGGGTGATCTTGGTGCGCTGGTCGATGGTCGCGAAGAATTGCTGATAGTTGAACTCGGCGCCGATGAACGCGACCAAGGTGCGGGCGCGATAGATGGGCGAGTAAATGGCGAAGCCCGGGCCGCGCCCAGTCATGGTGAGCGAACTGGAGACGACGGGTGCGCCGTCGTGGATCGCCAGTTCCAGGGCGTGAAGCCGGTCCGGCTGGCTGAACTGGTTGAGGCCGATCAACGCCTCGTTGCCGGATGTAGGCCAATACCAGCGGGTCATGCCGTCGGAGGCGATGCGCGCGAGGGAGCGCGCGCCGGGGGCGTCGATCATCCAGGTGGCGGCGTCCGCCTCCCACACGGGGGACTCGTTGTCGTTGATCCAGCGGCGTCCGATGCGTTCAAGCGCGGCGCACTGCCGCTCGAACTCCAGATTGATGGCGCTCGCAAAGCTGTTGATTGCGATCTGGCCGGTAGTGCTCAGGTAAACCGTCTCGCGTTCGCGCAAGCCGGCCCAGAAAACCAGCGTGAGCAGGCCGCAGATGGCGACCACGGGCAGAGGCAGCCAACTGGGGGCGCCGGTTTGCAGGGCGTAGTGTTTGCGCCAGGCGATCAGGAGCAGGATGAAGCCGGTAAAGAGGAGAACCAGCGCAATGCTGGGGGGCAGGTTGCTATCGGATCCCCAGCGGTAGGCCACGGGCATTTTCAAGACATGGCCGAGCAGGATGATGATGCCGATTGCGCCGATGAGCGAGCCCAGCAGCGCAAAGGCGGGGATGCGGCCCGGTTGCGCACGGGGTATTGCCAGCCAGGATACAACGGCGCCGGAAAAAGCCAGGGCCAGGGCAACCACAAGAGGCATCGGTTTGTTGCCGAAAACAGGGCTGACGGAAAACAACGACGAGATCCACGACTCAAACCCTTGGCCCAAATCCAGCGGGGCGAGAATCAGCGGGATGACCCCGAGCAGGGTGACGACCAGCGCGAGCCATGCGGCCTGTCGGGAGCCACGTTCCACGGCGATGACCACTGCTCCGAGCATGCCGAAACCGAACATGGCCGAATAATACCAGGCCTCGGGTTCGCTCTGTCCCGTGGCCGCGATGTCGAACGGGTTGATGGTGTTTAAGAGAGCCAGCACCGCGATAAGGATGCTCACCACCGCGAGAGCAACGACGGCGCGTTGCGTCCAGGACATGCGGGGTGAATGCACGGGGTGGATCATTTCTGGGTGTTTCACCCTAAGTCGGGTGCGGAGCATCGCGCAATGGCATTTACAGGGTTCGCGCGGATTACTTTGGGCGGAACCGAATCTGCGGCCCGGCCGCGTTACGGGCTCGGGTTGGAGCCGGGAGGAACCGGGTTGCCGATGAGGCTGCGCAGAAGGCTGGTGGGCCCGTAGGTGAAAATCCAGTCAGGTTTGGCCAGAGTGCCCTGCAGCTTCACTTCAAGGGCGTTGGAGAACGGGCTGAGCACGAGTTTCACGGGGCTGAGGACGAGGGATTTGTTTTCGTCGAAGGGGAAGATCTTCGCCTTGAAATCCAGCTGGTGGTCCTGAAGGCCGTAGTCGCCCTTGGCGTCGATGGCCGCGGTCGGTCCGCTGATTTTCATGACGCCGAATCGGACGCGGGGTCCGTCGACGACGAACTGGGTGTTGAGCGTATCCAGGGAGAAGCTGCTGAAATTCAGAACGACGGTTTTACGCAGAAGCTCGGAGAGGACGCCGAACAGATTGATCTGGCCAAGGTCTGCGCCGGTGATCTCCGCGCTTCCCTGGCCGTTGAAACCGTAGAAGTCGCCGTAGGGTCCCTCGGCTTTGAGGGTGAAGTTGAGGCGTCCGTTTTCCAGCCGCTGCCCGAGGGTTTTTTCGCCGGGTTTGGCGTTGGCTTCCGGCGTGAGATTGATCGCGCGGATGGCCGCGCCGAGGCTGGCGTTGGCCATCGTGGCATTAAACGAAACGCGACGGTCCTTGTCTCCACCCCAAACTCTGGCGGAGCCGGTCACGCGTCCTTCGGCGAAGCCTACCGAGAGTGCGGGCAAATCCACCACGCCGTCCTGGAGACGTCCGGTGAAAACGAGGTCCGAAAGCGGGAATCCGTGGAAGGCAAACGCGCCGGTCGAGGCGAGGCCGATGGCGATGTTTTGGTGGGCGCCGCCTGGGGATGCCGGGCTTTCGGCATACCCCGCCAGCTTTAGCTGCGGCGCGTTGGCGAACCGGTAGGGGGAGAAAACCTCCGCGGCGTCCTTGCCGAAAAGCTGCTCCATCGTGGCTAGCGGCAGGCTGGAATCGATGGCGAAATCCATGCGGCTCCACGTGTTTTTTTCGAGATTGCTGAGGCGCGTGAAAGCCCCGCCGGCTTCCTGCGCGCCTTGCGCGACCTTGAAGTTGAGCACGTCGTCCCACTGCGGGCGGACGAAGAGCCGCGTGCTCACCTTGTCAAACGGGGCGCCGCGCAGACCGGTGGCGCCGCCCTCCGCTTGCACGAAGACGCGCGTCGCCTCGAGGTTGCCCCAGCGGCCGGCGACATCCACGTCGGCCTGCGGCACGGATTTGGAGAAATCGAAGTCGTCCCAGAAATCCGTCCACCAATCGTGGAACCAGCCGGAGATGCCGTCGGGCCGGAGTCCGCCCGTGAGCAGAAAACGGAAGTCCATCGTCTTCGCATCCATCTCGTAGAGGCCGTGGGCGAGGCTTTCGCCTTGGCGCAGCACGAGGTTGTCGCAGAGCACGCTGCCGTCGTCGCGGTAGGTGAACTCGGTGCCGGTCTCGTCGAGGTGGACATCGCCGACGCGCACCGGGCCGCTGTGCAGGCGGCCTTCGGCCTGTTGCAGTTTCCAGCCGGGCAGAAAATCCGCCGAGGCGTGCAGCGCGGCGGGCACCGCCGGTCCGAGCAACGCGGACAGATCATTGTTGGCGAAACCGCCGGCCAGGCCAAGCAGCGCGCCGTCGACCCAGCCGTCGAGTTCAACGCGGCCTGAGTTTTTTTGCAGGTCGAGCGACGCGCCGACCTGCCAGGGTGAATCGGCGAGTGTGGTGGCGATGTCGGCCACCAGCCGTCCGTCCTTGCGAGGCGTGAGCATCAAGCTCGTCGGTCCGGCTTCGAGACCTTGCGCGGTTAGGGAGGCGAGTTGCAAGTCGAGCCGCCAGCGTAGCGCGGCAAGGGCGTCGTGGAGGGTTTGCTGGGCAAGCAGGTTGAAGCGCACGTTGTGCGCTGATCCGAATCCGGGGGCGTTTATCGCCGCGATGCGGCCGTCGCCGCGAACAAACACGGGGGACTCCCCGCCGACGGGCAGTTCGGCGTTGATCGTGAGCGCGCCCGTGGTCGCGTCCCGTATCTGCGGCACGCCGGAAGGGTTCACACTCGCCGCGCGGAGCGTGGCGCGGACGTTGGCGATGCGGTTGTCGGCGGGGGCGAGCTCGATGTCCAGCAAGGGCGCTTCGAGCGCGGAGAGCCGGGCGATGTATGCGGGGGCCTGGCGGCCGAGCCGCAGGTAGGCGGCCACGAGTTCGTCGAGCGATGCGGGCGGGGAAGACGTTTCTTGCGCGAGCGGGAGCCGCAGGGAGCCGTTGGCGGTCACGCAGAGGACGCCGACGCGGCCTGTGAGGTGGTTGATTTGAATGAGGCGGCCTTGCGGGATGAGCGTGAAGTCGAGGTCGCGCGCGAGTGTCTCGTCTTCGCCGGAGGCGGACGTCATCGCGGGCAGGTGGAGTTCGACGCCGGAGGCGACCACCATGCGCACGTCGAGGTTGCGCAACGCGAGTTCCCACGGGCTCAGCTTGAGATAAACGGAGCGGGCGGTGAACAGCGGGGTGGGTGTGGAGGCGGGGCCGAGGGCGACTTTTTCCAGAAGGATGCGTCCGGAAAGATCGAAGCGTGCGCGGGCGAAGGTGACTTCGAAGCCTTTCTCGGCGAGGCGGCGTTCGATGAGGCGGCGGACCGGGCCGGGCAGCGAGAGTTCGTGGGCGCGGATCGCGTGGAGCTGCAGGCCGGCCGTCGCGAGCATGAGCAGCCAAAGACTCCACAACGCCGCGAGGCAGCCCTTGCGGGTGCACCAGAGGCTGGCGTGCCAGGTGGAGCGGAGGAGTTTCATGGGAACGCGACCCGCGGGTCGTCGTCAGGGAGCGTGCGCGGGGGCTGGCGTCGGTTGCGGTGCGGCGGGTTCGCCGGGATCGCGCGGGCCGTAGGTGAGCGCCCAGAGGGCGTCGAGGAGCGTTTGCTCGACCTCGAAGACGACGTTGAACTCGGAAGAGCCGGCGAGCTGGGTGCCGCCGCCGACCCGTTCACTCAGGAAGAGGATGCTGGTGGTGGTTTGTCCGCCGGTGGCGCCGCCGAGTGCGAGGGTGGTTTCGAGTTTGTATTTCCAAGGTTTGGGCTGGCCGTCGACGAGCGTAGTCGGGGTGAAGGCGTCTCCCACGAATTGCTTGGTGCGGAGCGTGCGCAGTTGGGAGAGGAGATTGGCGAGGGCGGCGCGCCGGCTTTCCGGCTCGGCGGCGAACGCGGTCGCCCATGTCTCGCCGGCGGCGAGCTGGCGGGCGTAAATGGGGGTGTTGTTGTCGGTCGCCGTGAGACTGAGGCCGGTGATCTGGGCGCCTTCGGGGAGGGTGCGCAGGGTGCGGTCGCGGTAGAGGCGCGGGGCCACGGGGAGTTCGTTGAGGGTGTCCTCGGGCACGGCGTAAACAAAGGACTTTCCTTCCTCGCGGGCCTGCACGAAGCCGGTGGAGCTGCCGCTGATGGCGATCAACAGCGTGATCTGCGCGGGCGTGGCGGCGACGGTGCCGGTGGAGGCGGGCGCGAGGGTGAGGGTGATTTTGCGCGCGGGGAGGTTGAAGCCCCAGTTCTCAAGGTCGGCGCTGGAGGGCGCGTCACTAAGGAAACCGGACTCGGGCTTGCCGTCCTTGCCGAGATGCGGCGTGGACTGGAGGAGGACGAGGCGCTGGAGCAGGTGCTGGACGCGGTCGGCGTCGGCGGGAAGCGTCTGCGAACCCTGGTCGCCGGTGCGGAGCACGATCTGCCAGGAGGTGGAGCCGCCGGTTGGGGCATCCAGACGTTGCAGGGTGAAATCCGGGGAGAGGGAGATCGCGGTGACGGCGGCCGGGTCGAAGTCTAGGACGCGGGTGTCGCGGAGGGTTTCCTGCGCGCGATGGAGGGAGTTGGCGAGCTTGTTGGGAATTGTGGTGGTGAACACTTGGTCGCGGCCTTCGAGCTGGGCGTAGAACTCGGTGGCTTCCGGTCCGGGCGCGGCGACGGGCTGGCCGATGACAAGGGTCTCGCGGCGGTTGTTGCCCTCGAGCGTCACGCGGAGGGTGGAGTTATCCAAGCCGGTGCGTTCGGCGGGGGCCTCGGTTTTGTTGAGGAAACGGCCGACGCGCAGAGCGTTCAGGCCGACGACGGAAACCTCGACGGCGGCCTTGGACGCGCGGGTGACGATGGGGGCTTCGAAAGACCAGCGGGCCGCGTCGCGGCGGACGCGGACCCGGACGCTTTTGCCGTCGGGTGCGGGGATTTGCAGGCCGAGGGAGCGGACTTCGTAAACGGGGATGGTGAAGAGCGTGTCGGAGCGGAGTTGTTCCAGGCCCTGCTTGAGACTTTCGGCGAGGCTGCGGCCGACGACCTCGACGCTCTGTTTATCGGGTGAAAGCAGGTAGAGGCGGTTGCCTATTTTGGTGGTGTCGCCGAGGCCGAGCGTGGTGGTGACGGGGGTGCCGCCGGCGTTGACGGAGGCGCGGGTGAGGGCGAGGGTGAGGCTGGGCGGCTTGAGGCCGTATTCGGCGAGGCTCTGGCCGTTTTTGGCGAGGTCCTTTACGCGGAAACTGGTTTCGTTTTCGAGGAACTCGAGTTCGTGGATGATGCGCTTCACCGCGAAATCGTTGGCGGGCCAGTTGATGGGTGCGGTGATGGACCAGGGGTCGCTCGTCCTGTCGCGGCCTAGGCGGAGCACGTCGCCGCTGGCGGTGTTTTTGATCTCGATGGCGGTGAGGCCGACGACCTCGTCGCCGAGGACTTTTTTGCGCGCGGCGTCGAGGGCGACCTCGATGTTGCGCTCGTGGCGGGTGTAGAGAATGACGGCCAGCAGCGCTACGTTCAGAAGGAGAAGGACGAGCGTGATTTTGGTGCGCATGGAATGAGGGGAGGTTGGCGGCGGGTCAGCTTCGGCGGGTCCAGTAAACGATCGTGCCGAGGAGGGCGGCGGCGCCAGGAAGCAGAAGGAAGAGGCTGTAGCGGAGGTGCCGCAACTGGCTCTGGTTGAGGGAAAGCTGAAACTTGCTGATGGGGCGGATGGGGACGCTGAGATCGACGTCGCGATCGGTAGCCCAGTTCACGGAGGACATGAAGAGCGTGAGGTTGCCGATGACGCCGAGGCGGGCGTTGGCGATCCAGTCGGCGCTGCCGAAGGCGATGACGCGTCCGCCGGGCACGCTGAAGGGAAGGTTGCCCTGGGCGGTGACGCGCTCGGAGGCGGTGACGACGGCGAGAACGTCGCCCTTGAGGTCCACGTTGGCGTCGAACACGGGCGCGCTGCGTTCGCGGTAGTTGTGCTCGCCCCACGACGAGGCGGGGTCGGAGCACACGAGCGGGGAGACGAGGAGGTTGTTGTCGAGCGGGCGGCCCGGATCGGGGCGGATGGAGCGGGAAAGGCCAAAGCGGAGCGGGATGCGGTAATCGGCCAGTTTTTTCGTGGTGGGATGTTCGGCACCGGACTTGGTGGGCACGAGGATGAGGTCGCCGTTGTCGTTCTGCCCGGCGGAGCCGTTGTCGTAGATGACGACGTCGTCGGCGAGCAGGCCCCATTCGTAGAGCAGGTCGTCGAGGCCGTGGGGATACATGGGCGGGAGCAGGGCGAGGAGGCGGCCGGCGCGGTTGGACAGATACTGGCGCAGCATGTCCTGCTCCTCGGGGGTGTAGCGGCCTTGCGGGCCGGCGATCACGAGGGCGGAGGCGTCTTCGGGAATCCTGCGTTTCGCGGAAAGGTCGAGCGAATCGACGTCGAAGTTGCGCGAGATCAGCTCGCCTTTGAGCAGGGACAGGCCGCGGTCCGCGCTGACGTCGTCGATCTGCATCTCGCCGTGGCCCTGAAGAAAGTAGATTTTTTTGCGGGCGGGGCTGGAGACGTCGAGGATGGCGGCGGTGAAGGTCTTTTCGCCGAGGAACGCCTTTTTTTCCTGATCCTTGACGTCGTAGAGGTCGTCGAGTTTCACGACGCGGCGCTTGTCGCCGCAGATGACGAGGATGATGTTGGCCTGCTCGATGCCGAGGGCCTCGGCGTCGCGCCGGCGTTGGAAAACATCGATGAATTCGGTGGTGACGCGGCCTTTGCCGTTGTTTTCGGTGGCGTAGCCGTATTCGCGGAGGAGGCTGTTGACGTCGCGGTATGCCTGGGCGACCTGTTCGTTTTCGCCGTCCTCGGTGAGGGTGACGACGATGCGCACGGGGACGTCGAGTTTCTTGAGGTAGGCGAGCGTCTCGGGCGAGAGCGAGTGGCGGTGGCTTTTCGTGAGATCGAAGCGCCACGCATAGTGGACGGCGAGGGTGTTGAGCCCGGCGAAAAGCGTGACGAACAGGACGGCCTGCGCGATGAGGTTGAGAGTGCGGACCCAGCGGACGGTGCGGAAGCTTGCGGGGGCGCTCATGGTCAGCTGTGCAGGAGTTTCACTTCGATGCCGAGGATGCTGAAGATGAGCATGAGCACGCTGCCGCTCAGATAAAAGAGAACCTGGCGGGTGTCCACGATGCCTTGGCTGAAGTCTTCGAGGTGGCGGAACGTCCGCACGTAATCGAGCGCGGCGTGCAGCGGCTTCATCGACGCGAGGTTCATCATTTCAAGCGTGGCCGCGTAGTTCAGCCCGATGATGAGCGCGAACAGAATGGTGAACGCGAGGATGCCTGCGACGGCCTGGTTGCGGGAGAGGGAACTGGCGAACACGCCGACGGCGACGTAAAACAATCCCGAGACGGCGATGAACAGGTAGCCGCCCATCATCGGTCCGAAGTCGAGCAGGCGCGGATCCTGCGCGAAGTGGTGGAGGATGTAGAAAAAACCGCCGGTTGAGGCCCAGAGGAAGAGATAGAGAAGGTAGGCGGCGGCGTATTTTCCCAGGACGACCTCGGTGGTGGTGACGGGCGCGGTGAGCAGGGTTTCGAGGGTGCCGAGGCGGCGTTCCTCGGAGATGCACTTCATGGTGAGCAGCGGGACCATGAAGAGGACGGGTATCCAGAAAAGTTGAAAAAACACCGTGGCGGGCGAGGTCTCCTGCGCGGCCTTGCTGTAGTTGTCCAACACGCCGGAAAAGATGAAGCCCATCAGCGCAAGGAACAGCACGGCGGCCACGTAGGTGCTGGCGTTGACCAGCAGCATGCGAAGCTCGTGGCTGAGGATGGTGAGGAAGTGTTTCATGGAGTGCGGATCACTTCGAAGAAGATTTCGGCGCGTCGATGGCTTCCCAGCCGCGTTTGGTGGCGGCTAGGAAAACGTCTTCGAGCGTGGGATGCACGCGGGTGAGCGCGCGCAGGCGGAGGCGGGTGTCGGCGGAGAGGGTGCGCATCAGCGTTTCGCCGAGGTCGCCTTCGCGAGTGGTCGTGAGGATGAGCTTGCGGAAGCCGGCGGCGTCGGGCGCGGCGGTTTCGGCGATGACGAGCGTCGGTTCCACGCGGGCGAGCGCTTCGGGCAGGGCGGTTTCGAGATCGCCGGAGATTTCCAAGGCGTAGCTGGAGTGGCCGAAGACCTCGCGGCGGAGATCGGCGGGCGTGCCTTGGGCGACGACGCGGCCCTGGTTGATGATGAGCACGCGGTCGCAGGTCATCTCGATCTCGGGCAGGATGTGAGAGGAGATGATAACCGTCATGCGTCCGCGCAGGCTGGCGATGAGGTCGCGAACGATGAGGATTTGGTGCGGGTCGAGGCCGATTGTCGGCTCGTCCATGATGATGACGGGCGGCTCGGCGAGGATGGCCTCGGCGATGCCCACGCGCTGGCGGAAGCCTTTGGACAGCTTTCCGATAATGCGGTGGCGGACGCGCTTGAGGTCGCAAAGCTCAAGGACCTCGTCGAGGCGGATGGAGAGCTTGGAACGGCCGAGGCCCTTGAGGCGTCCGCGGTAGTGGAGGTATTCGGAGACGCGCATGTCGTCCGGGAGCGGATTGTTCTCGGGCATGTAGCCGATGAACTTCTTCACCTCGTCGCCGTGGGTGGCGACGGAAAGGCCGCAGATGTTCACCTGGCCGGAGGTCGCGGGCAGGTAGCCCGTGAGGATGCGCATGGTGGTGCTCTTGCCCGCACCGTTGGGGCCGAGCAGGCCGACGATCTCCCCGCGCTTCACAGTGAAGCTGAGATCGTTGACGGCGGTGAGGGAGCCGTAGGTTTTGACGAGGTGTTCGGCCTCGATGGTGAGTTCGGGAATTTCGGACATGCGGCTTTGCGCGGGCGCCCGGCCATTAACACGGAGATTCGGCCCGGCGGGCAAGCCTCGTGTCAGGCGTCCCTGCCAAGTGTGACCTCGCCGGCGCGGAATCGTTCGGTCTTTCCATTGGCAAGACGCACGATGAGCGAGCCCTCGGCATCGAGGCCGGCGGCCGTGCCGCTGACGGTGCGCGTGCCTTGGATGACCGTGACGGGCCGGTTGCGCAGCACATCATAGCGCGACCAGAGCAAGGGGAAGCTCTCTCGGTAGCTGCCGTCGATGAACGCGTCGTAGGCGCCGAGCACGCGGCCGATGAGGGCCGCGGCAAAACGGTTGAGGTCGGGCAGCGCGCCGGTGGCATCGGCGAGCGAAGTCGCGGTGCGTTGCAATTCGCGCGGCAGGTCGGCGGTGCGGCCGTTGACATTCAGGCCAAGGCCAAAGGCGAGATCG
>JANYJB010000005.1 GCA_025361935.1 Verrucomicrobiota bacterium
CTCGCGCTCGCCGAGGCGTTCCGCAACGGCAAGCTTGGCGTGATGGACTACTACAAGATGGAAAACATCCAGGCCGACACCGGCATGCGGAAGTCCATCGCGCAGCCCGACGACAAGAAGTAAGCGTATTTCTAATCCGAACGCTCCGCCGTGATAGCCTGGCTTCTCCAGCATCCTATTCTGATCTTCCTGATCATCGCGGGCGTGTCGTCGCTGTTCAAGAAGCTGAAGCCGGATTTGGGCGAGGAGAAACCGGCTCCTCCGGCGGATGCGCGGACGCTGAAAAGCGATTTCGACGAGATCGAGCGCACGCGTCGCATCCAGGAGGAAATCCGCCGAAAGATCGCCGAGCGCCGAGGACAACTCGCGCCGCAACCAGTGCCGCAGCAGGAGCCCGAACCGCACTGGCTCGAGACTGTCGAGGAACGTTTACCCTACAAAATCGAGCCGCCGCCGTTGGTGGAAACCGTGACGGTTGATCCTGTGCTGGAACGCCAGCGCGAGCTGGCCGAGCAGCTTGCCGCCCTCAAGACTGCCCGGCACGTGGAGGTCAATCGAGCTTCATGGGCGGTATCGCGGCCGCCTGAAACCGAGGCTGAGGCGGTCGCCGCCCGAGCCGATGATGTCCACGGCCTGCGTGAACTGCGCAACGCCCGTTCGCTGCGGAAGGCGATGATCTTGCGCGAAGTGCTTGGTCCTCCGGCGGCGCTGCGTTGAGCCAGCCGCCGGTATTCCAGTCGGTAAAAACAAAAAGCCGCCCGAAATAATCGGGCGGCTTTTTGTTTTGAAGGGTTACGGCGCTTTGACCGTCGAGCGCTTCAGGAACTGGCCGGTCTTGCCGTCTTTCAGCGGATAAAGCGTGCCGCCGATCTCGGTCTGCACGCTGAGATTCTGCGGCTGCTCGGTGCTGATGGTGATGGCACTCATGCGCGGGACGGAGCGGATTTCGCCTGCCTTGAGCACTCCGCGATAAAGGACGGTGCCGTTGCTGTCGGTCAAGGTGACGAGATCGATCGGGTTGGAGGCCACGATGCCGAGGGAGCGTTCGCCGGGCTGGGGTTTGACCCAGGTGACGTTGTCGGCGGGGGCCACCGGGGCAGGGGTGGGTTTGGATTTTCCCAAGGCGCCGACGACCCAGATGATGAGGAGGATCAGCACGACCGCGCCACCGATGAGGGCGGCACCTTTGAGAATGAGATTGGGATCGATGGACAAACCGCCACCTCCGCCGCCGCTGCTGCCTCCGCGCGGGCGGAAGGTCGCCGGGTTGTTGTCGCCGGAACCGGCGGCAACCGGGTCGCCTCCGGGTGTCATCGCCGCTGCGGCGGACGAAGGAGCGTGACGAGTGTCCTCAGTATTTTTGCCGGCGGAGGCGACCGAGAGATCCATGCGGCCGTAGATTTCGCGATTGATGGAGCGGGAGCCTTTGGAATCGCCGAGACCGAGGGCGAGGTAGTCGTTGGAGATCTTGTCGCCGGAAAGTTTTAAGTAAACGGCGTAGTTGCGCAGAAAACCGCGGACGTAGATTTCCGGGAGGCGGATATCGAACTGGTTGTTCTCGAATTTGTGCAGGTAGTCGCCGCGGATTTTGGTGCCCTCGGCCGCTTCACGGATGGAGATGCCTTTGCGTTTGCGGGCTTCTTCGAGACGTTCACCGATGGTCTGCATGGATTGGAAGTAAGGAAAAGAAACGGGGAGGGGAAGAAGGATTTGCGGGAGACTGCCTTAGAGTGTGTCGAGGTCCTTGAGGATTTCGCGGGGGCTGGAGCCGTTTTCGGGGCCTACGATGCCTTTGTCCTCCATGAGGTCCATGATGCGGGCGGCGCGGTTGTAGCCGATGCGGAGGCGGCGCTGAATCATGGAAGTGGAGGCGCGTTTGGTCGAGCGAAGGACGTCGATGGCCTGCTGGAACAGCTCCTCGTCGTCGCCCATGTCGCCGTCCGCTCCGCCCTCGCCGCCCTCGTCGTCTTCGGAGGCGGCGCGGTCGATCTGTTGCTGGACGGACTGGGCGTATTGGGGCGGGCCGTTGACTTTGAGGAATTCGACGAGGTCAATGACCTCCTCGTCGGAAACGAAGGCGCCCTGCGCACGCAGGAGGCGGGAGCTGCCGGGAGGGGAGAACAACATGTCGCCGCGACCGATGAGCGTC
>JANYJB010000031.1 GCA_025361935.1 Verrucomicrobiota bacterium
TCGATGACTGTGCCGTGGACGATGGCGGGGTAGCCGATCCAATGAACAACTTCCGCCGCCAACGCCGCAATGGTCGTGCGCAATGGCAGCACGATGTGAACTTCCATCCAAGTCGGCCAGGGAAGGGCGGTCGCGGTAAAAAGCAGGGGAAAAGCAAAATGCCGTGCCATCGCCCAGCCGTAGATGCGGCTGATCACGAAAAACGCCGCGCCCCAACCCGCGATGGAAAACAGCAAGAGCATAGCCGGCCAAGCGGGAAATGCTTCCAGTATCAACCGCATGCCCGCCAACGTCGCGCCGACCAGCAAGAAACTGGCCCCGCAGAAACGGTGGACCATGGGCGAGGGGTGCCCCGTGTTGGGTGACCCGATGATCGGTCGATCCGCCAGACATTCCCACGCCAGATAAGCGGCCAGCAGAGGCACCGCCCACCCGTGGCCGAAGTCGGCGCTTGATCGCCAAAACCCGGCCCAGCGCGCAATCAAAAATCCAAACAGCAATGCCAGGGATATCCCGGCGCATGCGTGCGAGCGGAGGTGTTTTGAAAGTCCCTCGTGAGAGGTGGCGGGCGACATGTGGGACGTTATCGGATGAGCCGGGTTTAAAGGCTGTCCATCACCGGGGCCGGGTAGGCGGAAAGGGTTAGGAAAAGTTGGAGTTCTTCGGGGAAAAGGGAGGCTTTGTTGCACCGGGCGAGAGCGGCTTCCGCCTCCTTTCGGCGATGGCAGTCATTCAGGAATAACGCGAGATAGAGGGCCCGGTCCGGCGTGTTGAGCTGGGTGGCCGGCAAGCTTTGCATAAGCGCCAAGGCTTCGTTCGCGCGGCCGAGCTGCCAGAGGGCAAAAGCCTGCGTGGTGGCGAAAAACGGATTGTCGGGGGCGGCCTGGATTAGTTTTGCGGCGCTCGCCTTGGCGGGGTTTGGCAGGCGGCTGGGCGCGGTCAGCAACGTGAGAAACGCCCAGTTGCCCTCGACCAGCGCGTTGTCCGGCTGCTCTTCATGCCAGATGCCGTAGAGGTTTCGCAGGGCGACGGTGTCCTTGTCGCGTTGGTATCGCACTGCGAGCGTTTGGAACACCCAGCTCTGGGCGGGAAATTTTTGCGCGATGGCGAGTAACACCGTGCTGCTTTCGGGACCCCAGTCCCAAGTCAGGGCCAGCCGGTAGAGCACGCGAAGGCCGTTGAGGTCGGTCGCGCTGAGTCGCACCGCCTCTTCCCAGACGTCCCGTTTGGTTTTCAGGCGGTCCTCGTCGCCCAGGACGCGGGCGGAAAGCGCCAGCAGTATCGATTTTGAAGATACGGATCCCCAGGCACCCTGGGCGATGAGGGCGCCGGCCTCCTCCCATCGGCGCAGCGCGACCAGGCAATCCGCCCGGGCGGTGAGCGCCTCTGGTTGTGACAGCGCGGATGCTGGGAGAGTTTGCAGCCAGGCAAGGGCGGCTTCCGCCTGATTGATGGCGACCAGCCAGCCGGTCAGTTCGGGCAGGGCGGTGGGGTGTGAAAACGCGTGGGCTTGCAGTGACGGCAGAATCGCCTGCAGGCTGGCTTCACCGGTGGCGAGGCGGATATTGGCCAGCAAAATCAGGTCCATCAATTCGGCGTCGGCCCGGCTGGTCAGTTCCGTCGCGTAGCTTTGGGCGGAAGCGTAGTCTTTTTTGCGCAGGGCGTGGGAGGCGAGTTCCCTTGTGGCGATCACGCGGGTTGCGGGCATATCCGCCAGCACTTGCAGTTCGCCCAGGGCGGCGGCTGCCGGGCCGGGCGGGGCGTAGCGGAGGGTGATGCGGGCACGTTCCAGCCGCACCTGCAGATCGCCGGGCGTATGGCGGAGCACTGTGGCGAGCAGGGCGGCGGCTTCGCCGGGGTGTCCTGATGCAGTCGCGAGCGCGGCGGCGGTTTTAAGATAATCATCCGAGTGGCGATCGGACTCGGCGACCCCGTCGAGCGCCTCTTGCGCGGTGGGCAGTGCGACGAACCGCATCGCGGTGCGTGCGAGGGCGAGACGGTTTTCCACGACCGAGGGTTCGATGCGCACCACCTGTTCTCGCATGCGCACGGCTTCGGGATTTCCGCTTTGCTCGAAGTAGTCGGCCGCCATGCGCCAGGCGCGTGGGTTTCCCGGTTCGCGGCTCAAGGCGGACTCGATGGCGAGCAGCGTGTTGGCACGGTCGTGTTGCGCGGCGAAATTGCTGATCTGGGCGAAAGACTGCTGTTGCTTCCAATGTTTGTAACGCGTGGCGGCCTGCGGATAAAAATATGCGGCGGCCGCCAACAACGCGCAGCCACCAAGAATCAGTGCCAGGTTGCGAGGGCTGAGGTCGTCGCGTTCGAGAATCATGATGGTGCCCGTTAGATGCGGAGAGGTTCGCGCAGGCTGTCATCAATTGCAGACGCATGTAAACCTCCGGCTTTGTGCGTCTGATTCAGTTGCCGCGCACGCTGCGGATCATCGTGATGAGAAGGCGGAGGAAAACGGGTGTCAGCCCCGGTTTTGACTTTTAGCCGTGAGTATCGCTGTCATCCGTGGTTTACCTTAACTTTTTATGAGCACACCGCGTAAACCTGTTCTTCTCATCATCCGCGACGGCTGGGGCAGCAACCCGCATCCCGAGCAGGCCAAGTTCAATGCCGTGGCGTTGGCCAAAAAGCCGTCCGACGACGCGTTGCGCGCGCATTCGCCCTTCGCGCTCGTGAGCGCCAGCGGCCTCGACGTAGGCTTGCCCGACGGCCAGATGGGCAACTCCGAGGTGGGCCATGAGAACATCGGTGCCGGTCGCATCGTTGACCAGGAGCTTGTGCGCCTGAACAAGCTCTTCTCCGAAAAACAGCTCGCCACCAACGCCGTCTGGCACGGTGTCGTCGCCCGCCTGAAGGCCAACCCTGCCGCCAAGCTTCATCTCATGGGCATCGTGTCCGACGGCGGTGTGCATGGCATGTTGGAGCACCTTTACGGACTCCTCGTCCAAGCCAAGACCGACGGCATTTCGGCGGACCGCGTGTTTATTCACGGGTTTACCGACGGCCGCGACACCGCGCCGACGAGCGGGCTTAAGTTCATCCGCGCGGTCGAGGCGAAAATCAAGGAGCTCGGCTACGGGCGCATCGCCTCGGTCTGCG
Source organism: Verrucomicrobiota bacterium (assembly GCA_025361935.1). GTDB lineage: Bacteria > Verrucomicrobiota > Verrucomicrobiia > Opitutales > Opitutaceae > Rariglobus. Next base: position 3,112 of record JANYJB010000031.1, read on the forward strand.
GTCGCTTCTGGGCGATGGACCGCGACAACCGCTGGGAACGCGTCAAGAAAGCCTACGATCTGCTGACCGGTCGGGCGTTTGCCGCGACCGCGATGTCGGCCGAGGCCGCCATCCAGCATTACTACGACCACCCGCTTAGCGAGACGCAGAACGGCGACGAGTTTGTCCCCGCGACGGCCATCGTGGGCGCGGATGGCAAGCCGCTCGCGACGTTTCAAAACGGAGACGCGGTGGTGTTCTACAACTACCGTGGCGACCGTCCGCGCGAGATCACGAAGGCGTTTGTGTTGGATGATTTCAAGGAGTTCGACCGCGGCGCGAAGCTCGATCTCTACTACGCCACGATGACCGAGTATGAGGCCGGTCTGCCGGTGAAGGTGATCTCGCCGAAGCCGCCCAAGTTGAAAAACATTTTGGGCGAAGTCGTCGCCAACGCCGGCATCGCGCAGTTCCGCTGCGCCGAGACGGAGAAGAATCCGCACGTCACGTTTTTCTTTAATAACTATCGCAAGGAGCCGTTTCCCGGTCAGGAAAACGCTTGCCCGTCCAGTCCCAAGGTGCCGACTTACGACATGCAGCCCGAGATGGCGGCGGCCGAGGTCACCGCGCTGGCGAAGGCCGCGATCCTGTCGGGCAAGTTCGGTTTTATCGCCGTGAACTATGCCAACCCCGACATGGTCGGTCACACCGGTTCCATTCCCGCGACGGTCAAAGCCTGCGAGGCAACCGATGCCGGCGTCGGCGAGTTGCTCGCGGCCTTGAAACAAGTCGGCGGCAAGGCTCTCGTCTGCGCCGATCACGGCAACGCCGAGCAGATGTGGGACCCCGTGCTCAACGGGCCGCATACCGCTCACACGCTCAATCTCGTCGAGGTGTTTGCCGTGGGGGAGGGTCTGGTCGCTGGCCAAACCAAGATGCGCAGCGGCGGACGTCTGGCGGATATCGCCCCGACCATCCTAGATCTCATGGGCCTGCCTAAGCCGGCCGAGATGACGGGCGAGAGTCTGATATCCAAGTAATCTGTTGTTGGTTGATGCGCGCGGACATCCGGTCCGCGCGCCCAATCATGCCAAGTGATTGAGCAGGTTTTGTTGAAAAACCAAAATCGGCGTCCTTGGTGCAGATGCTTGCAGTGAGTGAACGATCGCCTCGGTGCTTTCGCCTGCGTCGTCAACGACCACCATTGCGGCCCGGTCCCACTTAAGCCGGTTGAGTGCGAATTCCAGCGTGGGCAGTCATACAACGGAAATTTTTCGCCCATCGCGCGCAAGGTAGCCGGCGACCGCTCCCGCGAACGACGGGCGCGGGGTGACGACGAGCACCAGCGCGGCGGGTTGCGCGCATACTTTGACCGACTTTATCAGAGAATACCTGAGGAAATCGGATGAAGAGGCTTTCATGACGGTGTGGATGATAGCGGGCCCATTTTGCCGGATTCCCCGTTTTGGCATATCGGGCGTTCTCACCCGTTTGATATGGCTCCCCCTGATGACCCCGGGGAAATCACACGGCGGAGTTTAGATTTGCCGTCATCCGCCCGTGTGCGCTTAGGTGAACGACTTTCGATTTATCATGAAGCGCACCCATCACTGTGCCCAGCTCACCCTGGCCGATCTCAACACCACCGTCTCGCTCCTTGGCTGGGTGGATTCCATCCGCGACCATGGAGGCATCCTCTTCATCGACTTGCGCGACCGCAAAGGCATCACGCAGGTGAAGTTCGATCCGCACACCAATCCCGAGCTGGGCGCGCAGGCGGCGCACATCAAGCCCGAGTCGGTCATCGGCGTCACCGGCACGGTCGTCGGTCGTCCCGAGGGCACCGTCAACGCCCACTTGCCGACGGGTGCCATCGAGATCGATGCGAACACGCTCACGATTCACAATCTCTCCGACACCCCGCCGTTCCCGCTCGACGACATCGGCGGTGACAAGGTCAACGAGGACCTTCGTCTCACTTACCGTTACCTCGACCTGCGCCGTCCGAAGATGCGCAAAAATCTTCAGGTGCGCCATCGCGCGGCGAAGTCTATCCGCGATTATTTCGACTCTCAGGAGTTCATCGAGGTCGAGACGCCCGCGCTCTTCAAGTCCACGCCCGAAGGCGCCCGCGAATATCTCGTGCCGTCGCGCATTCATCCGGGAGAATTTTACGCGCTCTCGCAGTCACCCCAGCAGTTCAAGCAGATACTCATGGTCGCCGGGGTGGAAAAATATTTCCAGATCGCCCGCTGCTTCCGCGACGAAGACCTGCGTTCCGACCGCCAGATGGAGTTCACCCAGGTGGACGTCGAGGCCTCGTTCATCACGCGCGAAGACGTTTACACGCTGTTCGAGGGTATGGTTAAAAAAGTCTGGAAAGATGTGCTCAACGTGGACATCCCAGCGCCGTTTTTGCGGATGCCGTTCCATGATGCGATGAACCGCTTCGGCGTGGACAAGCCCGACATGCGTTTCGGCTTCGAACTCACCGATCTGTCGGAGACGTTCAAGGATTCCGCCTTCAAGGTGTTTCAATCCACCGTGGCCGGCGGCGGCTGCATCAAGGCCGTCAACGCCAAAGGCCTCGCCGATCTCACACAGGGCGAACTCAAGGTGCTCGAGGACATCGCCAAATCCCTCGGCGCGAAGGGCCTCGCCTTCATCAAGGCGGAGAAGGGCGAGTGGAAATCTCCCATCGTAAAATTCTTCTCCGACGCGGAGAAGGCAGCCATCACGCAAAAACTCGGGGTGGAGGAGGGTGACATGGTGTTCTTTGCCGCCGCGCCTTGGGAAAAGGCCTGCGCCATCCTCGGTCGCATCCGTCTCGAAGCGGCGCAGCTCCTCGCCAAGCGCGGCAAGCTCACCATCCGCGCCGACGACTGGAAATTTCTTTGGGTCATTGATTTCCCACTCGTGTCCTACGACGAGGAGCGCGGCGGTTACGCGGCCACGCACCATCCGTTCACTGCCCCGGTGCCGGAGGACGCGACCTACCTCGACACCGATCCGAAGCGCGTGCGCGGCCAGCACTACGACCTCGTTTTGAACGGCATGGAGCTGGGCGGTGGTTCGATCCGTATTCACCAGCCCGCGCTGCAAAAGAAAGTGTTTGAAGACGTGCTTAAAATTCCGGCCGACGTGGTCGAGAGCCGTTTCGGTTACATGCTCAAGGCCTTCACCTACGGCGCGCCTCCGCACGGCGGTATTGCCTTCGGTCTTGATCGCATGGTCGCGCTGCTCTGCGGCACCACCAGCATTCGTGACGTGATCGCCTTCCCGAAGACGCAGAAGGGGCAAGATCTTATGGCGCAGAGTCCGACGCCGGTCACGGCCAAGCAGCTCAAGGAGCTGCACATTCAGACGGTTATCCCTGAAAAAACACAGGGTTAAGGCATCGGGCAAGCACGGCTGCATCTGTTAGGGCAAAAGCCGGATATTCCTTCGGGAAGGTCCGGCTTTTTATTTTCCGAAAGACGGTTTCCCTCGTGGAATCGGCGACATTTTTTCCAGTGGCATAGGCTGTGCTTAAAGTGGGTTTGTCCAGTTGGCGGCAGGTTGTCTGCGCTCTTCCTAATAAACCAAGAAAATCACTACATATGAAGCTATGGCCCAATCCCGGTTTCCGGGTTTTTAAATTCACGACCCTCTTGACGGTTTCACTGATGGCGATTGCGCCTCTTTCACGCGGCGCCGAAGCGGCGAAAACTCCCCCGGCTCCCACGATGGAACAGCGCATGGCTGACGTGGAGGCTTACATCAACAATACCGGCCGCACGCCTGACGTGGCCTCTAAGGTTGCGGGCCCCGGTCCCGGGCACAATGCTTGGCTGCTCACCAGCTCGGCGCTCGTTCTTTTCATGACGCTGCCGGGTCTCGCCCTTTTTTACGGCGGCCTGGTTCGCCGGAAGAACGTTCTTTCGGTGCTCGCCCAGTGCATGGCCATCACCGGCCTGGTTACCATCCTCTGGTGGGCGGTCGGTTACAGTTTTGTTTTTGGCAATGGCTCGCCCTACTTAGGTAATCTGCAATTCGCATTCCTCAAAGGGGTTGATGGCATGCCCAATACGAACTACTCCTACTGGGTTTCCCAGAATGTGTTTTCGATGTTCCAGTTGATGTTCGCGATCATCACCCCGGCTTTGATTGTCGGAGCGATCGCCGAGCGCATGAAGTTCACCGCCATCGTGACCTTTATCGGTCTTTGGATGCTGGTGGTTTATTTTCCCTTGGCTCATATGGTCTGGGGCATTGATGGGTTGATGAACGGCGTCTGGAATGCCGACGCCAAGATCGCCGCGATCGACTTTGCCGGTGGTATGGTGGTTCACATGTCCTCCGGTTGGTCCGCGCTTGTCCTCTGCCTCATCCTCGGGCCCCGTATCGGCTTCGGCAAAGAGCCGATGGCTCCGCATAACATGGTGCTGTGCATGGTCGGCACCGGAATGCTCTGGGTCGGTTGGTATGGTTTCAACGCCGGTTCCGCCGTTGCTGCCGACGTTATCGCCGGTGCTGGTTTCCTGAACACCACCTTGGCTGCCGCCGTCGCTTCGTTCTCATGGGCGACTTGCGAATACATCATGCGCAGAAAGGCCTCCGTTCTCGGCTTCTGTTCCGGTGCCGTCGCCGGTCTGGTCGTCATAACGCCCGCCGCCGGCTTTGTCACTCCCAACGGCGCGGTGATCATCGGTGTGCTCGCCGGTGTGATTCCCTTCCAGTTCTGCATGCGCCTGAAGGCCTTTTTCGGTTACGATGACGCGCTCGATACCTTCGGTGTTCACGCCATCGGCGGCACCTTGGGTGCGTTGCTCACCGGTATCCTCGCCAGTCCGACCATTAACGGAAACCTGCTGGCCGATGTTAACGCCGCCGCCAAGACCAACGGTCTGGCCGCCGCCGTCGCCAACGGCACCCTCTGGATCGACCAGTGCAAGGCGATCGGTGTCACCTTGATTCTTTCAACGGTGGGCACTGCGGTAATCGCCTACTGCATCAAGGGTATCATGGGTCTCCGTCCCTCCGCCGAAGTGGAAGAGCAGGGCCTCGATATCAACGAGCATGGCGAAGAAGGCTATTCCAACTGATCATTCCGGCGGGTCGGCAAATAGTGTGAACACTTTTGCCGGCCTGCATTTCGTCCGGTTTCCCAATCGATACTAACGCCGGGCTACACGCTTAGAAATCAAGAATACGCATGAAAATCATCATCGCCATCATCAAACCGTTCAAGCTGGAGGAAGTTAAGGTGGCCCTCGCCGAAATCGGCGTTGAGGGAATGACCGTGACCGAGGTCAAGGGCTTCGGTCGCCAGAAGGGTCACACTGAAATCTACCGCGGTTCCGAATACACCGTAGATTTTCTCCCCAAGGTGAAATTGGAGGTGATCGTTTCGGATGAAATCGCCGTCAAGACGGTGACAACCATCGTCAAGGCTGCCAAGACCGGCAAGATCGGGGACGGGAAAGTCTTCGTGCTCGGCATAGAGGATGCGGTTCGTATTCGGACGGACGAACGGGGCGATGCCGCCATCTGATTCGACCGGTTGTTTAAAACAAAGGGCCGTCCGAAGGGGCGGCCCTTTTGTTTTTATGCCGAAAGGTTATAACTACGGGTAAATGCCATGCTGTCTGGAACAGAAGCTTGCGCCTTCCGTTGGTTGGCTTTACTCCTACTTTGAACCCCGAAATTCTACTCTGAATGAAACTCATCATCGCCATCATCAAGCCCTTCAAGTTGGAGGAAGTTAAGGAAGCTCTCGCCGAAATCGGCGTCGAGGGAATGACCGTGACTGAGGTCAAGGGCTTCGGCCGCCAGAAGGGTCACACCGAGATCTACCGCGGTTCGGAATACACCGTGGACTTCCTTCCCAAGGTAAAACTTGAGGTGGTTGTGGCCGACGAGCTTCTCTCCAAGACGGTGGACACCATCGTTAAGGCCGCCAAGACCGGCAAGATCGGCGACGGCAAGGTTTTCGTCCTCAACATCGAGGAAGCCGTTCGCATCCGCACCGACGAGCGCGGTGACGCCGCGGTCTGACCGTTCCCCATCGTTTTCTTTTTCAAGGCCGCCCGAAAATGGGCGGCCTTTTTTATGTGACGACCGGCCCGAGCGCCGGCTCGCGACGATCACGTCTGCTCGCAGTCGAGGAAGATCCAGCGGTCCACGTCGATGCGGTGGCGGTTGAGAGCCTCGGCGTATTCGGGCTTTTTCACGAGGCTGTCGGGAGAATTCATCACCATCTGGATTTTCTCGTTCGGGATGTGGTGCTTCAACAGGACGATGGATGCGTCGTAATCGCGGCTGTCGTAGTCCACGCCGAGCTGGCGGTAGGCGTCGTCGGATGAGCGCGCCTGGCCGGTGTCAGCCATCATGGCGTCGGTGGCGTGCGCGCCAAAGCCCGCGCCGCGCCCGTCGTTGTGCAGGAGCAGCATCGCGCCGGAACCGTAGGTGACGATGTGCTTTACCGACTGCTTGAGCTTGTCGCGATTTTCCGTGGTGCGGAGAGGGAAGCGGTTGAAAATGGATTCGCTGTGCACGCGCACGACGGGGATGTCGCTCGGCGTAGGGTGGCCGTGGGTCAGCACGACAAAGTCCTGGCTCGTCACGAGGTCGTAGTAAACGTGGACGCGGAACCAGTAGGGTGTCGTCAGCAGGTCAACGATGGGGTCCTGCGGGTTTTCCTTCTTGAAGGCGGTGAGGTTGCAGGCGGCGATTTTGACGAAGAAGCGGTTGTTGCGGATGAGCTGGTAGCCAAGCACCAGCGGGTTCGAGCCGGCCATGTAGCGCTCGATGGACTGCTTGTGAAATAGTTCTTTGAACTGCGCCTCCGTGAGCAGGATGTCGTCGTCCACCGGGTTCATCGGCAGGAAATAGCTGGCCGAGTAAATGAACCGCTTCGCCTCGGGCAGCGCGTGGGGTTTGAACGGCACGACCGGCTCGGGGGGGAGGGCGCGTTTTACGGCGCTCGCCAACGGGCGTTGCAAGATGTGGCCGCCGGCGGCCTTGGAGGTGAGGTAGGCCAGGTTGAAAGGCCCCGGCTCGATCTCCAGCCGCTCCGTGCCCGCGACGGTGACGCCCTGCGCGCGAAGCGCCTCGATCTTGTCGGGGTTGTTGGTGAGGACGGTAAACGACGCGGTGATGCCCAGCAGATGGCGGATGTGGGAGATGCTCTCGTAGTTGCGGTGGTCTTTTTTAAGGCCCATCGCGGCGTAGGCCTGGAACGTGGAAATCTGGTCCAGCGACGCCTGCACGAGCATGCGGTCGCGGGCCTTGCCGACGAAGCCGACGCCACGGCCCTCCTGCATGAGATAAAACAGGATGCCCTTGCCCTTGGCGGCGATGACCTTGAACGCGCCTTCCAACTGCTGCACGCAATCGCAGTCGCAGCCGCGCAGCGTTTCGCTGGTCACGCATGAAGAATGAAGACGGGTGTAGAGAGTCTTGGCCTTGCAGATGTCGCCGTGCGCGAGCGCGATGACGTAGTGCTTGTCGATGATGTCCTGAAAAATATACGCGCGAAACGGCCCGTAGCGCGTGTCGAGCGGGCAGGTCGCCAGGTAGAGCGTGGTTCCGTAGATCGGGCGTTCGTCGAGCGCCTGCGGCTGAAGAACGCTGCCGGTCGCATGCTGCAGCTCCGCGATGAGCGCGGTGAAATCCGGCTCGGGCGCGGCGGCGGCTGCGAATGGAATGATCTTCGACATGGCGGAACGCCTCTGAGACTTGCGGATTGCCCTGACCGGCGCAACGAACGATTTTTGCCCCGTGCCGGTAATCGACGCGCATGTTCATCTGTATCCCCCCGATCTAAACCGTGATCCGGCGGCATGGGCGGCGGCGCATCGCGAGCCGCATTGGGCGGCTTTGTGCGCGAGGAAACGCAAAAACGGCCGGCCCGTGCAGGCGTTTCCCTCGGTCGCCAAACTGCTTCGCTCGATGGACTCGGCGGGAGTGGATCGCGCCGTGTTGCTGGGCTGGTATTGGGAAACTCACGAGAGCTGCGCCTGGCAGAACCGATTTTATGCCGATTGCGTGCGGGCGTATCCCGACCGGTTGTCGGCGTTTGCGGCGGTGCATCCGGCGGCGGGCGAGGCCGCGCTGGTCGAGATCAGGCGCGCGCATAGCGAAGGACTCATCGGGCTGGGGGAACTGTCCCCGCACTCGCAGCACATCGTGATGGATGATCCGCGCTGGCTGGCTGTGCTGGAACTGGCCGGCGCACTCGGCCTGCCGGTCAATCTGCACGTCACCGATCCCTCGCCGGCCACCGGCAATTATCCCGGACGCGTGGAGACGCCGCTGGCCGATTTCGCAGGGATGTCGCAGGCTTTCCCGAACGTGAGTTTTATTTTGGCGCATTGGGGCGGATGTTGGTGGCGGCATGGTGTGCGGATGCCGGGCAACGTCCGGTTTGACACGGCGGCGTCCCCGTTGCTCTACGAACCGGCGGTGTTTGCCGAGGGCATCGCGGCCTGCGGCGCGGACCGCGTGCTGTGGGGCACCGATTACCCGCTCGATCTTTATCCGCGTGACCCGGTGACGGAGCCGATGAATGGATTTTTCGCGCAGGCGCGGGCGGCGCTGCCGGCGGGTGTCGCTGGAAACGTGCTGGGCGGCAACGCGTCGCGGTTGCTGCGTCTTGCTTCGGACGCGTGATTACGTTTTCAACTCCTTCCACATGAATCCCGAAGCAAAGCTTGCCGAACTTGGCCTCAAACTTCCCGCCACCGCCGCCGGGGCTGGCAACTACGTGCCGACCGTGCGCACCGGGAACCTGCTGTTTTGCGCCGGCACGATCTGCATCGCCGACGGCAAGATGACCCACGAGGGCCAGGTTGGGAAGGAGCACACCGTCCAGACGGCCTACGAGTCTGCCAGGGTCTGCGTGCTCAACTCCCTTGCCAACATCAAGGCGGCGACGGGTTCGCTCGATGCCGTGGCCCGCGTCGTCATGGTCAACGGCTTCGTGAACGCCACAAGCGGCTTCGCCGACAGCCCCGCCGTGATCAACGGCGCGAGCGACCTGCTTGTCGCGGTTTTTGGCGATGCCGGAAAACACGCCCGCGCCGCCGTTGCTGTCGTCGGCCTGCCGAGGAACTCCACCACCGAGGTCCAGCTCATCGTCGAACTGAAGGCGTGATGTCGGCCTCTTTTTCCAAGCTCGGCTGCTGGTTGCTTCGCAAGCTCGTGCTGGCGGTCTTGATCGCGCTGGCCGGCTTCGCGACCTACGGGCTCTGGCTTTTTGACCGCAACGCCGAGAACTATGACAACGACCCCGGCGTGCACGTGGCCTACCATGAGCACTGCCAGCGTGAACTGGCGGCTTTGGAGACGCAGATCGCGGGCTTGGAGGCGGCCATCGCTTCGCAGGAGCAACGGCACGAGGCGGCTTTGCGCGTGATCAAGGCCCTTGGCAAATTGGAAAACACCTGGGACCGCCTCATCTGGAACAACGCCCAGCAACGCGCGAACGATGAGCAGCTCCTCCGCATGAAGGCTCTCGCTAGGGAAACCGACAGGGAGTTCGTGCGCTTGCGGCGCGAGCGGGTTTTGAAGGAACACGAGCGTGGGGCGGCCAGAATCGAATTGGCGCGCGTGGAGCGCACGCTGAACGATCTCGATAATCAAACCTCGTTGAAAACCCACTACGCGAAGGAGGCGTGGCATCAGGTCCGGGGTTATGTCGCGCTCATCGTGGCGGTCTATCTGTTCGGGCCTACGCTCGCCTGCCTCGCTCTTTACTACGGGCTGGCCCCGATCATCGCGCGGGGGCGTCCGCTGCGTTTGGCGGGCGCACCGGTGTCGTTTTCCACCGTCAGCGACGCCACCGAGGTGGTCGAGAGCGCCTTGTGGCCCGGATCGGTGTTTCGGGGGAAGAAACAGTTTTTTGCGACGGCTGACGACGACCTGATGAAAAAGTCCCGTCTGCTGATGAGCTGGCGATTTCCGTTTTCGAGCCTGGCGGCGGGCATGTTCAACCTCGTCGAGGTGCGCAACGTCCGCAACGACGGCGGGCGCAGGATCACGCTGGCCGGTTCGCGGATGCAGGCAGACCAATTCAAGGTTGTGGACGTTCCCGAGGGCGGCTCGCTGGTGCTCAGGCCCGCTTTTCTTGCCGGACTGATTTTCAAGTCGGCGGAGCCGCTGGTCATCCGCCGGTATTGGAGGTTTTTCCACTGGCAGGCGTGGTCGGCGGGGCAGTTCCGCTTTTTTGAGTTTGTCGGTCCCTGCCGGTTGATTGTGGCGGGGGATGATGCGCTGCAGGCCGAGCGTCTGATGGACGGCGCCGAGACGCCGGTGCCGGTGTTTCGCGTGAAGCAATCAAAGGTCGCCGCGTTCACCCCGAATCTCGAATGCCGGCCGGTGCGCGCGGTTTCATTCTGGCGTTATTATGCCGGGGCGACGCGGTTGTTTGAAGCCGGCTTCTCGGGGCGCGGGCTGGTGGTGTATGCCAAGCCGGGGGCGCTGGGCGGGATCAAGTCGTCGTCGTGGTATCGGAGGGTGCTTAAGGTCTTCGGGCTTTGAGATCGGGAACTGCAGGCTTCGGTCTAGGTTGAACTAAAATTGATGAAACTCGCCCTGGGGTTGCCCCGAATTGACGGACAGGAGGAAAGGGTCAAAAGCGAAAGGAAACCCAAATGAAGACCCAGATGGAAAGGCCGGCGGGAAGTCGGCAGAAATACAGCAAGGAATACCAGGA